>CAMWMZ010000044.1 GCA_947175485.1 uncultured Clostridia bacterium
GGAAGTTTTATCCTTATTGTAGCTTTTGGGGTACATTTTTTTCAGCGGTAAAAAACTGTTTTCTAAACTTTTTGATTTCTCTTTAATAGGGTTCATTATAGCCTCCGTAATGATTTTTACCTTCGGCTTTAAATTTTAATCAAAAAAGGAATAAATTTTGCTTTTCTTTTCGCTGTGTTTGTGTTATATTAGTTACAGAGAATTGAATGCAGGTGTCGCCTAGCGGTATGGCGTCAGCTTCCCAAGCTGATTTCGGCGGGTCCGACTCCCGTCACCTGCTCCAAAAAGAGGGCTTTACGCCCTCTTTTATTTATTTTTTTTAGTTTTAAGCTTTTTACCTGCGCCGCCTACAGTTTTGACTATATTTTTACCTGCAAGAACGTTTGCGGCAATCAACACAACAGTAAATATCAATTGTCCGAGAGCCTGAGCCCATGGTTCTAAAGATATACCGAAAAACTCCATTTTATAGCCGAAATTTGCGGAAAGTCCGCTCATTATTTCGCTTCCGCCCGCAATCTGCAAAACATCGTTGGTATACGCCGTTAAATCGGCAAGCGGCGTAGCCATAAAAGAATATCTTAAAAGCGAACAAGAAAAAGTTCCCGGCACAAACATGCAGAAATTACGCGCAAACTCAGGCAGCATTGCCATAGGCATATAAGCGCCTATCAAAAAGCCTATTGCGGTTGAAAAAATTGTATTAATACTTGCCATTGTTGCGTCACGCGATACAAACGAACAAATAAATATAGTTAAAAGCACCGAAACGCACGAAGAAAACGCAAGTATCCCTACCATTGCCAAAAAATCGGTAAACGTTATACAAAATTCGCCCATACATGCAAGATAAATAAAGCAAGCAAGCAAAAACATAAAACAAACCGAAAGCGTTACTATAAAGTTAAACAAAAAATAACTGCCTATAAGCAAACTGCGGTTAATCGGCGATGAAGTAAAGTCTTTATTTACCCCCGTTTCTTTGTCGGCTACAATCATTGTATTCGTTTGAAGAGAAACCGTCATTGTTGAGATTGCGATTATTCCGCTTAACATCCAACTGTCAATTAAAGTTTCAACCTTTTTCATAAATTCCGCATTTGCGGAAAGCGCCTTAATTTCAGGGTTGTTATGCTTTTCCGCCAAATCCGCAAGCACAGAACTTACACTGCTTAATTCCAAATCGCGCAAAAACAAAATATAAATCACAAAAATGATAAAAGGAACCATTAACGTGAAAAATATTCTGAGTTTATTTCTGAAAAACACCAAAATGTGTCTTTTTACAAGCTGAAAAAACAGCCCGCATTGTTTAACCGCCGTATTTTCAGTCATTTTCACTTTCTCCGAGAATTTTTATGTCTTTACCCGTTACATTAAGAAAGACGTCGTCCATATTGCCCTTAACAAGCTCTATATCGTTCAGATATCCGCCGAAATCCGCAAGGAGCTGTTTTGCCTCATCGGTATTCGCAACGCTGATTCTGTATGCACCGCGTTCAGGATTATAATCGAATTTAATTTTGCCGTTTGAAAGCTTTTTTTCAAACTCTAAACTGCTGTCCATATAAGCGTACAAGCTGTCTGAGCTGTATTTATTTTTCAGTTCGTTAGGCGTGCCGTGGGCGATAATATTGCCTTTATCCATAATCACCACGTCGGTCGCTTTTTCCGCCTCTTCAAGATAGTGCGTAGTTAAAAATACGGTCATTCCCGTTTCTTGCCTGATTTTATCTATGAGTGCCCACACGTTTATTCTCGTTTTAGGGTCAAGTCCTGTTGTGGGCTCGTCCAAAATCAATAATTTAGGACGGTGAACCATTGCACGTGCTATGTCCACCCTGCGCATCTGCCCGCCGCTGAGTTTCCCGACAATGCGATTTAAAATAGGCTGCAAATCCAACAATTCTATAATTTCGGCTATATTGCGCTTTTTTTCTTCTTTTGAAAGCCCATAAAAGGACGTACGTATCTCAAGATTTTGTTTTACCGTAAGTTCTTTATCGAGAACGCTGGTTTGAAAAACAATTCCTATATCGCGTTTGATTTCCGAAGGCTTTTCGTCCAGATCTTTACCGCTTACAAAAATTTTTCCGCCGTCCTTTTGCAAAATAGAACAAATTATATTAATCGTAGTGGACTTACCTGCACCGTTTATTCCCAAAAATGCAAAAAGAGAGCCTTTTGCCACTTCAAAAGAAATTCCGTTAACAGCTTTAACTTCGCCGTAAGACTTTACGAGATTGTCGATTTTTAATGCAATATTATCCAAATTGACCTCTTATACGTTTCTCTTGGCGCTTCCCCACTTTTTGGGCTTGGAAATTGCGCCGGCGCAAAGCGTTATCATATAAATTATCAGAAATGCAGGAAACATAAACACTGCCGAGACGAGTTGACTGCGTTTTTGCGCGCCGAGCTTTTTATAATCGCTTACAACGAGTATCGCCGCCTGTATATAGCCGAAGAATATAAACAGGGCTATTAGTATGCTGCCGCCTATTATTATCGTATTCCAGAAAAGCGCCTGATAATATTCCGCCGTATACAATGTAAGAACCAACGCGCCGTGCCCCGCATACCAGGTGTAAAGGAAATGGTAAAGGTAAAACGAAGGTATCCAGATTGCGATTAGTACGTTAAGGAAATTAAGCATATACATTGAAAGCATTTCCATAAGCGACATATTGCCCGTTTTGAAAAACGTTCTTACTATTTCGCCGAAGCGGGACTTCATTAAATCCATTACCCCGCCGCCTATGCGCCTGTTTCGGTTCATCGTATCTTTGAACGACGAGGGAGAATCCTGATAAACTATAGCCTCTTCTACAAAGTGCCCCTTCACGCCTTCAAGCATGCGTTTTAAGCTGAACTCCGCGTCGTCCGTCATAGAGGTTACGTCATAGCCGCCCGTGCGCTTTAACAGATTTACGCTCATAGTCGCGCCCGCGCCGTCCACGTGAGCGGAAAGGTGCAATCTTTCCCTGACGCGGCTGCCGAAGCGGGAATCGAACGCGTAAAACAACGAACAAGCCTTTGTGTAAAAGTTTTGCGTTGAGTTGAGCGCGCCTTCGTAAGGGCGGGCAAATTCAACCCCCGCCTGAAAAGCATCGTTCATTTTTTGAGAGAACACGTCGTTGATATGGTTGTCCGCGTCGAGGTGGATTACCAAATCATAGGGGTTTTCTTCCAAATTGATAATATGGTCAATACCGTATTTTAAAGGATAAAGCGCCATGTGGTGTGCGGGATCAGGGTCGTTGTGAATAAGCACGATTGCCCCCGCCTTTTCCGCCAACTCGGCAGTTTTATCCGTACAGTTATCGGCTACGACGTAAACGTCGAACTTTTCACGCGGATATTGCTGTTTTTCTATAATCGATTTGACGGTATCGTAAATTACAGCGTCTTCATTATGCGCGGGGATAAGATAAGCGATACGGCATTGCTTATCACTTTTCTTCCACGTCTTCATTTTTAAAAAGGATAACGCCACATAGAGAATTTGCAACAACAGAGGCAAAGCTATAAGAATAAGAATTATATAGTTAATTATGCTCAGCACTCTGTAAAGTATTTCATACCACATGCATAAAACTCCCTGAAGATTTAATAAATATGCTATACATTATATTATAAGGGCAAAGTATTGTCAAATTTACGCTATTACGGCGATGGGGACTATTGTAAAATGTTTGTGAAAAAGCGGTTAAATTTTGTCGATAACGGCAAAAACTTATTCGGAGGACTGAAATGAACCCTATAAAAGAAAAGAGCAAATCGCTTGAAAACAACTTTTTACCCTTGAAAAAGATGTATCCGAAAAGCTACAATAAATTGACCACTTCCCCTTATACAAAAACACGCGTAATATTGATGAACGGCACTGAATTCGAATCTCAATGGTTTATGCACCAGTTTGCAAGGCATTGCGACGTGCCGGAAATTTTGGCGGCGCTTGCCGTTGTCCGCAGACAGGAACAACAACAGCAAAAACGCATAAGCTGTTTAAAGCCTATTAACGAAAGTATTCTGGAAACCACTATTGCATACGAACAACTTGCAATCGACCTTACCGCCGTGCTTGCACGCCACGAAAAAGACGAAAACAATATAAAAGCCTTGAATTTTGCGCTTTTAGAGGATTTTGACCACCTTTACCGTTACGCAAATCTTTTGAAAACAGACAAAAACGAGGACGCGGATATGCTTGTAGGTAAGTTTACCGAAATAATGCCCGGACGTCCTACCGTTGCAGAGCACCGCTATCCCGCAGACGATATTAAACCGCATATGAACGCGCAAAAAGCCGATTTGTATTCAAAGCTCGTGGCAAGCACTATTACCGCTGCGGAACAGCAAACAATGAATTATTATATGAACATCGCCCAGTGGTATAAAAACGATATAGGCAGAAAGTTATATGCGGAAATTGCAATGATTGAAGAAGCGCACGTTTCACAATACGAAAGCCTGAAAGACCCCAATTTAAGCTGGCTCGAACAATGGGTAATGCACGAATATTGCGAGTGCTGGCTCTACTATTCCGCTTGGCAGGACGAAAGCGTTGCCCATATCAAAAAAATCTGGGAAGAACATTTCAAAATGGAAGTTTCTCACCTTAAAGTTGCGGCTAAGCTGTTGAAAAAATTTGAAAACAAATCGTTTGAAAGCGTTTGCGGAAGCGGCGAATTCCCTCAGCTTTTAAAGCTTGGCGGCAATAAGGACTACGTAAGAAAGGTTTTGGGCGAAACCGTTTGTTTGACTGCCGATAATACTAACGAAAAGCATGATTATAAAGATATTAAAAAAATACCCGACAGTCACAGATATTTTAATTACCAAAAGTATATGTCAGGCGACCCGGAAAAGAACGCTTCTCACCTTGTCATAAAAAAGGCAATAGAAAAGCTTGGGCAGGATTACCGCTATCAAGATAAGGAACACCCCGTAAAAGAACTCAGAGACCGCAAAAACGACAATACGAAGATTGCAAGAACAAAATAATAAGCCTTTAAAACAAAAAGCGGCGGAAAGATTTCCGCCGCTTTTATTTTTTGCTTAGTTTTATATAAGTTTTTAATTGCTTAAAAGTATAATTTTCACCTTTATCTTTCAGCATAGTAAGGAAATATTCCAGTGCTTCGGCTGTTTTCGTATTCATACCCGCTTTATCGGTTTTTGTTTCGAAATATTCAAGCGCGGAGCCGTCGTTATATTTGTTTTTTAAATATATTTTACTTGCGGCAACGCGGTCGCAAATCATTTCCGCAAGATATTTCGGAGGCATTTCAACGTAAACCTTTTTTCCGTCGGCAAAATCCGTCCAGTATTCAAAATGGTGTTTGTTTCTGCCCTTGTGGTGCAACCACGCCGCGGAATAACCAGACACCTCTCTTTCTTTTGCCTGCGGACTGCGGTAACCCTGATAATATTTTGCTCCGCTCCAAAATTCCGCCGCGGAAAACTTAGATAAATCGTGCGTTAAGCCTTGCCGTATAAGCCCGCATTTGAAACAAAGCCTGCGCACGGCGCGGCGGTGCCTGCATACGGTGAAAAAATGTTTTAAAATATGCATTACAGATTAATTTCCATACCGTCGAAGGCTGCAGTTACGCCGAACTGCTTTTCGATTTTTTTGAGGTGCGCGCGCGTCGGGTTTGCATTATGCGAAAAATGGGTTATTATCTTTTTTGTTTTGAAATCAATAACTCCCAAATTTAAAAGCTTATCGTTCACAAGCATTACGTCATCTATTCCCATATGACGGGCGCTTGCTCCGCCGCTATTTTCTACAAAAGTGCAATCATATGCGACGGCTTGTGCTTTTGCCCCGTTTTCGGCAAGGAAACCGAGCGCCTCATCGCTTATAATTCCCGTGTCGTGCAAATGCAGATAACCTTTGCCGTTTTTTTCTATATAATATAGCAGACATTCTTCGATTTTACCGTGGTTTGCGGGAATTGCTATTACTTTATATCCGTCTATATTAAAAACGGAATACGGTTGAATTTCTTTGAATTTTATATTAGCGGCAACCTCTGGCTTCATTTCGTGGGACGTACACTCTTTAAAAATTTCCGCAACGGCGGAATTGCCATAAATACCCAAAACAGGTTCGGCAACTACGGCGTACTTATATCCGCGTAAAATAAAATCGTGCGCAAAAAAATGGTCCTGATGCGAATGTGTGACCAGAATATTTTTCAAATTTGTAAGATTATAACCGTAACGGAGCGAATTCACATAAGCTTCGG
Source organism: uncultured Clostridia bacterium (assembly GCA_947175485.1). GTDB lineage: Bacteria > Bacillota > Clostridia > Christensenellales > Borkfalkiaceae > Coproplasma. Next base: position 6,258 of record CAMWMZ010000044.1, read on the forward strand.
GCGGAAAATCGACGCTGAGAACGCCGTCTATTAAAATCTGCGTACGTGTTCTGAATTCTTTTTTGCCTGCTTTTCTTATCGCATTGCAATAAGCACAACCGCAAAACATTGCAGGAACGCCCTCGGCTGCGCCGGTACCTAAAAACTTTATTTTCATAATAATATTAAACAGGGCAGTTACCCGCCCTGTATTTTAAATTTCGTATATAATTGTAACCGGGCCGTCGTTATATTGTTGTATCTTCATATCCGCGCCGAAAACGCCTTGCTTGACTAATATACCGTAGCCCCGCAATAGATCCGCAACATATTCGTAAAGCGGCTCTGCCTTTTCAGGGCGCTCCGCATTTGTGAAGCTGGGGCGGTTACCATGAGAACAGTCACCGTATAAAGTGAATTGTGAAATAAGAAGAATTTCCCCGCCGATATCTTTGACGGATAAATTCATCTTTCCGTTACCGTCTTCAAAAACACGTAAGGCGGCTATGCGTTTTGCCATAGCCTGTGCCTGCTCTTCGGTATCACCGGCTTTTATACCGAGATAAACGGCAAGCCCTGAAGAAATTTCGGAAATAACTTTATTTTCAACGGATAAGGTTGTGCGCCCCGCCCGCTGAATAACGGCTTTCATTATTTACCTACGCGCGACATATACTCGCCTGTGCGGGTATCGATACGGATAATTTCGCCTTCTTCAACAAACATGGGAACCTGAACGGTTGCGCCTGTTTCAACAACCGCGTTTTTCATAGCGTTGGTTGCGGTATTGCCCTTAACTCCGGGTTCGCACTCGGTAATTTTGAGTTCTACGAAGTTTTCGGGTTCAACGGAAAAAGCCGTGCCGTTAAGCGATTTAACGGTTACCATATCGTTTTCTTTGATATATTTCAAAGCGTCTTCAACCTGGGAAAGGTTTAAAGTTATCATGTCGAACGTATCGGGGTCCATAAAATAATAGAACTCGCCGTCGGTATATGAATAAGTCATCTTTTTCGTTTCAACCTGAGCCGTTTCAAGTTTAGCCGTGGGGTTGAAAGTAATGTCCGAAAGAACCTGACCTGTGACAACGTTTTTGAGAGTCGCTCTTACAAACGCCGCGCCTTTGCCTGGCTTTACGTGCTGAAACTCGGTTACGGTATAAACGCCTTTGCCGTTGTATTCAAAGGTTGCGCCCTTTCTGATATCGCCTGCTAAAATAGATGCCATTTTTTATCTCCTTATAATACGGTTAATTTTTTATCTGAATCGGTAAGGCTTATAACCTTTCCGCCGCTTATCGTTACTGTATCTTCTATTCTTATTCCGAAATCGCCCTCAAAATATACCCCGGGCTCATCGGAAAAAACCATATTTTCTTTTAAAACCCCTTCGCTTTTAGGCGAAAGATACGGGCGCTCATGGACGTTTATTCCTATTCCGTGCCCCAACGAATGTGTGAAATATTTATCTAACCCGCAATCTTTCAGATAATCGCGGGCAAACGCGTCGGCTTTACGTCCGCTGATTCCGTCCGTCACGTTTTCTTTGACAAGCATATGCGCTTTTAAAACGTGATTATATGCTTTTTTAAACTCTCCGTGTTGTTTATCGTCTCCGAAGAGAACCGTTCTGGTGCAATCTGAACAGTATCCTCCGAATTTGCACCCGAAATCTATCAGAATTATATCACCGAATTTAAGCTTGTCCAAGCCTGTTTCATGATGCGGAATACTTGAATTTTTGCCAAAGCCTACTATCGTGGGAAAGCTTGTTCCGCTCGCCCCGTATCTGCGCATCAGATATTCAAGTTCGGCGGCAACCTCGTTTTCGCTCATTCCCTCTTTTATGCGCGGAAGCAATTCATAAAAAGCTTTATCGGTAATTTCGCAAGCTTTTTTTATGAATTCTATTTCATAAGGCTGCTTTGCCGCCATTAATTCCGTAAACGCGGGCTCGCTGTCAATAACTTTCAAGCCTGCGTCAACAAGCTTTTTATATTCGGGATAAGAAGTTTTGGACAGAGGCACGGCAACTTCTTTATAATCTTTCAAAAGTGCGTTGAGCGCGCCTTCAAACTGTTTTACTTTTATTTCCGTTCCGTCAAGCGCGGCCGACGCAGCTTCAAGATAGCGGCTGTCGGTATAAAAAACAGAGCCGTGCTTATCGGTTATGACATAGCCGAACGACGTTGAAATACCCGTAAGATATTGCCTTAAATCGGGCTGTTCGGTTAAAACTGCCTCAGCTCCGACAGCATCGTATATTCTTTTTGCATTCGTAAACGTCATTTCAGCCTCATATTACGCTTTTATTTTATCAAATTTAATTTTTTATGTCAACACTATTATAAATACGTTTCATAGTAACGGCGTCGTCGGATTGAGTACCTGCGCTTTCGCTGACAATATAAGGTTCGAGCTTAAGCTCTTTCAAAGCTGCCGCAAGCGGCTCGAATTCCGGCCCGTATTTATCGTCTTCAAAAGTAAGATGTTTAATTTCGCCTTTACCGCCATACATAATTTTTGAAAAATGCACGTGAAAATGCTTTACCCTTTCATATCCGAGTTCGGCAATCATATATTCAAGACGTGATTTATAATCATTCACCGTGCGCAAACTGCCTTGCTCGCGCGCGTTGATATGACCGAAATCTATTGCGGGGATATAGCAGTTATCGATTTTACAGAAATTAACGACCTCTTCCAAAGTGCCGATTTGTGCAAGCTTGCCCATAGTTTCGGGGCAGAATTTCAGGTTTTCATAGCCGTTAAGGTAAATATAATCCCTCAGAATTTTAAGCCTGTCCTCTGTGCGGGATACCGCATCTTCACGAGAGGCTTTACCTTGCGCCGCAGGGTGAAACACTACCCTCTGCCCGCCCATCAATTTCAAAAATTTTGCGCTTTGCAAAACATATCCGTAGGATTTTTGCGCGGCCTCGTCGTCGGGATTTGCAAAGTTAATAAAATAGGGTGCGTGGACGCTTATTTCAATATTTTGTTCTTTGAAAGCTTCTCCTATGCTTATTGCCTTGCTTTCGGACATAAGCACGCCTCTGCCGAAAGAATATTCAAAACAATCAAGCCCCAAATCCTTACAGAATTTTGCGGACTGTTCACTGTGTTTCAATCCCGAGTTGTAAAACGCCGCCGAATTGCCGCTCGGACCGAACTTAATCACTTGTTTCCTCTTCCGCAGATTGTTCTGCCGTGTTATTTTCTTCTAAAATTTCTTCCGAAACATCAGCATTATCTTCAGATGATTGCAAAGCTGTTTCTTCGACTGCTTCGGTATCTTCGATAGCTTCTTTAATCTCTTCTGCAACGGGCTCGTTAAGCTCTTCTTCAAACTCATCGGAAACGGCATCTAACTGAACTTCTTCATTGCAAGCTTCTTGCGCGGACTGTTCCTCTTGTATTATGTTAACGGGTTGCTCCGCGGACTGCTTTTCGGTTATTTCGGGAGCTGTTTCCGCCGTTTGATCTTCAACGGGAGATTCTTCAATAATAGATACTTCTTGCGTTGAATTAATATCCGACGCACTTTCATTTATATCTTCTGTTACCGCCAGCTCCGTCTCAGCGTCAAGGCTATGCAAATCTTTTGAAAGCTGTACGGCAAGCTGTTCCGGAGTTTCGAATTTTTGGATATCTCTTATATAATGCAAAAATTCCACTGTAACAGTTTGATCGTAATTTTCGCCGCCGAAGCCGTTTAAAAATACTTCAAGAAGGGGTTTATCCTCACCGAAAGTAGGGCGGGCGCCGTAATTTGCTATACCGTAATACTCGCTTTCGCTTATGATACATTTAACTTTATAAACGCCTTGTTTTACTTCAAACTTATAATCGGGATAAGTAATATTCATTGTGGGGTAACCAAGTAACTTTGCCCCTCTGTCGGCGCCGTGAACAACCGTGCCGCTTACGCTGTAATTTCTGCCAAGCAGCTCGTTGGCGCACTTAACGTCGCCATTTTCAAGCATTGTTTTAACAAGGGTTGTGCTTACCTTTTCTTCACCGTAGACAACGTCTTTCACGGGCATATACCAAACTCCGTTTTCCTCGTCTTCGGCGTAGCTTTTGAGGGTTGAAGCTTTGCCCTTTTTCCCTTGCCCGAATTTGAAATCTTTACCGCTCATATAAGCTTTTACATTGAGCTTTTCTTCAATGCAGTTAAGAAACTCAAGCGGTTTAATTTGTTTGAACGCATCGTTGAAATCTATTTTAAGCACAAATTTGACGTTATAGCCTTCAAGAAAGCTTATGCGTTCTTCAAATGAATAAAGCTGTTTACCGCCCTTTCCGTCGGCAAACATCATAACGCCCAAATCGAGACCGTTTATCTTAGCCTGCAGCTTAGCCTTTTTCAGCAGTTCGGCGTGCCCTGTATGCAAACCGTCGAAACAGCCTAAAACAAGCAAACAAGGAAAAGCATATTCGTCTTCATTGTACTTTACGATTTCTAACATAGTTTTGTCCTCACCTTTAAAATTGATTGTTTTACTTCGGCAATCCCGTAAAAAGCGCCGTCTTTATAAATTTTATATATGCCGTCGGGCTTTTCGCTATACACTGACAAGCCGTTAAAAAGTTTATGCGAGTCTTTTTTATCGGGAAAAATCTCTCCGTACGGCAAAACGCTTTCTGTAGGAATAATGTGATTTTTTATGTTTTCATATGAAAGGTCTTCGCTTTTAACGGAATTTTCTATTGTAAATATTCCGCTTTGCGTTCTTTTTAACGCGCACATTACCGCACACGTACCCAAAGACCTTGCAATATCCCTGGCTAAAGAACGTATATACGTTCCTCCGCCGCATTCGATTTCAAAAGTAAAACAATCGTTGGCTTTTTCGGTTAATTCTATTGAGTAAATACTAACTTTTTTAGGCGCGAGTTCAAACTCAACCCCTGCGCGGGCAAGCTGATAACCGCGCTTGCCGCATACGTTTTTTGCACTGTACTTAGGCGGAACCTGCAAAATTTCTCCTTTGAAGTTGTGCAAAACCGCGTTAATTTCATCAATTGCGGGCACCGTTCCGACGTTTTCCATAACGTTACCGGTGCTGTCTAAGGTATCGCTGTCAACGCCGAACCGGAAAACCGCCGTATACTTTTTATGCTTATCCAAAAAATAATCGAACAGGCGCGCGGCGTTTCCAAGTGCAACAGGCAAAACGCCGGAAGCCATAGGGTCAAGAGTACCCATATGACCGCAAGGAACCCCTGTAAGTTTTTTGATTTTTGAAACCTCTTTCGCCGAGCTTGCGCCTGCCGCTTTGTTTATATTTATAAAGCCTGTCATAAGCACTGATATACCGCGTAAGTAAGCTTATCTATAACTTCCTCCAAGGAACCGAAAAGCATACAGCCGCTGGCAAGGACATGTCCGCCGCCGCCAAACGTTGCCGCAAGTTGGCTTACGTTTACCTTTCCTTTACTCCTTAAAGACGTTTTATATTGTCCGTTTTTATATTCCATTAAAGAAGCGGCAACTTCCACTCCGTCGATAGTAAGCGGAAAATCGACAAAGCCTTCGGTAAGGCTTTTATCCGCACCGGACTTTTCCAAATCTTCAAGCGTTATTATAATCATTGCGAGCTTATCGTCCAAAGCAAACCGCATTTTACTCATAACAGCTCCGTAAAGCACCGCACGTGACTTAGGCTGTCTTCCGAACATATTATAGTTTATAAAATGCATGTCCGCACCGTTAGCCCTTAGATACGCCGCAGTTTCGTAGGTTTCGGGAGATACGTCCATATGAGAGAAATTTCCGCTGTCGGTTATAAGCCCCAACATAAGAAGGTTAGCGATATCGCTTGTTACCTCCCAACCGGCAACACGCAGTATTTGCGTTACAATTTCACAGCTTGCCGTGCATTGCTTTACATAATTGACCCCTGCAAATGCTTCGTTTGTAATATGGTGGTCGATATTCACGGTTGTGCCTTTATGCTTTGAAAAAATCTTTGCAAATGCGCCTAGGCGAACCAAATCGGCACAATCGACACTTATCATCGTATCGAACTCTACATCCGGCAAACCTGTTTTCGCCTCTTTTATCTGAGGAAGAAAACAAAATTTTTCGGGCGCGGGTTCTTCAAGACAAAAATACGCTTTTTTACCTCTGTTTCTAAGCGCAAAACACAATGCAAGCCCGCTGCCGAGCGCGTCACCGTCGGGGCGCACATGGCAAAAGATTGCAACTTTTTCAGCCTTTTCGAGTTTTCCTATTACTTCTTGCAAGGAGTTATTTTTCATCTTTGCTTTCAAGCGAATTTAAAATCTTATCGATTTTTTCGCCGTATTCCATACTTTCGTCTTTTTTAATGCGCAGCTCGGGTACAGTTCTTATGTGCATTACCTGCGCCAATTCTCTGCGGATAAGCCCTGCGTTTTCTTTTATGATATTAAAGCTTGTCTGTTGACGTTCTTTATCGGTATCGAATACGCTGATATAAACCTTCGCGCTCTTTAAATCGGGCGCGACGTCAACTTCCGTAACGCTGATTACCGGCGAAAGACCGGGAAACTCAAATCTTAATTTCCCCGAAATAACGCTGTATATTTCCTTTTGGAATTCGCCCGCAAGGCGTTCGCCTCTGATACCCTTCATTTTAAACCGCCTGTACCTCTTCTATGAGATAACATTCTATAATATCGCCTATTTTTATATCGTTGAAACCTTCGATTGCGCAACCGCATTCAAAGCCCGCGGCAACTTCTTTAACGTCGTCTTTAAAGCGTTTGAGCTGCCTTACGTTTCCTTCTACTATCAAAATATCCTCGCGGTAAATTCTGAGTTTTCCGCCGCGGATGATTTTTCCGTCAAGTACGTAACAGCCCGCAATATTGCCCGCACCGGTAATT
>CAMWMZ010000045.1 GCA_947175485.1 uncultured Clostridia bacterium
GTATAGTATTCATTTGACAGTAAGTCGTTTTTATGCTAAATTTATTTATTATACAAAAAATATAATTAAGGTTGCAAATGACTTTTTATCAGGAATTACAACTTGACCAGGCGGGTTCAAAAAGATACGTCGCCTCGTTCAAAAAACCAAAAGATAAGTTTGTACATATATTAATTTTTATATTTAAGGTTTTACTAAATCTTATTTTCAGCACTGCGGTAATTATACTTTCCGGAATTGTTTTCGGCTTTGAAAACTGTATAGCGGGGCTCGTTTTGTTGCTCGGAATTTCTGTGTTCAGGTTTACAGACCTTGACATACATGCAACTCATTCCGTAGGGGCTATTTACATAATTTTCGCAATCTTAGCAATTTGTCCTAAAATTGCCCATTTAGTTCCAACCGGCTGTGACCTTTTAATACATATCGCTTCGATTTTGTTTATCGTTATTCTCAGTTGCCATAACGTAAGATGGTGTAATCACTGTACGCTTATATTGTCTTATTTGCTTCTCTATGGGTCTGATGTGAGCGGTATATCTTATCTTAATCGGGTAATTTGCCTTGCTTTGGGCGCTACTTTAACAGCTATGGTGCTTTACCGTAACCGCAGAAAAACAAAATTTGCAAACGGTTTTAAAGTTTTATTTACCGATTTCAGCTTATCTAACGAGCGTACCCGTTGGCAAATTAAAATCGCTTTGTGTGTATCGTTTTCATTATTTATAGCTGCGCTTGCGGGAACTCCGAAACCCGCCTGGGCAGGTATAGCGGCAATGTCGGTTACTATACCGCAGGGTAATATTCAGCCGCGTGTGGAAAGCCGAATAAGAGCGAACGTAATAGGTTGCATGCTTTTGTTTTTTGCGTGCACTGTTGTTCCGGCAGAATTATGGAGTTATATCGGAGTAATCGGTGGTTTCGGGGCGGCTTTCAGCGGAAAGTACGAGGGTCAGACCGCGTGGAATTCGTTCAGCGCTCTTGCCGCAGCCGCTACAAGAATAGGGGCAAGGCAGGCGCTTATGTTCAGAATACTGAACAATATTTTCGGCGCGATTTTTGCGTTTGCTTTCGGAAAGATTATCGATAAGGCGCTTCTTGCTTTAAACGAACTTATAAATAAAGCAAAGCATAGAAAAACAGTAATATAAAATTGCGTAAATAGAAAACCTGTATTTGTTACGTTTTTTTAATAAAACACTTTGTATATGTTTTGACTATTAAATCCCGTGCAAAATTAAATTTTTTTGCGCGGGATTTAATAAATTTTTCTATATTGTAATTATTTTACTAATTTGTAAAACGTATGATATAATACGATTATGACTTTCGGAATTGTTTTATCGGTTTTTTTAACTGGAATTTCTCTTTCGATGGACGCGTTTGCAGTATCAATTTGCGACGGTATGGTTTATCGGGATTTGACAAAGCGCAAAGCTGTAATAATGCCGCTCACATTCGGGCTTTTTCAGGCTTTAATGCCGATTATCGGATTTTACGTCGGTATGGCGTTTATGCAATATATCGAAGCCTTTGACCATTGGATAGCTTTCGCAATACTTCTGATTATCGGCGGTAAAATGATTTTAGACGGTATAAAAGAACTTCGTTCCGAAGAGAAAGAGGTTACTCCTAAAAAGTTTTCGATTACGGAGGTTCTTATCCAAGGAGTTGCCACAAGTATTGACGCGCTCGCGGTGGGGTTCAGCTTAAACACAATGCTCGGCGGCGCGGATAATGTTCAGCTTTGGGCGTGGTGCAGCGTGCTGATTATTGGTTTGACAACCTTTATTATTTCACTTGCAGGGGTTGTCTTTGGAATAAAAGTAGGTAAGCTGTTCAGAAAAAAAGCAAGCGTCGCGGAAATTATAGGCGGCGCAGTGCTTATACTTATTGCAGTAAAAATAGTACTCGAAAGCTACGGGTTAATCGGCTTTTAATTATTTACGGGATTGTAACGTCAACATTATTTCTTTTATTATCTTATCGTTTCCGCACTTGACCGAGCTTGCGTCAAGTGCTTTTTTCAACTCTTTGTCGTTTATTAAGCTGTAAATATTTTCAATCAGCCGACCGTCTTCCAAAGATTTTTCTTTTAAAACCCTGCAAAGACCGGCAGAATAAAAGTATTCGGCGTTTTTAATCTGGTCGCCTCGGCTGCGTTTATTTTCCAAAGGAATAAATAACGTGGGGATTTTCAAAGCAATCAGTTCGTTGGCAGTATTCGAACCGCATCTGGAAACGGCGGCATCCGCACATGCATAAACCAGCCCCATATCGTTTTCGAATTCAATTTGCTTATAGCCGTATATATTTGCCGCGGCAATATTTCCTTTGCCGCAAACATGTAAAATATTGAAATCCTTGCAAACCTTAGGCGCGATTTTACGTATATGGGAATTTATTTTTTGAGAACCGTTCCCTCCGCCTAAAATAACAAGGGTGGGGCGCATGTCCAAACCGAAATATTTTCGGGCTTCGGCTTTATCTCGGTTAAAGATACTTGAACGCATAGGCGTGCCAGTATATATCCCTCGGTCAAAAGCTTTTGCGGTTTGGGGGAATGCTGTTAAAACCTTTTTACAGCGGCGGGAGATAAATTTATTTGCCAGCCCCGCGCTGACGTCTGATTCGTGTGTAATAACGGGTATTCCGCATTTTTTTGCCGCTATGGCGGGGGGAACGCATGCGTATCCGCCTTTGCAAAATATAAGGTCGGGCTTTACGATGTCTAAAATCGCGCGGGCTTCTTTCACGCTTTTAATCAGCTTGAACGGAAGTGCAAGGTTGCACAAAAATTTGCCGCGCACAAGCTTTACTGCCGCACATTCATGAAATTCTACTCCGTTTTCCGCGCAAATCCTTTTTTCTATACCGTCTGTTCCTGTATAACAAGAGGAAAATATGTTTTCCGCACTTTCAATAATTGCGATATTGGGAATAACGTGCCCCGCGCTTCCGCCGCCGCAAAACATAATTTTTTTCATAGCAATAATATATTATTTATTTTTAATGCAAATTATGTAAAACAAGCATTATAAAATAATGATAACGTTTGCTATACCTGCTGCCGCCGAATAAACTTGACATAATTTTTCCGTGCCTTTATAATAATAAATATATGGAAACAAAATTTATATTGCTTATTATTTGCAGCGGAATTTTTATCGCAACGCTTGTTGCCTATATTGTCGTTTACTTTCTTAAAAAGAGAAAGGAAGAGGCAAAGGCCGAAGAGCTTGCAAAAATGTACGCTGATAAAAATCTTTCAAAAATGGAATACGATTGCGCCGTTTACGACGAAGAAACGGAAAAGCTGCTTGATTCGCGTCAACGTCCCGACGGGCAGATGACCATAGACGACGTCATAAAATCAGAGGCAGCCTTTGCCGAAGACAGCGTATTTCAAACCGTTGAAAAAGAAGGAATGGAAGAGATAACGGGTAACTATAAACCCGAATAGTAAAAAACGATTTGCCTAATTTTAGGCAAATCGTTTTTATATTGTTATTTCATTTCAAATTTCATAACCAAAGTTTTTGAAAGAATATTTTTGGTTATCGTAAATTTGCCGTTTTCTATTTTTGCCGTTTCTTTAAACGTTACTCCGAAAATACCGATTTTCCCCGTAAATTCGCGGGTTTCTCCGTCGACGGAATAATTTCCTTTGAAAGCTCTTTTTTCACCGCCTTTAGGTTTGAAGCTCACTTCGAGTTCTTTTGAGTCTAAAAGTGTTATTTTTATAAACTCGTATTTATCTAGTAAGTTTTCTTCGCCCAGTCGCGCGTCGGTGCAAACGTATTCGGCTATATAAGGTTTAGTTAAGGATTTCAGCGAACCGCTTGCCGAAATTTCGCATGCGGGCAGCATACAAAGTATAAGTATAAACACAATTGCTATAAACGGTAATTTTCTTTTCATAGCAATAATTTTGTGCAAATTCAAAAAAAATAAACCTCCCGAAAAGGGAGGTTAATATTTTGTTTACGCTTTGCCGATGCTTCCGAAGATTTCCATTTTTTCTTTAACGGTATCTTTGATTGCCTGCGAACCGGGTGCAAGCAGCTTGCGGGGGTCAAAACCTTTGCCGATTAAATCTTTGCCTTCTTCGATATATTTTCTCGTAGCTTCCTGGAAAGCAAGCTGGCATTCAGTATTTACGTTGATTTTGGCAACGCCCAAAGAGATTGCCTTTTTTATCATATCGGTGGGAATACCCGTGCCGCCGTGGAGAACAAGGGGCATTTTGCCGACTTTGTTTTTAACCGCTTCCAAAGTTTCAAAGCTCAAGCCCGCCCAATCAGCGGGGTATTTGCCGTGAATATTGCCTATGCCCGCAGCAAGCATGGTAACGCCCAAATCCGCGATTTTTTTGCATTCGTCGGGGTCTGCGCACTCGCCTTTACCGATAACGCCGTCTTCTTCGCCGCCGATTGCGCCGACTTCGGCTTCAAGGCTCAATCCTTTTTTCTTGCAAACGGCAACAAGCTCTTTCGTCTTTTCCACGTTTTCTTCAATAGGGAAATGCGAGCCGTCAAACATTATAGAAGAGAATCCGGCTTCTATGCATTTATAGCAGCCTTCATATGTACCGTGGTCAAGATGCAGGGCAACGGGAACGGTAATTTTCATTTCCTCGATCATAGCCTTAACCATATCGGCTACAGTTTTAAAACCGGTCATATATTTGCCCGCACCCTCGGAAACGCCGAGAATAACGGGGGAATTAAGCTCCTGCGCCGTTTGCAAAATGGATTTTGTCCATTCTAAGTTGTTGATGTTGAACTGACCTACGGCGTATTTGCCTTCTCTTGCCTTTTCAAGCATTTCCTTTGCGGAAACCAATGTCATAATTTATCTCCTGATTATAAAAATTTTTACCGTTTTTATTATAATGCAAGCGCGTGTAAAATTCAAGCGTAATTCAAAAAATTTTAAATTTTATGCAAAAGTTATTGCCATTGATAATTATTTGATGTATAATATCATACGTATGAAAATGCGATACGATAAGACTGTTTATTGTTTCGCTAAAGGGGATAAATGAAAAGATTTTTAGCATTATTAACGGCTTTCGTTGCTTGTTGCGGTTTGTGTGTTTGTGCCGCTTGCAGCGAATCCGACCAAACTGACGGCGAAAATCCGCCTTCCGCGGTGTTGCCCGAACCTGACCCTAAACCCGAACCTGATCCGGATCCTAAGCCGGAGCCCGAACCGAAACCTGACGCTACGAAGTATACCGCTCAGTTAGCAAGGGCGCAGGAGCTGTACGGCGAAATTTACGCGGCAAGCGAACGCAAAGGCGGACTTTTCGGGGACGATGTGGCGTACGGTGCGCATGAAGTCAGCCGTGCATCGGTTAATAAAGCTGTTACCCGGTCGGTGACGGCTGAAACCGTAAAAGAAATTATAAAAAAATATTATACTGATCAACCTTCAAGTAAAACTTCTTTAAACAGCTACGTTACGGATATTTTTACTTATATGCAGGTGCAGACTGCTATTTTAAACGAGTATGAATTGGGTTCCCTGATAAATACTTATGAATTTACTTACGACGGATTAGATCTTGAGGGGGTAAATCTCGGCGGGGTAGCACAGTGGTGGTTTAAGAAAGTTTTGCCCACTAAGGCGAGTTTTCCCGGTGCGGATTTGGATACCGGCAGAATTTATTGCGAACACAGCCATATTTCCGGCAGCACGAGCGAAAACGTAGATACTGAGCTTGAATATTATTGCGACGATAACGGCGGTATGGGCGTTACCACGCTTAATCTTCACTATAAAAACGACGGTAGTATTTCAAAATTCGAGTACGACTTTTTCGATTTTACTCTTGGATATGTTCTCGTAGCGAATGGTACGGTGGACGGTGGCGGTAATATTCGTTTGAACGTGATTATGGCGTATACGATGGAATACAGCGTTGCCACGAATAAAATGACTGCGGAAGATAAGCAAATAATTTATTCGCACATTTATTCCGAAACGGAAAGGATTTACGGTAAAATTGCCGAGCTTAAAGAGCGCAATGCGGCGGTTGAAAGCGAGTTAGGGGTAGAAAAGGACGAGATTGCTAAAAAATGCAATGTTATTTTTGATTTCGACGCGCTTCAGTCAATGTTGATTAAGTAAAAATATACTTTTTAAGTTTTAACGGGTATATTTTTGTTTATATATCAAATAGATTAAAAATTCGGAGGAATTTATTTTTATGGCAAATGTAAAAGTTGCAATCAACGGATTCGGACGTATCGGCCGTCTCGCGTTCAGACAAATGTTCGATGCAGAAGGTTACGAAATCGTAGCAATCAACGACTTGACAAGCCCCAAAATGCTTGCTCATCTTCTTAAATACGATTCTGCACAGGGCAGATATAAGTACTGCGATTCCGTTGTTGCGGGCGAAGACAGCATCACCGTTAACGGCAAAACGATTAAAATTTATGCCGAAAAAGACGCTGCTAATCTTCCTTGGAAAAAGCATGAGGTAGACGTTGTGTTGGAATGCACGGGCTTCTATTGCTCAAAAGAAAAGGCTTCCGCCCACATTACGGCCGGCGCAAAAAAATGCGTTATTTCCGCTCCCGCAGGCAATGACTTGCCCACAGTTGTTTACAGCGTAAACGAAAAAACTTTGAAAGCTTCTGATACCGTTATTTCCGCGGCAAGCTGCACCACTAACTGTCTTGCTCCTATGGCGGACAGCCTCAATAAGCTTTGCAAAATCAAAAAAGGTTATATGACCACGATTCACGCATATACCGGCGACCAGATGGTTCTTGACGGTCCTCACCGTAAAGGCGATTTGAGAAGAGCAAGAGCTGCAGCCGTTAATATCGTGCCTAACTCCACCGGCGCGGCTAAGGCAATCGGTCTTGTTATTCCCGAACTCAACGGCGTTTTGGACGGATGCGCTCAGCGCGTTCCCGTTCCCACCGGATCGCTTACACAGCTTATAGCTGTTTGTGAAGGGGAAATCGATGCAAAAGCTGTAAACGACGCAATGAAAGCTGCCGCTTCCGCATCCTATGGCTATACGGAAGAAGAAATCGTATCTTCCGACGTTGTTGGCATGACCTATGGTTCGCTCTTCGATGCTACCCAGACGAAGTGCATGCCCCTCGGCGACGGCACGACTCTTGTAAAGGTTGTAAGCTGGTACGATAACGAAAATTCTTACACTTCACAGATGGTAAGAACAATTAAATACTTTGCAGAATTGAAGTAATTAAATAATTAATTAAGCCCGGCGCTTTTAACGTCGGGCTTTTATTTATGCTTGACAACCGAAAAAGTCATGATATAATAGCATTTATGATTAATATTTTAAAACAGCTTAAAAACGAGCGCGCACTTGCCGAGTTTCACAGCGCAGAAGGCAGAGGAAGATTTTGCGTTGGCTTTTGCTTGGACTACGACGATGAGTTTTATCTTTTGGAGGCCGTTACTCCCGACGGGCGATGGGATGGTTTTTCTTGTCGGCTTATAGACGATGTAGATATGGTTCAGGTAGATTCCATATATCTCGGTAAAATAAAAAAGCTGATGCCTTTTTATAACTGTACCCACCGCGAATTTCCTATAACCGACAAAACCGTCTTGGACCAGATGCTTGATTATTTGGTAAAGGGCAGAAAAATATGTACAGTTGAAACTGTCAACGATACTATGATAAGCGGTTTTGTAAATGAAGTTTTCGAAGGCGTAATAAAAATTTCTATAATCAACTCGGACGGCGCGGCAGACGGCGTAAGTTATATCCGCAAAGCCGATATCGGCTTTATATCGGTAGATTCCGAAGACGAGGTTAAACTCGAAATTTTATCTAAATAATAAAAATCACCCCCCGTGACACAGGCGCGGGGGGATTTTTTTGTTGTTTAAACGTTGAAGCGGAAGAGGACTACGTCACCGTCTTTTATAACGTATTCTTTTCCTTCTGAGCGCACTTTACCTTTTTCCCGTGCGCCGTTATAACCGTTGCAATCTAAAAGTATTTGCCAGTCAACCACTTCAGCGCGGATAAACCCTTTTTCAAAATCGCTGTGTATTTTTCCCGCGGCTTGCGGCGCTTTTGTTCCGTTTACAATAGTCCACGCGCGTGTTTCCTTTTCACCCGCAGTGAGATAAGAAATAAGTCCAAGAAGAGCATAGCTCTTTTTTATAAGCCGGTTAAGTCCGCTTTCTTCAAGCCCCAATTCCTGTAAAAACATAGAGCTTTCTTCTTGCGGCATTTGCGATAATTCCTCTTCGGTCTTTGCGCAGATTACCAAAACTTCGCTGCCCTCTTTTGCAGCGAACTCTTTAACCGTGCAAACGAGAGGTATTTCATTTTCGTCTTTGCCCATGTCGAATTCGGATATGTTTGCCGCATATATAATGGGCTTTGCGGTGAGCAAAAATAAATTTTCGATGAACGGCTTTTCATCTTCGGAATACTCGAACAATCTTGCGGGTTTTTCTTCCGATAAAAACTTTTCAAGCCTTTCAAGAATAGCGTACTCGAATGCCGCTTCTTTATTGGCGCCGCCGCGCGCTACGTTTCTGATGCGGTCTTGACGTTTATTAACAGCTTCGATATCGGATAAAATCAATTCGAGTGTTATAGTCTGAATATCCGCTACAGGGTCTATTTTATTGTTTACGTGTGTAATGTTGCCGTCCTCGAAGCAACGCACAACGTGAACTATTGCGTCACATTCACGCACGTGAGAAAGAAATTTATTTCCAAGTCCCTCGCCCTTGGAAGCACCCTTTACAAGTCCCGCGATATCTACGAATTCTACTATCGCCGGGGTAATCTTTTTGCTTGAATATAAAGCCGCCAGCTTGTCCAGCCTTTCATCGGGAACCGCAACTACTCCGACGTTGGGTTCTATTGTGCAAAATGGATAATTTGCAGCTTCCGCGCCTGCGTGTGTTATTGCGTTGAAAAGCGTTGATTTGCCTACGTTAGGCAACCCTACAACTCCTAATTTCATAATTAAACCTCTGATGTGTTTTCTATTAGATTATAATATAAAATGTAAAATAATCAAAACGAATAGGCGGTAAAGTTGCCAAATTTTTACTGCTGTGCTAAAATATCCGTATGGATTACCGTGTATATATAGCCGAAAAACTTAACGTTGACGGAATAGCGGCAAGCGATATTGCTTTGCCGCCAAATTCCGAAATGGGCGATTACGCATTGCCCTGTTTTAAGCTTGCAAAGATTTTTCGTAAAAGCCCCGTTCAGATTGCTGAAGAGCTCAAAAACGAATTTGTTTGCGACAGTGTGATAAGCGAGGTCAGTGCCGTAAACGGATATCTCAATTTTAAAATCAATAAAATCGGGCTTGCCCAAAACGTAATTTCTGAAATTCTTGAACGCGGGGATAATTACGGCTCGTCGGAAGAGGGAAAAGGCAAGACTGTCTGTATTGACTATTCGTCTGTAAATATAGCAAAACCGTTTCATATCGGGCACCTTTCTACTACCGTAATCGGCGGTGCGCTCTATAAAATTTACGCCTGTCTGGGATATAACGTTGTAGGGATAAACCATCTCGGCGATTACGGAACTCAGTTCGGAAAGCTTATTTGCGCTTATAAGAAATGGGGAGTAAAAGAAGAGGTGCAAAAGGGCGGCATACACGCAATAAACGCGCTTTATGTGCGGTTTAACGAGGAAGCCGACGAAAATATGGAAGCGGAAGCCCGCGAATATTTCCGCCTTATCGAAAGCGGAGATAAAGAGGCTAACGAGCTTTTCGAGTGGTTTAAATCACTCACTCTCGAATATGTTAAAACAATATATGATAAACTGAATATAACTTTTGACAGTTATGCCGGCGAACGCTTTTATACCGATAAAATGCAACCCGTTATAGATGAGTTGAAGCGTAAAAATTTGTTAAAAGAAAGCGAGGGGGCGCAGATTGTGGATCTTGAGCCTTACGGCATGCCGCCTTGTCTTATTTTACGTTCGGACGGAGCGTCGCTTTACGCCACAAGGGATTTGGCGGCGGCAACGTATCGTAAAAACACTTATGATTTTTATAAATGCCTTTATGTCGTTGCATATCAGCAAAATCTTCATTTTAAACAGATTTTTAAGGTGCTCGAGCTTATGGGCAAGCCGTGGGCGAAAGATTTGGTTCACGTGGCGTACGGCATGGTTTCTCTTGAAGACGGCGCTATGTCAACAAGAAAAGGCAAGGTCGTCTGGCTTGAAGACGTAATTTCAAAATGTGTGGAAAAGGCTTACTCCGTTATAGCGGAAAAGAATTCTGCGCTTGAAAATAAATCCGAAATCGCCGAAACTGTCGGGTTGGGCGCAGTAATTTTCGGTGCATTATATAATAACAAAATAAAGGATATCACCTTTTCATACGATAAGGTTTTGAGCTTTGAGGGTGAAACAAGCGTGTATGTCCAGTATACCTGTGCGCGGGCGAATTCGGTGATTGAAAAGAGCGGTCAAAAAATTCAATTGCCCCACGGATATATGCCGAATAACGCAGAATTCGAGGTTATAAAAGCGCTTGCATTATTTCCTCGGACGGTGCGTGATGCGGCAGATAAATACGAGCCGTCTTTGATTGCACGTTACGCCGTGGATTTGGCTCAGAAATTCAATAAATTTTATATTGAATGTAAAATTCTTACGGAAAGCGGCGATATAAAGAATTTCCGTTTGGCGCTCACCAAATCGGTGCATACAACGTTGAAAGCCGCGCTTTCGTTGCTTGGTATCGGCGCTCCCGAAAAAATGTAAAATGTACAAATTAATTATTTTTGATTTAGACGGCACTTTGCTTGATACTTCCCGTACAATCCGTAGTGTATTGAATGATAGTCTGAAAAAATTCTCTTTGCCGCCGATTTCATTGGAAAAAACAATAGAATTTGTGGGTAACGGTGCAAAAAAGCTTGTGGAACGTGCCGTCGGCGGGCAACGTAAAGAGCTTTGTGAAAGCGTTTATACGGACTATTCAAAAAATTT
Source organism: uncultured Clostridia bacterium (assembly GCA_947175485.1). Classification (GTDB taxonomy): domain Bacteria; phylum Bacillota; class Clostridia; order Christensenellales; family Borkfalkiaceae; genus Coproplasma. Next base: position 10,991 of record CAMWMZ010000045.1, read on the forward strand.
TGCAAACTGTAATAATAGCCTGACTTCGCTTTATTCCGGTGCAAGCGAAGCTCTTCGCAGATTTGGCAAGGCGGGCGTAATTCTTGCGATAGTAACCAATAAACCCGAGCAGGCAACGCTTCGGGTTTATGAAGAATTTTTAAGTGAATACGGTTTCAGCGCCGTAGTCGGGCAGTCTGAGCATGCACCCCTTAAACCTAATCCCGCTTCAACCTTGAAAATTATTCAAGATTGCGGACTTAAACATGAAGAGTGTCTGTTCGTCGGCGATGGAGAAACCGATGTTCAGACCGCTGCAAACGCAGGGATTAAATGCGTTTCAGCGCTATGGGGGTTCAGAACGCGCGAACAGCTGCGTACCGCAGGGGCAACTTTATTCGCAAAAAATTTTAACGAATTAGAAAAAATAGTTATGGAATAAATAATTTCTTTTATATTTCACATAATTTTTATTGATATTCAATCTTGTTTATGTTATAATTTATTTACAAAATAAAAATTTTCCAGGAGTAATTTTACATGAAAAAATGTGTTGTTTGCGGTGAAATCGTTGAAGACGGCGTAGAAGTATGCCCCGTATGCAAGGCTAAGAAGTTTGTTCCCGTTACAGGTGAAAGCAAGTACGCTTGCGAACACGTAGTAGGCGACGGCAAAGTTGACGACGCTGAAATAATGGAAGGGCTGCGCGCTCATTTCAACGGTGAATGTACGGAAGTAGGTATGTATCTTGCTATGGCAAGAGTTGCCGAAAGAGAAGGATATCCCGAAATTGCGGAAGCTTATAAACGTTATGCTTATGAAGAAGCCGAGCACGCTGCAAAATTTGCGGAACTTTTGGGCGAAGTTGTTACCCCTTCCACAAAGAAGAATCTTGAGCTTCGCGCTGCTGCCGAAGCAGGTGCTTGCGAGGGTAAGCTTGCGATAGCAAAGCGCGCAAAACAACTCGGCTATGATGCTATTCATGATACGGTTCACGAAATGGCAAAGGACGAAGCAAGACACGGCGCAGGCTTCGCGGGAATGTTGAAGAGATATTTCGGCAAATAATTTTTCTTGATATTAATTTAGAGCGGACGAAACTTTTCGTCCGCTTTTTTCATATAATGGGGTATGAGGCAAGGGGGAAAACCTTTGCCCTTACATTGAGAAAAAAGGAAAGAATACAAATGTGTAATAATTGCAATTTTTGCCGCTGCGGGCTTTTAAACCTCTTATGCGGTTGTCAGTGTAACGCGTGCCATTGCAACAACTGTGACGGCTGCCACAGATGCCGTTCTTGCGGAAATGCAAGAAACGGCTGCGGTTGCAACAGATGCAATCAATGTCAAAATTTTGATGCTTACTATGCGGCACAGTACGGTTTGAACCGTGACTGCGGCTGTGGTTGCGCCCGTAATAACGAAAACGGAGATTGCGGTTGCAACAGACACCGTAACTGCCATTGTAATTGCGGCTGCGGTTTCTGAATTTAATTCGTAAAACAGGGTATTCCTTCGGGAATACCTTTTTTTACGTATAGCTTGTTATAACTTGCAAAAAATAATTTCGTATGTTGAACAAGATAATTACAACTTTCCGATATTATTCGGATAAACGCTTTTCAACAATTGCCGGAACTCTGGTTTATTTTCTTTTAATGAGTATAGCGCCGTTTTTATTGTGGCTGACGCTGGTTTTCGGCGACGTTCATATAGAAGAATTTTTAAATCACAATTTTTTGGAAAGCGTATCTCCGTTTTTAAAATATCTCAAGGATTCTGCGGAAAGCGCGGCAAGCGGCGCGGGGATAGTATTATTGATAACATCTTTGTATTCGTCCACAAATTTTTTTTATCATTTGCGGCGCAGCGGAGAAATTATTTACGACAGCGCACGTGTTAAAGGCGGTTTAAAAATAAGAATTGCATCGCTTTTTCTTATAATTGCCGCAATAATTCTCGTTGCCTCAATCGGGGGC
>CAMWMZ010000046.1 GCA_947175485.1 uncultured Clostridia bacterium
GCATAAGACCGACAAAGCTTGCATATACGGAAATTGCAACAGGCGGTTGTTTTGAAAAGCTTTTTGAAAATATGCAGGTATCGGCAGAAAATACAGCGCTGGTAAAGACTATACTTGACGTGCAAAAAGGATATTATAAAAAAGGCGGGCAGGATTTGTATGTCAGTTTGCCGTTTTGCCCTACGAAATGTGAATACTGTTCTTTTATTACTGCACCGATTGAAAAAACACGTCAATACGTTGATGAATACGTAAACTGTGTTGTAAAAGAGCTTTATTCAATCAAGCCTATAATAAAAGATTTGCGCAGTATTTATATTGGCGGAGGTACGCCATTTGTTCTTGAAAATGATAAATTAACCCCTATATATGCGGCGATTAACGATATTTTCGACGGAAAAGCCGAATATACGGTAGAGGCAGGCAGACCCGATGTGTTTACCGAAGAAAAACTGAAATGTGCAAAGGATTACGGCGTTACGCGCATCTGCGTCAATCCGCAGAGCTTTAACGATTCAACGCTTATAAAAATAGGGAGAAAGCATACCGCTGCCCAAACTTTGCGGGCTTATGAAATGGCGGCGAAATATGGGTTTGATATCAACATCGATCTGATTGCCGGGCTTGCGGAAGAAACGCCGAAAGACTTCGAGTATTCGCTTGACGCGGCAATAGCTTTAAATCCGGCGAATATTACAGTGCATACCCTCTCTTTAAAATCGGGCGCAAAGCTTAAAGAAAATATCAAAAAGCTCGATGTTGAGGGGGTAGCGGATATGATTGCACTTTCAAGAGAAAAACTTTCGGGGGCGGGTTATCAGCCTTATTATCTTTACCGCCAGAAATACCAAGCCGGCGGGCTTGAAAACGTAGGATGGGCAAAGAGGGGAAAGGCCTGCGTTTATAATATCGACGTTATGGAAGAAATTTCGGACAATGTAGCTGTTGGGGCAAACGCTATTTCAAAAAGATTATATGGTGACGAAGACAGAATCGAGCGCTATGCGTCGCCTAAGGATATCGCTTCTTATATTTCAAAAACAGGGGAAATTATCGAAAAGAGATTAAAACTATTTGAATAACATTTGTAAATCGTTTGCAATTTTTAAAAGGTTGTGATAAACTTAAACGGTACGGTTACAAAGCCGAGCGAAAACTCAACGCCGGTCTTTGTTTCCCGCAAATATTCCATAGGAGGATAAAATAAATGGAAAAGCAGGAAATTATCGCAAAATACGCTACTAAAGAAGGCGACACGGGTTCGCCCGAGGTACAGATTGCTCTTTTGACGGAGAGAATTAATCACCTCAACGAGCATCTTAAAGAGCATATTCACGATAACCATTCACGCCGCGGACTTTTGAAGATGGTCGGTCGCCGCAGAGGCCTTTTGGACTATCTGAAGAGCAAGGATATCGAAAGATACCGTGCTATCGTTGCAGCGTTGGGATTAAGAAAGTAAAAAATCTGGGCGGGTGTTTTTCTCTCGCTCATTTTTTCTTTAAAACAGTCCGTAACGGGCGTTGCGGGCACAAGAACAGAAAAGGAGAACAGGATAATGAATTACAAACAATTTACAATGGAAGTAGGCGGAAGAAAGGTTATCATAGAAACCGGCAAATACGCCGAACAGACTAACGGCTCTTGCGTGGTAAGGTGCGGAGAAACCGTAGTTATGGTTTCCGTATGTATGTCGGCTTCGCCCCGCGAAGGTATGGATTTCTTCCCCTTGCAGGTGGACTATGAAGAGAAGATGTATTCCGTCGGCAAAATCCCCGGAGGCTTTAAAAAGCGCGAAGGAAGAGCAAGCGATAAGGCGATTTTAACCGCAAGACTTATAGACAGGCCTCTCCGTCCGTTGTTCCCTAAGGGGCTTTTCAACGACGTTGTGGTAACGGCACAGGCGCTTTCGGTTGAACCTGATATTTCGCCGGAGCCTCTTGCAATGATAGGTTCGTCGGTTGCAATAGCTATCTCCGATATACCTTGGGCCGGACCTACCGGCTCGGTTGTTGTCGGTATGGTAGACGGCAAGTATGTTATTAACCCCGATTTGGAACAACGCGCAAAGAGCGCTATCCATCTTAATCTTGCTGGTACGAAAGACGCTATCCTTATGATTGAGGCGGGCGCAGACGAAGTAACAAACGAGCAGATGGTCGGCGCTATAATGTACGGTCACGAAGAGATTAAAAAAATCTGCAAATTTATTGAGGAAAAAATTGTTCCCGAGGTTGGCAAACCCAAGCTTGAAATCGAACTTTATCATATTCCCGAAGAGCTTGATAAAGCCGTGCGCGATTACGCAAGTGAAAAAATCGACTGGGCAATCGATACGTTCGACAGACAGGAAAGAGAAAAAAGACAGAACGAAGCTGAAAAGGAAACACTTGAACACTTTGCTGAAATTTATCCCGAAAACAAGCGTGAAATAAAAGACAGCCTTTATTACCTTACAAAGGAAAAGGTTCGTGCAAAGATATTCGACAAGGGTATACGTCCCGACGGAAGAGGTTTAAAGGACGTACGCCCTATCTGGTGTGAAAAGGGAATTCTTCCCCGCGTTCACGGTTCGGCTATATTTACAAGAGGACAAACCCAGACGCTTACCACTTGTACGCTTGGCATGCTCGGAGAGGCGCAGAAGCTCGAAGGGCTTGACGAAGAGACCTCAAAAAGATATATGCATCAGTACAACTTCCCCGGTTATTGCACGGGCGAAGCAAAAGCGCTCCGTTCACCCGGCAGACGTGAAATAGGACACGGAGCTCTTGCGGAACGTGCGCTTATACCCGTACTTCCCGACGAAGACGCTTTCCCTTATGCAATCCGTGTGGTTAACGATATTACTTCTTCAAACGGTTCTTCATCAATGGCTTCCGTTTGCGGTTCTACTATGGCGCTTATGAATGCGGGCGTTCCTATTAAAGCTCCCGTAGCCGGCGTTGCAATGGGACTTATCAAGAATCAGGAAACGGGTGAATTCAAGGTTCTTACCGATATTCAGGGACTTGAAGACTTCCTCGGCGATATGGACTTTAAAGTTGCGGGTACTACGAAAGGTATCACTGCAATTCAGATGGATATCAAAATCAAGGGTATATCCGAAGAAATTATGCATACCGCAATTAATCAGGCGAACGAGGGCAGACAGTTCATTCTTTCAAAGATGTTGGAATGTGTTCCCGAAGTTGCTCCCGAGCTTTCCGTTTACGCTCCTAAGATTGTAAGCTTTGAAATCGATCCCGAAAAAATCGGCGACGTTATCGGCAAACAGGGCTGCGTAATTAAAAAGATTATGGAAGAAACGGGAACGGAAATCGAATTCAACGATGACGACAGCGGCCGCGGATATGTTGCGTGTGTCGGACCTGTTGAAAACGCTTTGAAAGCAAAATCAATAATACTCAATATTGCGCACGATCCCGAAGTCGGCGATATGTTCGTGGGCACTGTTGTGAGAATTCTTAACTTTGGTGCGTTTGTTGAGTTTGCGCCCGGTAAGGACGGAATGATTCATATTTCCAAGCTTTCGGATAAGCGCGTTGAAAAGGTTGAGGACGTAGTTAAAATAGGCGACAGCGTAAAGGTTGAAATTATTAAAATCGGCGATAAGGGTATCGATCTCAGATTGCTTGAAAAATTATCTTAATTAACTTAATATTCTAAGAAAAACCGCCCCGCAATTTTTGTTGCGGGGCGGTTTGACGTATTAGATATTTTTTAAAAATTTATGTGAACAAGTGTGTTTTAACACGTTTTTTATATGCTTGCAATTTATTTGCGTTTGTATACAGTAACCGTGCATATCGCCAGTTCAAAGAGCCTGTCTTTAATTTTAAAGAGTTTTAGATAGATTTTAAAACTTTTGAGGTTGTGAAAGTAACGTATTTAAAACGGTTTTAAGTCGGAAGCGTTTTCAAAAAATAGGGCGGCGCTATTTAACGACTAAAGCAAACAAAAGTTTATTTTTTGCAAAAACCGAGGTGCAAACAGTTGTAAAAAAGCCTGAAAAGGGTTATAATTTATAGGACTTATGAAGTTTGAATTACACTCGAAATTTAATCCGACTGGCGACCAGCCGCAGGCTATTCAAAGCCTTACGGACGGCGTTCTGGACGGTATACGCACACAGGTACTCGTCGGCGTTACTGGCAGCGGAAAAACGTTTACTATGGCTAACGTTATAAAAAACGTTAACCGTCCGACGCTTGTGATTGCGCATAACAAAACGCTTGCCGCCCAGCTTTGCAACGAGTTCAAGGAGTTTTTCCCTAATAACCGTGTGGAATATTTCGTTTCTTATTACGATTATTATCAGCCGGAAAGCTATATACCCTCTACCGATACTTATATTGAAAAGGATATGAGCTTAAATGATGAAATAGACAAGCTCAGAAATTCTGCGACAAGCTCGCTCGGTGAAAGAGAGGACGTTATTGTAGTGGCTTCCGTTAGCTGTATTTACGGATTGGGCGCGCCTGAAGAGTATTTCCGCCTTGCAATTTCTTTGCGCCCCGCAATGGAAATAGAGCGTGACAATCTAATAAAGAAGCTTGTGGAAATTCAATATGCCAGAAGAGATATTGATTTTCAGCGTTCTTCGTTCCGTGTGCGCGGCGACGCTGTTGAAATATTCCCTGCGAGCAATTCGGAAATTGCCGTAAGGGTTGAGTTTTTTGGCGACGAAATCGACCGTATATGCGAGGTTGACGCGCTTACGGGCAATATAATATCCGAGCTTAAACATGTTCTTATTTTTCCTGCAAGCCAATACGCGGTAGGAAATGATAAAATGCAAGCAGCGCTGTCAATGATTGAATGCGATATGCACAACGAAGTGAGGGCTTTTAGGGAAGAAGGAAAGCTGTTGGAAGCGCAAAGGCTTGAACAGCGTACAACATACGATTTGGAAATGATGCGGGAAATAGGGTATTGTAGCGGCGTTGAGAATTATAGCCGCTATTTCGACGGACGTTCTCCGGGAGAGCCTTCGTTTACGTTGTTGGATTATTTCCCCGCGGGTAAATTTCTTGTTTTTATAGATGAAAGCCATATGACTATACCGCAAATCCGCGCGATGTATCACGGCGACCGTTCAAGAAAGGAAAATCTCGTCGGTTACGGATTTCGTTTGCAATCGGCTTATGATAACCGCCCTTTGACGTTTGAAGAATTCGACGAACGCGTTCCGCAGCTTATCTGTGTTTCGGCAACTCCTGCACCCTATGAAATGGAGCAGGCGGGAAACGTTGTGGAGCAGATAATACGTCCGACGGGACTTGTTGACCCCGAAGTGGTAATCCGTCCTACAAAAACTCAAATTGACGACTTGCTTGGCGAGGCGAAGAACATTATTGCTTCTGGCGGGCGCGTGCTTGTTACTACAATGACAAAGCGAATGGCGGAGAGCCTTACGGATTTCTTAAAGGAACATGGTTTGAAGGTACGCTATATGCACAGCGATATAGACGCGTTGGAGCGTATAGACATTGTTAACGGTTTGCGCGGCGGAGAATTCGATATACTTTGCGGGATAAACCTTTTGCGCGAGGGGCTGGATTTGCCTGAGGTTAAGCTTGTTGCCATTCTTGACGCGGATAAAGAAGGATTTTTGAGAAGCGAAACTTCGCTTGTGCAGACTATAGGAAGAGCCGCAAGAAATGCGGAAGGACGCGTAATCATGTACGCCGATACTGTTACAGGCAGTATGAAAAGGGCAATAGACGAAACGGAAAGGCGCAGAAAAATACAGTCCGCATACAACAAAGCTCACGGCATAGTGCCGAAAACAATTATTAAAGAAGTTAAAAATTCAATAGGCATTACCGGTAAAAAATCTTCCGCGGACGATATTAAGCCCAAAGATATTCCGCAGGAAATAGAAAAATTAAAAGCTTTGATGAAGGTTGCTTCGGCACAGCTCGATTTTGAGAAGGCGATAGAAATAAGAGACACTATATCACAGTTAAAAAAGAAATTAATGAAGATAAAAAAATAATGAAAGAAGAAATTTACGTAAAAGGCTCAAAAGAAAACAACTTAAAAAATATAGACGTTCACATTCCCCGCAATACTCTCACTGTGTTTACGGGGCTTTCGGGCAGCGGAAAATCCACGCTTGCCTTCGATACCATTTTTGCGGAAGGGCAAAGGCGGTATATTGAAAGCCTTTCTTCATACGCCCGCCAGTTTTTGGGGCAGATGGAAAAACCCGACGTGGAGCTTATAGACGGGCTTTCTCCGGCAATTTCGATTGACCAGAAAACAACATCGCATAATCCGCGTTCGACCGTGGGCACGGTTACCGAAATATACGACTATTTCCGCTTGTTGTTCGCGCGCGTCGGTATTCCGCATTGCCCTAAATGCGGAAGAGAAATCCGCCGTCAGTCTGTGGACGAGATTGCCGATAAGGTTATGCTTATGCCTGAGGGCAGTAAAATAATAATCGAAGCTCCTGTGTTCCGTGGTAAAAAGGGCGAGTTTGTAAAAGAGCTTGCCGGCTATAAAAAAAGCGGATACGGAAGAGTGAAGATTGACGGAATCATTTACGATTTACAGGAAGAAATTCATCTTGAAAAGAATATCCGCCATAATATTTCGGTCGTTATTGACAGGTTAATAATTAAAGACGGTATTTTGAAAAGGCTTTCAGACAGTCTTGAAGCCGCGTTAAGGCTTTCGGACGGACTTGTAGTTATAGATTGCGATGGCAGGGAAGAGCTTTATTCTTCCAAATACGCTTGCCCGGATTGCGGTATATCGATTGAGGAAATAGAACCGCGTTTATTTTCATTCAACACGCCTTGGGGAGCATGCCAGGAGTGCTCAGGTTTGGGATTTAAGCAGATAATCGACCCCGATTTGATTTGCCCCGATAAATCAAAGTCATTGCGGGAAGGTGCAATAAAAATAAGCGGGTGGAATTTGGATTCTTCGGCTATGACCCAGATGTATCTCAATTCGCTTTCTAAAGTTTATAAATTTTCTTTGGACGTGCCCGTCTCTGAACTGCCGAGAGAAATTTACGAAATGTTGATGTATGGTAACGGCGGTGAAAAAATCGAGCTTGCTTATAACGCATACCGGTTTTCCGGCAGTTATAAAACTGCGTGGGAGGGCTTTGCCGCGAATTTACAGCGCAGATATAATCAGACGTCTTCGGAAGGCGTGAAAATCGATATAGAGCGTTATATGCGGACTTCCGAGTGCCCGATATGTAAGGGCAAAAGATTGAAAAAAGAGGCGCTTGCCGTAACGGTGGGCGGAAAAAATATAGCAGAAGTCTGTGATATGGCTGTTGATGATTTGGCTGATTTTACGGATTTCGGGTTCTTTTCGGAAACGGAGCACCTTATTGCCGACAGTATTATAAAAGAAATAGACAACAGACTGAGCTTTTTGCGCAACGTCGGTTTGGGGTATCTCACTCTTTCACGCAGTGCGGCAACTCTTTCAGGCGGAGAGAGCCAACGTATAAGACTTGCAACGCAGATTGGCAGCGCGCTTAGCGGGGTATTATATATTCTTGACGAGCCAAGCATCGGTTTGCATCAGCGGGATAACGAGAAGCTTTTGCAATCGCTTTTGGGGTTGCGGGATATCGGAAATACTCTCATTGTTGTAGAACACGACGAGGATACGATGCGGGCCGCCGATTATATAGTGGATATAGGACCGAAAGCGGGAGTGCACGGCGGCGAGGTTGTTGCTTGCGGCACTTTACAGGATATAATGAACGAACCGCGTTCTATTACCGGTGATTTTCTTTCAGGCAGACGCAAAATTGAAATTCCCGCGGCCAGACAGAAGCCGGACGGCAGATATCTTAGAGTTTTCGGATGTAGGCAAAATAATTTAAACGGAATTGACGTGGAAATTCCTGCGGGGCTGATAACTGCAATTACCGGAGTATCGGGTAGCGGTAAATCCAGCCTTGTGAATGAAATAATTTATCCATATCTTGCAAATAAACTTAACGGCGCGCGGCAGCTTTCCGGTAAGTGCCAAAAGTTTGAAGGGCTGGAGCATTTTGATAAAGTAATTGCAATTGACCAACAGCCGATAGGGAGAACGCCGAGAAGCAATCCGGCAACTTATACGGGAGTATTTACGCTTATCCGTGATTTGTTTGCCGCAACTCCAGACGCAAAAGAAAAGGGCTATAAGAGCGGAAGATTTTCATTTAACGTGGCGGGAGGACGTTGCGAGCATTGTCAGGGAGACGGGATAATTCAGATAGAAATGCATTTCTTGCCTGATATTTACGTTCCTTGCGAAGTATGCGGGGGTAAGCGTTATAACCGTGAAACATTAGAAGTAAAATATAAGGGAAAGTCCATATCCGACGTGCTTGAGATGACCGTAGAGGAAGGCGCGGAGTTCTTCAAACCGGTGACTTCTATATACAATAAACTGTCAACCTTATGCGACGTTGGCTTGGGTTATGTTAAGCTTGGGCAGAGCGCAACCACGCTTTCCGGCGGTGAGGCGCAAAGAGTGAAGCTTGCAACGGAGCTTTCAAAAAGAAGTACGGGCAAAACGTTTTATATTCTTGACGAGCCTACGACGGGCTTACACAGTTACGACGTTGAGAAGCTTGTAAGTATAATAACAAGGCTCAGAAGCGGTGGTAACACTGTGCTTGTAATAGAACATAATCTGGACGTTATTAAGTGCGCGGATTGGATAATCGACCTTGGACCTGAGGGCGGTGACAAGGGCGGAAATATTGTTGCATGCGGTACACCGGAAGATGTTGCGGAGGTAAGCGGCAGTTATACGGGTAGATTTTTAAATAAAATTTTCAACTGATTTTGTTGTAAAAAAATAGAAAAAAGACGGTTTTAGCCGTCTTTTTTGTTGCTTTTAAAATGTTTATTAAGTACTATGTCAAACATAATAAGGCTTAATTTTACTAAAATGCACCTTATTTGCCGTAAACTCATATTTTGATAGTATGCTTGAACCCATGATTTGCAATTTACCTTATCCTACTACTGACGGCATCTGTCACGACGCTTTAAGCTTGCGGATTATTTCTCCCGCATATGCAACCTCTGTCGGTGAACTGAACGCGGTTTTACAGTATGTTTATCATTCGCTGTTTTTTGAATGTCAGGGCTTTAAAGAGAACGCGGCTACGCTTATGAGTATTGCGGTGGCCGAAATGATGCATTTGAAGCTTCTTGGAAAAACAATTCTTGCTCTTGGCGCCGCGCCTACGTATTCACAGTATCCGCCAAACAGCTTTAATTTTTATTCAGCCAAATACGTTGCGTATTCATGCTCTTTAAAAAATATGCTGGAGGACGATATAATAGGGGAAAGGAGAGCTATATCGGACTACAAAAAAATGCTGAGGTGTCTTAAAAACGAACGCGTTAAAGAAATTGTTTCACGCATTTTGGAGGACGAATATTTGCATTTGAATACGCTTGAAAAAATGTTATGCGAATTTAAGTGTTGACTTTGTTTGCTCTTATGTTATAAAATCGGATCATGAAATATTATGACGTAGCGATTATAGGCGGCGGCGCTTCCGGACTTGCGTGCGCCGCAATTCTTGCAAAAAACAGCCGGATTAAAGCTGTTTTGATAGATGCAGGTGAAAGGCTTGGTAAAAAGCTTGCGTCAACCGGTAACGGGCAAGGTAACCTGTCGAACGTGGATATGACGAAAAAGCATTATCACGGCGGTAACATAGGTTTGGCGGAAAAAATTGCATGCGGTGACTCGCAGGTATATAAAAGGCTTTTTAACTGTATGTTTATTTCCGACGATAATGGAAGGGTTTATCCTGCGGGCAAACAGGCTTCTTCCCTTTGTGATATGCTTATTGCTCAGTTAGGTAACACGGAAGTAATAAAAAGCAAAGCTTTAACCTTAAAACGCGGATTTGAAATAACGCTTGAAAACGGAGAAACGGTGAAAAGCGGCCGCGTGATATTATGTGTCGGAGGAAAAGCTCAAAAGCAGTTTAAAACGGATGGTACGGCTTATAAGCTTGCGACGGATCTCGGACACACTTTAACAGGTCTTTATCCGTCGCTTGTTCAATTAAAAACCGATACAAAGCATATTAAAACATTAAAAGGTATCAGGGCGGATTGCGAGGTTTCCGCCGAAGCGTCTGTTAAAAAAGTGCGCGGCGACGTCATTTTTACCGATTACGGAGTATCCGGTAACGCGATATTTGCCATATCGCCTTATGTTGCGGACAAGTCCGGTTCATATATAACGCTAAGTTTTTTGCCGGAATTTGACGAGAATGCTGTTTATGAAGCTCTTAACGCGAGACTGAAAAGCGGCGTAAATATAGAAGATTTATTATGCGGAACTTTGCATAACCAGCTTGGAAGAGCGATTATGAAGCGTGCCGCATCTGATGATTTGAGAAAAATAGTTGCCACGATTAAAAATTTTACGTTGCCCGTTTTGGGAACATTGGGATTCGATTATGCTCAGGTAACCAAGGGAGGCGTAAATATGAAAGAGGTTACGGATGAGCTTGAAAGCAAAATAGTAAAAAACTTGTTTTTTGCGGGTGAAGTGTTGGATGTGGACGGCGATTGCGGCGGCTACAATTTACAATGGGCGTTTGCAAGCGGTATGGCGGTTGCCGACGAGATTTTAAAAAGAGTATGATAAAACGGCTTGATAATATAAAACTTAATATAAATGAAAACGAGGACAAGCTCGTCAATGTCGCGCGTAAAAAGCTAGGCGGAAGTTTGAAGTATTTTAAAATATTGAAGAAGTCTCTTGACGCGCGAGATAAAAACAATTTATTCTGGGTGTATTCGATTGCGTTTTCCGATGAAGAGCAAGAGCGTAAATCTCCGCCCGACAAACTGAAAAATGCGCCGCCCGTTGTAATTATCGGCGGCGGACCTGCGGGGCTTTTTTGTGCCGTGAGATTAATAGAAAGAGGCTTTAAGCCGATAATAATCGAGCGGGGCGAAAGCGTAGAAAAAAGGCGTGAAACAATCACGGATTTTTTCAGCGGCGGCAGGCTGAACGTTAATTCCAACGTGCAGTTCGGCGAGGGCGGAGCGGGAACCTTTTCCGACGGAAAACTTAATACGCAGACCCGCGACGGCTTGAATAAGGACGTTCTTGAAACGTTTTTCCGTTTTGGCGCTCCCGAGGAAATTTTGTATTTAAACAAGCCTCACATCGGCAGCGATAATCTGTTTTATGTGCTTCAAAATATAAGAAAATTTGTCACTGAAAACGGAGGAAAATATCTTTTTAATACGGTTTTTGAGAGGTTTTACACTAAAAACGGTCGGATTTCTTCAATTTTAGTTAAAAATACCGTTACCGGAGAAGAAGAGGAGATTTTTATTGAAAACGTTGTTCTTGCGCTTGGACACTCGGCAAGAGATACCTTTAAAATGCTTAATAATTCAGGCGTTGCCATGCAGCCGCGCGATTTTGCGATAGGGGTAAGAATAGAGCATATAGCCGAGGAAATAAGCCGCGCGCAATACGGTGAAAAATTCCGTTTGTTGCCGACTGCGGATTATAAATTTGTTTCACACGCGCATGAACGGACTGTGTTTACCTTTTGTATGTGCCCCGGCGGCGTTGTAATACCTTCCGCAAGCGAAGAGGGCGGAGTGGTAACTAACGGAATGAGCCTTTATTCGCGCAAGGGCACGAATTCAAATTCTGCGCTGATGGTTCAGATGAAAGCGGAGGACTGGGGCGGCGGCTTATTCGGCGGCATGGAATTCCAGAGAAAAATCGAAAACGCGGCTTTTGTTGCGGGGGGAAGCAATTACAAGGCGCCCGTACAGCTTTACGGAGATTTTGCGAAGGATAGAATTTCTTCCGGGTTTCGTTCCGTTGTGCCTACATACTCGGCGGGAATAACTTTCGCTCCCATTAGTGAAATACTGCCAAAGGTTGCTACAGACGCTTTGAAAGCCGCGATATCGGATATCGATAAGAGATTAAAAGGGTTTGCGGCCGATGACGCGGTTTTAACGGCGGTGGAAAGCCGTTTTTCTTCACCCGTAAGAATTTTGCGCGACGCCGAGACGTTTGAAAGCTTGTCGGTAAAAGGATTGTATCCTTGCGGGGAGGGGAGCGGATATTCGGGCGGGATAACAAGCTCCGCCGCCGACGGCTTAAAAATTGCCGAAATTATTTACGGAAAATATCGTAATTTTGTTTAAATTCATTTAATTATCATATTTTTAACACAAACGGCGGTTATAATCTTAAACATAAAACCGCATACACTCAACTTTTTTTCATATTCTCTCAGGGGGGACCAAGCTTTTTCGGCTTGGTCTCTTCATTTAATAAAAATTTCAAAATTTGCATAAATGTATAAAATCACAATTTATTTTAGCGTTAATTGAATGAGGATTTTTAGCAAATTTATAAGCATATTAAATATATAATAGTATTTTTTTATTGCTTGTATAAGGATTGCTTATATTTATATGAATTTTTTCATAATTAATCCTAAAAG
>CAMWMZ010000047.1 GCA_947175485.1 uncultured Clostridia bacterium
GCTTTAACTTAAAATTGTTTTAAGTATGTTACTATCTGGATAATATTTAATTTTCGGTTACATTTGTTTTTGCTTGTCGGTTAAGACTTTTTTTATAGTCACGATTGTTTTAGTTTGTAGGTTATAGTTTTACTCTTTTCGGTTACATTTGTTTTTGCTTGTCGGTTAAGACTTTTATTTTATAGTCACGATTGTTTTAGTCTGTCGGTTATAGTTTTACTCTTTTCGTATGCATTTGTTTTTGTTTGTCGGTTATAACTCTTTTCTTCCCAACAGATAATCTACGGATACGTCGAAAATATCCGCAATCTTGACAAGATTTTCCTGCGTAGGTTCGGCCGTTCCATTTACCTTGCTTGCGGTCATACCTTTATCAGCTTTTAGCTATATCTCCGTCCGTGCAATGAATTGTGTAGTTGCCCGTGCGTAAGTTCCAATCACTATCTTTTGTAACGGCGTTCCATTGCGCAATTGTTCCGTTAAAGGTTACGCTTGTTAAACCGCTACAACCCTCGAACGCAGAACGACCGATACTCGTAACGCCGTCGGGTATGGTTATACTCGTAAGTTTACTGCAACCCATGAACGCATATGACGGAATAGACGTTACGCTGTTCGGTATAACTAATTCGCCAATTATCTCTTTTCCGTTTAAATAAAGCGTTTTGGTTGATTCACCGCTTTGCATTAAATAATTAAGTCCGTCTATACCGCACCAGCTTGCTATATCGCCTGTGTAGTTTATTCTTTCAAGCGAATAGCAAGCCCCGAACGCAGATTGACCGATACTCGTTACGCTGTCAGGTATAGTTATACTTGATAAACTACTGCAATAGTAGAACGCATCCTGTCCGATACTCGTTACGCCGTCGGGTATAACCAATTCGCCTGTCATATCTTGTAATTTCTGATTGCCTATATAAACTTTTGAAAGCGTTAAATAATTAAGTCCGTCTATACCGCACCAACTTGCTATATCGCCCGTGTAGTTTATCCTTTCAAGTGAATCGCAACCGCCGAATGCATTATAACCGATACTCGTTACGCTGTCGGGTATATTTATGCTTGTAAATTTATTGCAATTGAGAAACGTATTTTCATTTATGTTTGTTACTTCGTTTCCGATATAAATATTCGTAATATCAGTTTCATCAAAAATCCCTACAATATTTATACCTAAATTCGCTATTTCTGTTTCGCAATTTTTTGCATTCCAATATACGGTTTTAAGGTTTTCGCAATAACCGAACGCGCTCGCATAGATATATTCCACATTTTTTGGTATAGTGATTCTCGTAAGACTACTGCAACCGTAGAACGCACATTCGCCTATACTCGTTGTCCCGTCGGAAAGGGTTATGCCCGCAAGACTACTGCAACCGTAAAATGCACTATTGCCGATACGCGTTACGCTGTTCGGTATGGCTAAGCTTGTTATTTCTTGCAATTTCTGATTACCGATATATACTTTTGAAATTAAATCATAAAGACTGTTGTCTATACTGCACCAGCTTACTATATCTCCCGTGTAGTTTATTCTTTCAAGCGAATTGCAACCGCCGAAATCTCCGATATACTTTACGCTGTCGGGTATGGTTACGCTCGTTAAGCTACTGCAATTTTGGAACGCATAACCGTCGATACTTGTTACTCCGTCGGGTATAACGATACTTGTCATATCCTGTAATTTCTGATTGCCGATATATACTTTTGAAATAGGAAAATTAAAACCGCCCATACTACGAAGCCAGTTTATACCGCACCAGCCCGCTATATCGCCCGTGTAGTTTATTCTTTCAAGTGAATTGCAACGGTAGAATGCATCATCGCCTATACTCGTCACGCTGTCGGGTATGGTAATGCTCGTTAGTTCACTGCAATCGTTGAACGCTCTATTGCCGATACTCGTTACGGGCTTGTTATTGTATGTGTCGGGTATAACAATTTGAGTTATATTTTTGTTTGATATTCCGGTAACCGAATAACTTTCGCCGTCTGAATTTAACTCAAACTTAAAGTCGGTTTTGGGCGTATCGGGTACGTCGGATATGTCGGGTTTTTCCTCTTTATGTGAATAACCGCAAAGAAGGCAAATTCCGTTCTCTAATTTATGTCCTTCTATTCTCTTATCGCCGCATTTGCTACAATAAACGGTATGAGCCTCTGCGCCGTTGCTTGCATATTTATCATAAACGTGCTTACAATCGCCGTCCGGATTGTCGGGCTTATCGGGCGTTACGGGTTTATTCCCACCGGAGCCTTTCACAAAAATAAGCGTTACCGTTATTTCGTTTGCCGCATGTGCGGAAAAGCCCACCTTTCCTGCTGGTGCTTCCGGAACGGTTTCAACAGGCTTTTCCGAATCGGGTTCGGTTTCCTGCGGATGATTTTCATTGCCGTTGTCGGTTTTGTCGTCGTTCCCGTAATCGGGCGTTTCTTCGGGCGGCATTAAGCTGTCGGACGGCACTGTAACGGACCGTCTTATACTGTTTTCGGTAACAGTCATATCCGAACTTATTCCGTCTATCGTAACGGACAGTTTTGCGCCGCTTTGGGTGTACGTTCCTTTTAACGTCGCGCCGCCTTGCGACGAAGTGCAAGAGCCGTCTTTGAAAAACGCCATAGTTGCGCCTTTCATAGAATTTTCAAACGCCGTTTTTATCTTTTCGCCGTCCGCCCCGCCCGCGCCCGATACCTCCGCATACGAGAACACGTAGGAATAGCCCGCGACGGAAAGCTTATCATCGTCGTTCGTGTTATTGCCTCCCGCACCGCCGCCGAAATCGCACGCGGTAAGCCCGAACACACAGACAACCGCGCAGACAAGCGATAAAAGAATGATTAAAAACTTCCTTTTCATAAAAACCTCCGTAAATGAAAAAAGTGCGCCAACCGAAGCAAGCGCACGAAAAACGCAAACTCCGACTGTCGCCAAACATTTACTACGCAGTATGGATAAATTCCAACACACACATAAAAGGAATTTGCATTTTTGCCAAATCCAAATTGTGTAATGTTGAAATAACTTTCTATGAAATTAAAAAAATACCCATACTCCTTCATTAGGGTGTAGTAAATATTTGGCATAACCAACATATCATATTTTTAAAGAAAATGCAAGTATTAAAAAGAAATCCGAAAACAAATCTGAATATAATTTTTATACAAAAATGCTCTTGAACGATTTGTTCAAGAGCATTTTTATCATTGCCTGAAAAAACAGCTTTGTAAATTTTTGTTTTTTAATTATTAAGGCAAGCGGGCTTTACCCTTAAATACTTGTTTTTTTTACTCAAATCAAATGCACGACAATTGTGAAAAGCTGCAAAATCCGAGCAGTTTATATGCAAAAAAAGGTGATAATTTGGTGAAAATTTCAATACTTAACGGCGGCTTAAATACTCAACCGCAGAGTGAACGGCAACGTTCCCCTCCCCCGCGGCTTTCATATACTGATACGGTCTGCCCGTACAATCCCCCGCGGCGAACATCCCGCCGATGTTTGTTTCCAGCTTTCTGTTAACTGAAATATGCCCGTCTTCAATCTTTAAACCGTGAACAAGCGTTGCGGGCGATATCGCGGATTTGAGAACAAAAACTCCGTCAACCGCAATTTTGCTGTCTTTGAAAACAACCTCGTTTACCTTTAACCCGCCCGAAATTTCCGTGGGGGCTTTTAAAATTATTTCCGCGTTTTTTGCCGTAATGCGGTAATTTTTATAAAACGGCATTACGTATACCTTTTGCGCAAGCGTGCATAAGTATTCGGCTTCGTGTTCGAAATTTTTATCCATACATACAACGGCAATGGTTTTACCTTTATAAAGATTTCCGTCGCACGTTGCGCAGTAGCTTACGCCTCTGCCCAAAAATTCTTCTTCGCCCTTTATAGGTTTTTGAGCTTGCACTCCCAGGCATAAAATAACCGTTTTCGCCTCAAAATCCTTGTTGCCTGCAAGCAGAGTGAACTTGCCGCCCGTTTCGTAAACGCCGGTTATAACCTCTTCAACCCTTTCTATGCCCATACTTTCCGCATGGTTGTTCAAGGTCCAGCCCAGCTCCGCGCCGGTAACGTCAGGCAAGCCCGCGTAATTTTTAATAAGCTCCGCGCGCGCAACCTTTTGGGAAACCCCACGGCTTGAAAACCAAATAAATTTTTTGTTTAAAATCTTTGCGTTGATTGCCGCGGACACTCCGGCGGGACCTCCGCCGATTATCGCGATATCATATTCCATAATGATATTATTGCCTTTTAATAATTTTTAAGCCCCGTTGACGGGGCTTATTTTAATTCATTTTATTGAGTTTATCCGCCAAATCTTCCATTTCTTTGGGCGGAATGGATTCTTCGCTCTGCTTCACAATCTGTTCAACGGCGAATTTCGCGCGTTCAGGCGGAATTATCGTTCCTACCCCCGCAACACAGCCGCCGGGGCAGCCCATACCTTCTATCATATATCCGTTGAGCTTACCCGCCTTTGCAAGCATTAACACCTTTTTACAATCGGAAAGCCCTTCCGCGTGCTGAATTTTCACCTCGGTTTCGGGATAATATTCGTTGATACATTTTTCTATAGCGCTGGCAACGCCGCCGGAGCATGCGTATCCGCGCCCTGCGCCCGTAGCCTGAAAATTAACGGGCAGCTCTTCAAGCTCTTCGAGTTTAAGCCCTTTTGCTTCGAACATTCCCGCAAGCTCTTCGAATGTGATTACAAAATCCACAAAGCTGCGGATAGTGCGGCGGGAGGCTTCAAGCTTTTTAGCCGCGCAAGGGCCAATGAAAACAACCCTCGCATTCGGGCGGTTAACCTTTATGGAGCGGGCTGTCGCAACCATAGGCGTAAGCTCCTGAGAAACCTCGCTTGCAAGGTCGGGGAACTGCTTTTTAACAAGAACAGCCCATGCGGGACAACAGCTTGTGAAAAGGAACGGCAGCTTGCCGGACGAAACTTCTTTAACATAATGGTGCGCTTCGGCTATACAGCCCACGTCCGCACCGACCGCCACTTCGTAAACGTCTTTAAATCCTAAAGCCAAAAGCGCGGATTTCATTTTCCCGGGGGTAACTTTTGCGCCGAACTGCCCGATTATAGCGGGGGCAACCGCGGCGACGACCTCGTCGCCTTGCTTTATAGCCTGAATAAGCTGATATATTTGCGACTTATCCGCAATCGCGCCGAAAGGGCAAGCCGACATACACTGACCGCAAGCCACGCAGATATCGTTATCGATATGCGCTCTTCCGTATTCGTCCGAAGAAACCGCCTTTACTCCGCACGCCGCCGCGCAAGGGCGGATATGGTGTGCGATTGCATCGTAAGGGCAAGCGGCTTTGCATCTGCCGCATTTTATACATTTGGACTGGTCGATAAACGCTCTGCCTTTCACAATAGAGACGGCGCCCTTGGGGCAGCTCTTTATACACGCATGCGAAACGCAGTTACGGCACTGGTCTGAAACCACGTATTCGTTATCGGGGCAAGCGTCGCAAGCCGACGGAATTACCTGCATAAGGGGCGGTTCGTAATACTTATCCGCGATAGTGCTTTTATCCACACCCGAGGTAATATGTACGGGTTTGTTAGCGGGACGGAGCGAAAGCCCCATTGCAAGGCGAACGCGCTCAGACGCAATCTGCCTTTCACGGAAAATACTTTCACGGTATTTGGGGATTTCGTCCGGAGTTATAAGATAGGGAATTTCTTCCAAATCGTTTGCGGGATTATCCGATTCGTACGCGACGCGCGCGACTTCGGCAAAAACTTTTCTTCTTAAATCTGTTACTACACTCTGACTTTTCATATTCCGATATTATTCTCCGTTTTGTCCGTCGGCAGGCTCAGCCTTTTTTTCGGATTTCGTCCTTGGCTGGAGTTCGGGGTGCTTCATCATTTTTGCAAGCAAATAATATTGCAGGAAGAAATAGCCCACCCCTAAAATTACCATAATTATACTCTGTATCTGGGAGGGAGAAAGCGCCGCGCCCTCTATTCCCCCGCGGTAGTCGTCACGGAAAAATTCAAGGATAAAGCGCCATATTCCGTAGGCAACCGCATACAGACCGAAATTATAATTGAATTTAAATCTGAAATACAAAAGCGCCATTACGCCCGCAAGCAAAAAGAGAAAAGACATCTCGAAAAGCTGTGTGGGGATTCTGGGAATATTGTCGTATTGCGAGCAAGGCAAGCCCCACTCCGCTTCTTTTCCGTAACAGCAGCCGCCCCAGAAACAGCCGAATCTGCCGAAAGCATGCGCTATGGCTATGCCTATGGGAATAAACGGCAGAGCGTCTGTAAGCCCCGCGTTCATATTGTTTTTCAAAAGCTTGATTTTAGTGCGGGGAGCGATTACGTAGACGTAAATGTTCCATACAGCCAAAAAGCTGCCTACGCCGCCGATAAGTCCGCCGATAAACGTCATACCGCCGAGCTTGAAGCCCGCCGACGGGTTTGCGATAACGTCGTATACAGACTGAAAAAGCATTGCGGCGAATATACCGAAGCCCGTGCCGAAAAGCCCGATTAAAAGAACCTTATCCGTGGCTTCTTCGTTGAAATTTTTATACCACATTGCAAAAAGCAAAAATCCGAAGCAGGCTATTATGCCGACAGCCATACATATGCCGTAGGCGTAAACCCCTTGCCCGAATATATGAAATAAAGGTTGAGGATGCATATTTTTATCCTTTTGGTTTTAATTCAAAAATATTATACTCTTTATTTATCCGCGTGTCAAACGTTATCTTCTTTAACCGACGGCGCGCCCGTATCCGCTTCCTCTTTGGGCATTTTACGGATTTGCAAAAACCAGAACAGAGCCGCGATAACCATACCTATGCTCCAGCCTATCGCCCAAGCCCAGCAAACGCCGGAAAATCCCCAGCCCGCGCCCGTTAAAACGTATACGAGAACTACGCGGATAATCAAATCCGCAAACGTGCTTATGGTAAACCCTATATTTCCGCCGCAACCGCGGACGGCGCCGTCCGCCATAATTTTGACCCCGACGGCGGGCAAAAAGCACGAAACTACGGTTAAAAACATTACCGAGTAAGACATAGCCGCCTCCGTAAGCTTTTCCTCCTGAATGAAAACGCGGGTTAAAAATTCGGGGCAGGATATGAACACCGCCATAAAAACGGCGCACACCGCAAGCATATACAAAAGCATTATCCAAAAGCCCTTTTTAATTCTGCCGTATTGCCCCGCCGCCCTGTTTTGGGAGGCGAAGTTTGAAAAGCCGTTAGTCATTGCCACGGTGCTCATGGTGCACATAATTATAACCTTGAAAGCCGTTGTGAAGCCCGTAATCGCGTCGCCGTTTTCGTCTATTCCGTTTATGCAACGGTTTACGAAAAAATTACCGACGGAAACAAAGCTTTGCTGCAAGATTATCGGCACGGAGGTTATCGTTAATTCTTTCAAAAGCCGTTTGTCGAATATTGCGGGCTTTACCTCCGTCTTTATAGAACGGAGCTTCCCAGCAAGCACGAAAACGGTTAAGACACATGCCGCCGCCTGTGAAATGAAGGTAGCCCACGCGGCGCCCGCAACGTCCATTTTGAGCGCGTAAACAAAGCATATATCCAGCCCTACGTTCAAAACCGAGGATATCACGAGAAAGATAAAAGGCGATTTACTGTCGCCGAGAGCCGAACAAATTCCGCAACCGAGATTATACAAAAACACAAACGGCAAAGAACCGATATATATGTAAAGATAGTCGAGACAGTCCTGATAATACGCGCCGTGAACGCCAAGCGCGCCGAGCGCCGTATTTGCAAGAGCAAAGCCGAATACCATTATCACCGCACACAAAACGGAATAAGAAACGAATGCGGTGTTAACCGTTTCCCTTACCTTTTTGTTATCGCCCTCCCCGAAATAGCGCGCCGCCATAACCGCGCATCCGCCGTTTGCGCCGAGCGCGAAGGCAAGCAGAATATTTATAATTACGGCGGCGTTGCCGATAGCATCCACCGCGAGCGCACCCTCTTGCGCAAAGTTGCCCACGACGAGCAAATCCGCCAGAGAATACATTTGCTGTACGAGCGCGCTTCCGAACAGAGGCAAAGAATATAAGAGCAAAGTTTTCCAGAGATTGCCGCTTGTTAAGTTTACAGTTTTACTCTTTTTCATTTCGGCTTATATTATAGTCTGCGGAAAAATTTTTGCAACTTTTTTAAGCATACACCGATAAAAAATATAAAAAAAAGCGCCGCTTTTGCGGCGCTTGGGTTTAAATGAAATTAATCCTGACGTTCATATGAATGGGGCACGGAATAAAGGTCGAATTCTTCGTCTATATCGAATTCGCTGTCGTCGTCGAACGCGGCGAGCTTGGAAACGGAAACCTCGTATGCAGTCATTGTAACAAAGCTTTCGTCGGGTTGCTTTTTCTGATATTCTCTGCTTTGTATTCTCCCTGAAAGCGCCACCTTATCCCCCACCGCCAGATTGCGGACGAACCTTGCGTTTCTGCCCCAGGCGATTGCGGGGATATAATCGGACTTGTTGTAGCTGCGGTTAACGGCTATAAGCAAATCGGCGATTTCGCGGTTGAAAGGGGTTGTGCGGTATACGGGCGGTTTGCATATATAGCCGGAAAGCACTATGGAATTGGGGTTTTTACCCGGTTGCGTTTCCAGAAGCTCACGGACGAAAACGGTGAGCATTAAACGGGATTTACCGTCTTCGAGCTTGTTATAGGAGCGGAACTGACCGAGAGCGCATATATAGCCGCCCACGTGCATATCCTCCGTCATAATGCGTTCCGAAACGGTTACGGGAAGAATATCCGCCTGACCCGAAAGACGCATAACCTTGACCATAAGTTCGTAAAAGCCCTCTCCGTAAACTTCGTGCGAAAACTGAGCTTCGGAGACTATTTCCCCGTAAATGTATACCTTATTGTTTTTTTCCGTGTTGTAATTCATTGTATTTTAAGCCTCCAAAAAGTATTTCCTTATTAATTTGCCCGCGGGATATACGCCGTTTACCGCGGTTTTATTTGGCTTGCTTTTGCACGCCCGCGCCGTCGATTACATAGTTTTCTTTATAAATCAGCTCGTCTACAGGCAAAAACGTAAAGCCTTTGTTTTTGAGTGTTTCAAGTATTACGGGCACTGCCTCGGCGGTGTGCAGCCCGTTATTGTGAAGCAATATAATAGAACCGTTTTTTACGTTGTTGATTACGCGCATCGCTATATCGGAAGCGCTTAAATCTTTCCAGTCCAGACTGTCTACGTCCCACTGTATGGTGTAGTATCCCAGCTCCGACGCGGTTTTAATAAGCTCGTCGTCGTAATCGCCGTAGGGCGCGCGGAACAGCTCCACCTTTTTGCCCGTAACCTTTTCAATTGCCTCCGACGAGGTTGTAAGCTCCGTTTTGATTTCTTCCGCGTTGAGCTTAGACATATATGAATGGGTTGACGAATGCGTGCCTATGCTGTGCCCTGCGGAGTGGATTTTGGAAACGAAATCCCCGTATTTTTCCGCCCAGAATTCAACCATAAAAAAAGTTGCCCGAACGTCGGAAACCTCTAAAGCCTTTAAAATTTTATCGGTGTATTCCGTTCCCCACGCGCAGTCGAAAGTGATGGAGCAAACCTTTTCTTCCCTCTCTACGCAATAAATAGGAACAAGGCGGGGCGTATTGCCGTAAAACACGGCGTATGCGCCGGTGAAATAAACCGAAAGGCTTAAAACGGCTGTCATAACCGCCGCGGCAAAGCCTAAAATCAACGTTTTGAATTTAACGGTATGTATCAAGCTCTTCTCCGATAATATCCGAATAATCCCTGCGCTTTCACACAAGTTTTGTCGGATAAGCTGTTGTTTTGCCGAAAATTTCAAACGATATCCTTTCGGCTTAATTTAATCTATTAACGCGCCGCCCCGATTATGATACCAAAGCGGAAAATCATATTGACAAACAAAACAGACGGTAGTATATTGTAATAAAACCGCAGCCGCATATTCCGCTTATGCGGCGGATAAAAACGGAAGCCGCAAACAGGACGGCGCACCGTGAAAAAAGCCGCTTTACGGCTTTTGAAATTACGGAGAGAATATGATAGAAATTAACGGATTGACTAAACGCTTCGGAACGAAAACGGTTTTCGAAAACGCGGACATTTATGTGAAAAGCGGCAGTATCTGCGGGCTTGTAGGCATAAACGGCGCAGGCAAAAGCACGCTTATGAGGATTATGAGCGGAATACTTTTGCCCGACTGCGGCGAGGTTTTAATAGACGGCGAGCCCGTTTATGAGAACGAGAACGTCAAGAAAAAGATATTTTTACTGCCAGACGACCCGTATTATGATTCCGGCGTGACAGGCGCAAAGCTCAGAACTCTTTACAAAACCTTTTATACTTTTGACGACGCAATATTCAATTATTATATAAGTAAGTTTGCTTTGGATCTGAAAAAGCCGTTGCGCAACTTTTCAAAGGGAATGAAAAGGCAGACTTTCGTTGCGGCGGCGCTTGCATGCAAGCCCGAATATCTTTTGCTTGACGAAGCGTTCGACGGACTTGACCCGCTGGCGAGGCTTGAATTCAAGCGCGGGTTAACCGAATTACAAAAAGAAGGCAGCACGATACTCATCGCCTCGCACGCGTTAAGAGAGCTTGAAGATATTTGCGACAGCTTTGTGCTAATTGACAACAACGCCGTAAAGGTTTGCGGAAAAACCGAAAAAGCTTCGGGCAACGTTTTCAAATTACAGCTTGTATTTAACGATAATTTAAGACCCGAGGAGCTTCCGTTCCCTTATGTGAGCGCAGAAACGAGCGGGCGGGTTATAACGGTTGTAGTGCGCGGCGACAAAGAAGAAATAAAAGAGAAAATTTCGGCGCTCAATCCCCTTATTATGGAAGAAATACCCATGGACTTCGAGGATATGTTTATAGAGGAAGTCACGGAAAGGGGGTACCTGAAATGAAAAAGTATTTTTTATACGAACTCAGAAAATCGGCGCCTGCAATAGCATTTTTAACCCTTGCCATGACCGTTTGGTATCTTTCGCAGATTTTGTTCTTTGCCGAAACGTCTTTGAACATGTTTTTTGCAAACGTTGTGACTGTGATTACTTTTGCAGGCTTTGTTGCCGCCCTTGCGCCGGTTAAAACGTTTTCTTACAGGACGAAAAAAAGGAGCGTGGATTTGTTCTATGCGCTCCCCTTATCACACAAAAAAATACTTGCCGTTAAATTTCTTGTCGGGCTTGTGGTTATATACCTGCCCTATACCGTAGCTTTTTTTATAGGCTCGGCGGCAACAGCCGCTACGGCACACGAAGCAAACGCGGCGTATTGCATTCCGCTTTATTTTGCCTCTCTTATCCCTATTTACATAATTTATTCGATATCGTCTTTTGCGTTTACCCGCGCCAACAAGCGCAACGACGGCGTGCTGTTTATAATTTTCTGGTTTACTGCCGTTCCTCTTGTATTGCAGGTATTAGACAGAATTTGCGGAGCGTGCGGAGAACCGACAACTTATTTCGGCAGCTATATTATAGACAGCGGCTCTTACGCCCCGACATCGCCGCTTACAATCGTTACCGAATATTTCGGGAAGCTTATATTTCCGTCAACGGGAGAGCTTTATCCCGTTTTTGAAGCTCAGAACGAAGCCGTCCGTCTTGCAAATCTGATTGCGGGACTGACCGTGAACAGCTTGCTTTCTATCGGAGCGACAGTAGGACTGTTTTTATTGGAAAAGAAAACCAGAGCCGAAAACGCGGAGCAAATTTCCGAAAGTCTGTTCGGATATAAAACTATGATTCCGCTGATTACCGCGTGCGCGCTGGCTTTGTGCATAAGCCGATACACGGCTTTAAACGTGGTTGTAGTAGTTATAATTGTTCTGGTTGCTTCGGCGATATGTATGACTTACAGAAGAACGGTAAAAATAGGCTGGAAACAGCTTATAATATTGGGGATTTCGATTGCAGTCGGAATAATTACAGGCGGTTTGTTTTTTTTAAAAAAACTAAAAAACCGCGCCCGCGCAAATAAATTG
>CAMWMZ010000048.1 GCA_947175485.1 uncultured Clostridia bacterium
ATTTTTTTACAAAATTTTTTTTTTACACCCTAAAACACAATTTAATGCGACATAACCCGCTTTGTAAAAAAAAAAAAAGGGGGCCAAAACACAAACCCCGCGGGGCGGATTTAAAACGTCCCCCGCGCGGGGGTTTGAATTGTTTATAAGGTTTTTAGAAAATATTTCTATACTATATTATTAATATTCCTTTATTATGTCGTCGAAGAATTCCTGCATCTGCTCGCGGGTTTTAAAATTAGCTATAAAGCTCAAATTACCCATACAGCCGGAAAGCGCCTCGGGAACACGCTCTATGGATTTCAGATTGCTCCTGTATCTGTCTATTATATCCTGTTCGGAATATACGAAATTCTTGCCGTCGCGTCTGCCGGCAAACGCGCAAAAATATTTTTCCCCCTCGGGAACTAAAGTGCTGTCAAAAGCCATAACGTCCGCCCAGATTTTGTAAACGTCAGTACTGTTCGCGTAGTTCATCATATCGGGGGAAATACCTCCCGCGGGGCGCATATTAACCTCCAAAGCGACTACCTCTCCCTTTTTACCGATATACTGGTCTGATAAAAGGCGGAAAAACTCGAAATGAACAAAACGGCTTTTTACATTGAATGCTTTTAAAACCTTTCTGCCGAGTTTTTTTACGTCGTCAAGGGGATTATTCAGATAATAGTAAAGGCTGTTATCGTTGCTGTTTACTATATCCATAAGATCTCCCATTTCAACAAGCCCCGTTTCGAAAACAGGATTGCCGTTGCCGTCTACGATTGCATCGTAAGAATTGACAACAGCGTGGATATATTCTTCCATTATGTAATTTTTAGGCTTAGCCTTTAAAAAGGCTTTCAACTCATCGTCGTTATGAAGCTTATAAGTTGCGTTTGCGCCCACTCCGTTATCGGGCTTTACGATAACGGGATATCCGACTTGTTTTATAAAATCGGAACAGCCCTTCATGCTTTTCACAAGGCGGTGGCGCGCGACTTTAACGCCCGCTTTTTTATAATATTTTTTCATTTCCGATTTATATTTAACGCGCTTTATTTCCTTCGCGTTGAAACCGGTTGTTACATTAAAATCGGTGCGCAAATTCGCGTCGCGTTCAAGCCAGTATTCATTGTTGCTTTCTATGTAGTCGATTTTGCCGTATTTAAAAGCGAAAAACGCAACCGCGCGGTAAACATCGTCATAGTTCCCGAGATTGGGAACCCAATAATACTCGTTCAAAGAAGTTTTCACTTCAACGGCAAGATTATCGTAAGGGCAGTCGCCTATCCCGAGAACATTGAAGCCGTTATTTTTAAGCTCGCGGCAAAATTTCCAATAATTCGTCGGAAAATTCGGTGAAAGGAAAATAAAGTTTTTCATATTAAAACACCTTTATTAATTAATTTTCTGGTAAAAAGCCGAGCGCGTTCATAAAAAAAGGAATTTGTTTTTCCCAGCTTGCCTCAGAATGCGTGCCGCCCGGCACAATGCGGGAAGTTAGCATAACGTTCTTTTTTATAAGCTCTGCTGCGGTATCGGCGAACACCTCTCTTTGTACGGAGTGATTTGAAAATTCACGGCTGCCGTAATCCATATACAGCAACGTATCTTTGCCGAAAGAGCCGTTTTTTATAAATTCAGGGATTTCTCCCCCTCCTACCCACAGGCTCGGAGATAACGCCGCCCCGCGTGAAAAATATCTGTTATATTTTGATACGGCAAAAAGCGCCATAAGTCCGCCCATCGAGCTTCCGCCGATTGCCGTATTCTTCCTGTCGGGCAAGGTTGAAAAACATTCGTCTATATAAGGCTTAAACGATTTAACAAGCCAATCCATATATTTTTTGCCTTTGGATTTTATCAAAGCTCCGTTATCCGTAAAGCTTATCGGGGTATATTCTTCGAGCCTGCCGTTGCCGATTTGGTTACATTCTACCGCGGCAACTATCAACTGCGTTTGCGTATAATCCAGATAATCGGCAAGCCCCCAGCTTTTGCCGTAAGTAGCCTCACCGTCGTCGAAAAGATTATGCCCGTCGAACATATACATAACTGGATAGCGTTCGTTTTCATTATAACCTACAGGCAGATAAACGTAGGCTTTTCTTTCACGGTTTTTAGTGAGCTGAGGTATTGTTATATTCCAACTTTCAACCATTTGAAATTTCCGTTAAAAATAAAAGAATATCGTTTTGAACCTGCTCTTTGCAGACGTCGTTTAAAATTTCGTGGCGGCAATCGTCGTATAACGTTATCGAAACGTTTTTAATTCCCGCTTTGTGGAATTTGTTACAAGCCTTGACAACTCCCTTGCCGTAATCGCCGACAGGGTCTTTTTCCCCCGCAACGAAATATACGGGCAAATCCTTAGGCACGGCGTTTATTACTTTTTTTGAACACGCTTGCTTTATCACGGAAAAAAGAACATAGTAGCCGTTGTTTGTGAAGTCGAACCCGCAAAGAGCGTCCTTTTCATATTCGTCAACGTTTTCGGGATTTTTGGAAAGCCAGTCGTCAGCGGTGCGAGCAGGTTTGAATTTTTTATTATACGAACCGAAAGCAAGCTTTTTAATTGTCTTGCTTCTGTTGCGCCAGCCGCAAAAAAGCGCGTTGAGTTTAACGGCGAAAAGTGCGGTATTCAAAGTAACTTTGCTTTTAAAGCCGCTGCCCATAATAACGGCGCCGCCGAACTCGTTTCCGTATAAGGAAATATATTTACGGCAGAAGAAAGATCCCATGCTGTGCCCCAAAACGAACCAGGGCAAACCGGCAGTATCAGCCTGCACTTTGTTTTTTAATTCATGGATATCCTCCACCACGATAGAATAATCTTTTTTATCGTTGAAATAGCCCAAATCGTCTTCGGTTTTTACCGACTTGCCGTGACCCAGATGGTCCTCGGCACAGACAATGTAACCGTTATCGTTCAAAAACTTTGCAAAAGGTGCATATCTTTCAGCATACTCGCACATTCCGTGAATAATCTGCACCACGCCCTTTGCCGTGCCTTCGGGTTTCCAAAGGCATGCGTGAATCGTATTCTTTCCGTCTTTAGAGGGATAAAAAATATTTTCCATTTACATTAACTCCATTTTTATTTTAAACGGTTATACTTTTAAAAGCCAACTCCGCCATAGCTTCATACGCTTTCTCGCTCGGATGAAGGTGATCGCCGCTATCATAGCCCTCGGCAAAAGCCGCGGGATTTCTTTTATCGCGCAGAAGCTTATCAAAATCCAAAAGCTCAGCGCCTTTATAATTTCTCAGCCATTCGTTGAAAGCGTTTTTCATGTCTTCGCGGAAAGGCGCGTAAGTGCGCCAACCGTAAATAGGCAAAAGCGTACCCAGATAAACTTTCAGCCCGCATTTTTCAGCGGACTTAATATAATATTCAAATCCGTTTTGCAACTCTTCAACAGACGGCAAATCGGACATCGGGCGAAAGGGATTAATCTCCGTACCCACGGGATGAATAATATCGTTTATACCCTGCTGCAAGATAACAGCGTCCGCCCCGCTTACGGTTGAAATTTCCCTTTCAAAGCGGTTTTTACCGCATAATCCGTAACTTTCGTAAGTAATACACGAATACTCGCGCAAAACCCTTGTTCCGCTCGCAGCGCGCCTGATTACAGCGGTTACGTTATAAGGGTCGTCCATGCATTTCATTGCAAGATAATCCGCCCAGCTTTGAGCCGTTATCGAATCACCGTAGCATATTACCGCTCGTTTGTCATCGTCGGTAAAAAGGTCAAGCCCCGTAAAGAAATAAAAAGTATCGGTAGTACGCGTACGGTTTAAAGGAAGAACCGAAGAAAGCGTACAATCCCCAACGGAAAAAAAACCTTTTGAAAGAGGACCTTTTATCACTACGGCAGAGCGCATAAGCGTAAATTCCTCAAAATAAACGCTTACAGAAACCTTGCCGAGCGGCTTAACGCGGAAATTTATTTCATCGGAGAAAATTTCCTCCCCCGCGTTCAAAACCACGCTTTCTTTGCCGCCGAATGTTACAAGGCACGCGTCTTTCAGATTGATTTCCCTGTCCGACAATGCAGGGGCTATCGTTACGCGTGAAAGCGTGACCGCTTCCGTTCCGCAAAAATTGGAAAAATGCAAACGTACTTTATTGCCGCCGAACGCGCACTTTACCGGATAACGCAAAGTAATGTTTTTAGCGTAAGTTTCGGGGCGGTGCTCCGCAACCGAGGTTGCGTTGCCCCAAACGGTGACCCATTTGCCCATTTTTGAATTTTCTCCTCATTTTGCAACGGTTGACCCGCATATATGCGCCATATAACGCATTTAACTGTTATTTAAAGTTTAGCACAACGCTTTTAAATTTGCAACAAAAAGGACAAAAAAACGCGGAGCAAACTCCGCGCGCAAAACTTATTTTCAGTTATTGCTTTCCACAGGTCTTTCAACGTGCCCGTCGTCGCCCCTGAGCTTAAGACCGTATCCGGAAATAATGGGCGAAATAATAAGCCATACAGCCGCAAGAGTTATCAGCACGTAAACTATAATCGAGCCGACCGTTCTCGGGCCTTGAAAAATCCAGCCTACGAGGTTGAAATCGAAAATACCGAAAAGCCCCCAATTGAGCGCGCCGGTTAAAACGAGTATATAAGAAATAATGTTTGCAATAATCATTTTTACTCTCCTTAACGGCAGTATTTGCGATTAATGCAAACATTATACTCAGTTGTATTTATCCTTTTTTACTTTTTTACGCTTTTCATATTCTTCAAGCGCTTCCAACGCAGCTTTTTCAGCGTTCAGAACGTCCGCCGAGGTTATTTCACCGCGTTTTTCAAGCGTTTGCGCGTAAGTTCCGTCCTTTACTTCGCCGAGATAGCTTTTACCCTCTCCGCGGATTGCCAGAACAAGACTTTTTATAACTATAAAAATATCGGTGAAAAGCTCGCGCCTTTTTGCGTAGCGCACGTCAAGGGCAAACATTTCTTCATAAGTAATATTTTCATCTGCGCGCAAAGCTAAATGGTTAAAAACAGCGGGGCGCGCCGCAAACCTTTCCATTGCGCCGTCGTCCATAAGCGCGCCGTCGCTCAAAGCCATAGGCGCTACGCCGACAAAGCTCATATTTCCGCAAAGAATATCTATAAGGCGCGGAAGATTTTTAATACCCTTTTCCATACCCGCAAAAGAACGCAAAAACACTATTTTGCCGCCCTTACCTAGGCACGGAGTTTTTTCGGTTATTTCGTCACCCCTGCCTGCCGAAATAATTACTCCCGCAAAAAACAAAGGCGAGCATATCAATATCGCAATAAGAGAAAATACGATATCGAAAACCCGTTTGAAAAACCAACGGTAATTTAAATCTATTATAAGTATTGCAAGCGCCGAAATTAACACTCCGGCAACCGCGCGCCCCGCGGGCGACTGTAAAAATTCTTCAAACATCTTCTTCCACCGTTTGATATGTTGCGTGTATTATACTTTCTATCCGTCCGAGCACGGCTTCAAGCCCGAACCGCGTTTCCGACGAAGTCGCGATAACGTTATCCACGCCGCACTTGTATACGGCTGCGATATTTTTTACGTTTTTCGCAATCCCCGCTTTTGAAAGCTTGTCTGCCTTTGTTGCTATTACCGTAAACGGAATTATGTGGTAGTATAAATAATCCAACATTTGTCTGTCGTCAGCGGTGGGGTCGTGACGGATATCCGCAAGAGTAAAAACATGTGCGATATTTTCTTTATCGGCAAAAAAACAATCTAAAAGCTTAGCCCATTTAGTCTTTTCTTCTTTTGAAACGCGCGCAAATCCGTATCCGGGCAAATCCGCAAGAATAAACTCACCGAAATCGAAATAGTTGACAAGCCGCGTTCTGCCTGGATCTTTTGAAACTTTTGCAAGCTTTTTACGGTTTGCAAGCATATTTATAAAGCTTGATTTACCAACGTTGGATTTCCCGCATACGGCTATTATAGGTTTATCCGTTTTAATAAACTGTTCTTTTTTAGCCGCGCTGGTTATAAACTCGGCATTAGTGATTTTTAACATAACGCCACCGTTTAAATACCCAAAATTGCGCTTTTAAATACCGTATCCACGTCGGTTACGGGAATAAAGTTAAGCTTTTCACGGATATTTTCAGGGATTTCTTCCAGATCCTTTTTATTGTCCGCGGGGATTATAATATCCTTTACCCCTATACGGTATGCGGCGAGAGCCTTTTCTTTAAGCCCGCCTATCGGAAGAACTTTGCCGCGGAGCGTTATTTCACCCGTCATCGCTACGGATTTTTTTACGGGCTTTTTTGTGAAAGCGGAAAGTATCGCCGTTGCCATCGTTATTCCCGCGCTAGGACCGTCTTTTGGAGTAGCTCCTTCGGGAACGTGTATATGAATATCCGTAGTTTCAAAAAGTTTTTGTTCAAGCCCGTAGCTTTCGCTGTTGGAACGGATATAGCTGATGGCCGCCCTTGCGCTTTCTTTCATAACGTCACCC
Source organism: uncultured Clostridia bacterium (assembly GCA_947175485.1). Lineage (GTDB taxonomy): Bacteria > Bacillota > Clostridia > Christensenellales > Borkfalkiaceae > Coproplasma. The sequence continues at coordinate 6,464 of CAMWMZ010000048.1, forward strand.
AGCTTGCCCGTAAGGAGTATATCTCCCTTGCCGTGCATTGCGGAAACCTCGATTGTGAGAGTAGTTCCGCCCACAGCCGTCCACGCAAGCCCCGTTGCCGCTCCCACTTCATCGCCTTCAAGCTGTTTATCTTTATCGAACCGCCTGGCGCCGAGGAATTCTTCAACCGCTTTTTCCGTGACTTTAATTTTTGAATTTTTACCTTCCGCGTATTTTACCGCGGCTTTACGGCAAACTGCGTCAATATTCCTTTCAAGATTTCTGACGCCCGCTTCCATTGTATAGCCGGAAATAATTTCATCAAGCGCGCCGTCGTCAAACGCGAGATTTTCTTCCTTTAAGCCGTTAGCCTCGCGCTTTTTAGGCACAAGATAGCGCTTTGCGATTTCGCGCTTTTCTTCCTGCGTATAACCGTTTAATTCTATTACTTCCATTCTGTCCAAAAGGGGGCGCGGAATGGAATCCAGACTGTTAGCGGTAGTTATAAACAAAACCTTGCTCAAATCATAGGGCACTTCAAGATACCTGTCGCGGAAAGTTGAATTTTGCGCGGGGTCCAAAACTTCCAGCAAAGCGCTTGCGGGGTCGCCGCGCATATCCGAAGACAGCTTGTCTATTTCGTCGAGCAAAAACACGGGGTTAATCGTTCCCGCTTGCTTCATTCCGTTGATTATCCTGCCCGGCATAGAGCCTATATACGTTTTTCTGTGACCGCGTATTTCACTTTCGTCACTGACGCCGCCGAGGCTCATTCTTACGAATTTTCTGCCGAGCGCACGCGCAACGGAAGCCGCGATAGACGTTTTACCTACACCGGGAGGACCTACAAAACAAAGAATAGGCGCGTTAAGCCCGCCCGTAAGCTTTAAAACGGCAAGATATTCGGTTATTCTTTCTTTAATCTTTTCAAGACCGTAATGGTCGTCGTTGAGTACTTTAACCGCGTCTTTCAGGTTTTGCGTATCTTCCGTTTTTTCAGTCCAGGGGATATCCAACAGCCATTCAAGATACAGCCGTAAAACGTTGGTTTCGGGCGAAGAAGTCTGCATTTTATCCATACGGGAAAGCTCTTTCAAAGCTTTTGCTTCAACTTCTTCGGGCATGTTTTTCATTTTTATTTTGCGTTCAAGCTCATCATGCTCTTCCTCGTCGTCGCCCAATTCGGCGTGAATTGCTTTAAGCTGTTCCCTCAGATAATACTCTTTCTGGTTTTTATCGATATTCTGGCGCACAGTCGAATTGATTTTGCGTTCGAGGCGCGAAATTTCAAGCTCGTCGTTTAACACCTCGCCTATTCTTTTCAGCCTTTCCGAAACGCGGAACAGTTCAAGAAGCTCCTGCTTCGTTTCAAGCCTCACGCTCAGATTATGCGCCGCGATATTTACAAATTCATCGGGGTCTGAACAGCGGTCGAGCGCGGAAACCGTATCCTTTGAAATACGCGTATCCGTCAACGATATATCGCGCATAACGTTTTTCGCGGTGCGGAAATAGGCTTCCTCCAAATCCTCTGAGCCTGAAACCGATTTAAGCTCGTCCACAACGGCAACGTAAGCGCCGTTAACAAGCTCATAGCTCCTTGCCGCCGCGCGGTAAAGCCCTTTCACGGTTATTCTTATGTTATTACCGGGCAAACGGGTTACTTGTTTAAGCTTGACCACCGTTCCGACAAGATAAAGCTCTTCGGGTTTAATTTCCGCGCTTTCGGAATTTTTCTGCGCGACGGCAAAAAGAGTGGAATCGTTGTCCGTTGCAAATTTGATTGCCGTAAGAGATTCTATCCTTCCCACGTCAAGCGATACGGTTACGTCGGGAAAAATCACCCTTCCTCTCAAAGCGAGTACGGGAAAATCTTCAGTTTTCGTCCTTGCCATAATTGTGCTCCTTAAATTAAAGCGCAATTTCATATTAACCTGAAATTGCGCGGAAAGTGTTTTACAGAAATTATTACGCGGTTTCCGTATAAACTATTTTCGGCTCCGCCTTGTCGGTTACGCACTCCTTGGTGACGATTACTTCCTTTATGTTGTTTTCAGACGGAAGCTTATACATTACCGAAGTCATAAAGCTTTCTATAATGGTTCTGAGTCCCCTAGCGCCCGTCTTTAAACGTATTGCGGTGTTTGCGATTTCACGTACTGCGGAATCTTCTACGGTTAGTTTAACGCCGTCCATCGCCACAAGCTTCTGATATTGTTTTATAATCGCGTTTTTCGGCTGGGTAAGAATATTGACCAAAGCGTCCTCGTTGAGAGGGTGCAAGCTGACTACAATGGGAATTCTGCCAACGAATTCGGGGATAAGACCGAATTTGGTCAAATCCTGCGGCTTTACGTCGGAAAGCATTTCATAAACGTTTTCTTCCGTTTCCTTAACCGTGCCGCCGAAGCCGAGAGAAGTGTTGTCCCTGCGTTTTTGAACTATTTTATCCAAACCTACGAACGCTCCGCCGCAAATAAATAAAATATTCGTCGTATCAAGGCGCAGGCACTCCTGCTGAGGATGCTTTCTTCCGCCCTGGGGAGGAACGTTTGCAACGGTGCTTTCTATTATTTTCAAAAGCGCCTGCTGAACGCCCTCTCCGGAAACGTCGCGCGTTATCGAAACGTTCTCGCCCTTTCTTGCAATTTTATCTATTTCGTCGATATAAATTATTCCGCGTTGAGCTTTCTGAATATCGTAATCCGCATTCTGAATAAGCTTTAAAAGTATGTTTTCAACGTCCTCGCCTACGTAGCCCGCCTCCGTCAACGTGGTTGCGTCCGACGAAGCAAAAGGAACGTTAAGAATTTTTGCAAGCGTTCTTGCAAGCAGCGTTTTTCCGCAACCGGTCGGGCCGAGCAACAAAATATTGCTCTTTTCTATTTCCACTTCCGCATCGTCGGATTTATCCGCAAGATGATTTATACGTTTATAGTGATTGTAAACGGCTACGGAAAGCACCTTTTTAGCTTCGTGCTGACCTACGATATATTTATCGAGCTCCTGCTTTATTTCCGCCGGCGTTTTCAAAGGCACGGGTTGGGCCGCTTCCGCGTCGGCCTCTTTAACCATATCCCCGCAAATAAGCACGCATTCGTCACAAATGCAGGCGCCGTCTTTACCCTTTATTAGTTTTTTTACCAAATCTTCCGTTTTTCCGCAAAATGAACAAAATCTCTGCTCTTTCAAAAAAATATTACCTCACAAAAATAAATACGCACGCATTCTTTAATACGCAGAAAAGCAAGCTTGTTAGCGTTTTAATTATCTTTTGTAAAATACTTTGTCTATAAGCCCGTATTCCATCGCTTCCTGCGCGGAAAGGTAGTTATCTCTGTCCGTGTCCTTTTCTATCTGGGAAAGGGGCTTGCCGGAATTTTGCGAAAGTATGGAGTTAAGCTTTTGTTTTGTTTTCAAAATATGCTCGGCTGCAATCTTTATATCGCTTGCCTGCCCCTGAGCGCCGCCGAGAGGCTGATGAATCATTATCTCGCTGTTAGGCAACGCGTAACGCTTGCCTTTTTGTCCGCTGGATAACAGAAACGCGCCCATTGAAGCCGCCATACCGATACATATTGTGGAAACGTCGCACTTTACGTAATTCATAGTATCGTAAATTGCAAGCCCCGCGGAAACCGAACCGCCGGGGCTGTTGATATACAGCGAAATGTCTTTTGACGGGTCTTTTGCTTCAAGATATATAAGCTGCGCCACAACGGTATTTGCAACGGCGTCGTCTATTTCTCCGCTCAAAAATATAATTCTGTCTTCAAGTAATCTGCTGTAAATATCATAGGAACGCTCCCCGCGGGAAGTTTGTTCAACAATGTAAGGCACCAATGCACCCTTTTCCATAATCAAATCTCCTTTACACTAAATTAAAATTATATTCTGCAAATTAAGTATTACGCCGTATCACGGTTTCCCGCTGTTTTTTTGCAATTCAGGTTTCGCTTATAATTAATCTGCTTTTTTAACAGTCTTTTTTGCGGTTGAAGCCGTCTTTTTAGTAGCGGGCTTCTTTGCAGGCTCTTTAGCAGACGTTTCTCCGCTTTCGGTATAAAGCTCGTTATCTGCCTTTAACATATCGAAAAGCTTGGTTATTATTATATCGTTTTTGATATATTCGACCTGTCTCGGGTCCATAGATTTTTTATAATCTTCCGCGCTCTTTTCAACGGACGCAGCCTGTTCAGCGATTTTCGCGTCGATTTCTTCCTGCGATGCTTCGATTTTCTCTTCCCTTACGATTTTATCTACAACAAGCTGCGACATTACGCGGGGAGTAGCCTGGGGAACAAACTGCTTACGGAATTCTTCCATACTCTGGCCGAGGTATTTGAGATAATCTTCAAGCTTAATACCCTGATACATAAGACGGTACGAAAAATCCTGAACCATTCTGTCGATTTCGCTCTCGATCATTGCATCGGGGATTTCCGCTGTTGCGTGCTTGCAGATTTCTTCGATTATGCTGTTTTCCGTTTCGTCGCGGGAACGGTTTTCCGCCTGTTTTGCAAGCCTTTCGCGCGTTTTGTTTCTGTATTCTTCAACCGTTTCGGCGCCGGCGTTTTCTTTAACGTATGCGTCCGTAAGCTCGGGGAGCTTGTTTTCGGTTATTTTATTGAGCTTGATTGCAAAAACAGCTTCTTTGCCTTTGAGGTTTTCAGCCTGATAGTCATCGGGGAACTTGACTGTGATATCTTTGCTTTCCCCTACTTTCATACCCTCTACCTGCACTTCGAAACCGGGTATAAAGCTGCCGCTGCCCAAAACAAGGTCGTACTCCTCGGCTGTGCCGCCCGCAAACTTTTCACCGTTTACCGTACCGGAAAAGTCGATATTTACTTTATCTCCGTTTTTGCACGCACGGTCCGTTACTTCAGCTTCCGTAGCCTTACGCTCCAAAAGCTTTTTCGCTTCCGCGTCGATATCCGCGTCGGTTACATTATACTCATACTTTTTGATTTTTAAACCCTTGTAGGTTTCAATTTTAACGTCTGGCTTAACCGGAACGCTTGCGGTAAGAACAACGCCCTTACCCTCAGTCATATCTTCCACGGAAAGTTCGGGTTCGCCTACAGCGGTGAAATTATCCTTTTCCTTTTCAAGAATTCCGAAATAGTGTGCGTTGTAAAGATTGTTGAACGCCTCTTCGTAAAACACCGCCTTGCCGTAGTAGTTTTCAAGCACGGGTTTAGGCGCCTTGCCCTTTCTGAACCCGGGCACGGTATACTTGCCGCGCGTTTTTAAATACGCCTTGGAAATTGCGTCCTGCCATTCCTCTTCGGAAAAGTTTATAGTAAGCTTAACCGTGCTTTTTTCTCCGACAGACTGTGTGTAATTCATTATTTTTAGCTCCTGAATATTTAATTATTTTTTAATATAGAATACATT
>CAMWMZ010000049.1 GCA_947175485.1 uncultured Clostridia bacterium
GATATAAGCGCTACCGTCCCCGATAACAAAAAGGCACATATGTCGGCAACCATACCCGCCCAAAGAACGCCATCTAACCCAATTAAATAGGCTAAAATGAACATTGCCGGAACAAAGAAAATCACGTTTTTAGTAAGCGATACAATCGTGGCAATGATAGGCTTTCCAAGTGCTTGAAACAATGTGCTGGCGCATAATTGTACGCCGCCAAGAAAACTGCACATTAGATAAATGCGAAAGCATTTTACGGCAAATTCTTCATATAATGCCGATTCTGTTCCGAATATTCTGATTAAGAAAATAGGGCAGCTTTCATATATAATAAAAGTAAGTACTTGCCAAATACTTGTAAGTCCTACGGCAAGGAAAAAAGCTTTTTTTACACGGTCGTTTTTTCCCGCGCCATAATTATAACCGATAATAGGTTGTGTGCCTACGGCTAAACCCATAGAAACGGAAACCAACAACATATACACTTTCATAACAAGTCCGAACGTTGTAATAGGAATATTTTCGCCATATATTGATTGCGCCCCATATTTTGTAAGCAAACGATTTGAAGCGAGACCTATAATTGTACCCGCAAGAGCATTTAGACCGCTTGCAAACCCAAAGCCGAGGATTTTGCCTATTATTTTTAATTCCAACTTGAAACAATGTTTATTTAACTTAATGTTTTTATATCTGAATAAATAAATTATATTAATAATTAAGTTTATTATTTGACCTATAACAGTAGCGGCAGCAGCGCCTTTTACTCCCCAATCAAAAACGAATATAAACAGCGGGTCAAGCCCCATATTGAGTATTGCGCCAACCATCATTGCGACCATAGCAAAACGCGGACTTCCGTCAACCCTTATAGACGCATTTATAACGGTTGAACAAATTAATACGGGAAAACCGCAAACAATAATTCTGCCATAATCAAGGGCGTAAGGCATAATACCTTCGGTTGCGCCGAATATAAGACATATAGGTTCAAGTGCTATTATAACCGGCACGGTAATTATAACGCTTACTATTATTGACATTAGAATTGCGTTACCAACCGATTTTGCGCACTTTTCAGGTTGGTTCTTTCCTAAGTGCAAACTAAAAAAGGAGGCAAGTCCGTCGCCGATAAGAGAGGAAAGCGCAATAGCGGCAGTACTGATAGGCGCAATAATATTTGTCGCGCCGTTACCGAGCATTCCTACTCCTTGCCCGATAAATATTTGGTCAACCATATTATAAAGGTTATTTATAATAAGAGTTATAATAGTAGGAATTGAAAATTTGATTATCAATTTGCTTATTTTTTCTGTTCCGAGAATATTTTCGTTTGTATTTTCAACAGTTTCCGGCATAAACAACTCCTTAAAATAAATAGAATGCTAACTATTTTAATAAAAAATTTGCGCTCTAATACGCGGCATTTTTCAAAATTTTTAACATAACTATTTCAAATGTTTTTAATTCATCTTCGTCAATATCAGTAAATAAAGAATTTGCGTAATGCTCAATACGTGCAGATATATCTTTTTGGATAATTTTGCCCTGTTCCGTAGGTATCAGCCGTCTATATCGGCTATCATTATCACAATAATCGCGTTTAATATAACCGTCCCTCTCTAACCTATCTATCAAACTCGATACTGACGAACCTCTGATTTCCAAATAACGTTCAATTTCTTTTTGGCACACGTCGTGGTCAAGAAAATTCGCGTTAATATAATCAAGCGTTAATGCTTGTAAACCCGTCAGCTTTGAATTGATAAAATGCGATTCGAATTTACGCCGCATAAGTCTATTCATTTTATCATTTGTTTCCATTAGTTGCTTTGCGTTCATAATTACACCTATAATTAGAATACTAACTATTTTATTACTTTATAAAAATAATGTCAACTGATTTGATGCTTTGTAAAAAAATACATATTTTAGTTGTGTAACCGTTTCATTTTTTCGAAAAGTCAGAAAATTAAAACTGCCTTAACGGTGTAATCATCAAAGCAGTGAATGTTTAAATGTTTCAACTCTTAAATTCAAAAGTAATTTTAACGCCGAGCGGAAAGGGCGTTCAAACTCATATCATTCATCACACAACAAAATAAAGTAAAACGCACACTTCAAAAAGTATGCGTGCACGTACCCTTTGGGATTGACTGACCAAAAGTCTCAAAACCGCCCTTTTTTAGGGGGTGTACTTACCAAAAGTCTTAAAATACACTTTTATACACAAACTATTTCATAGATTAATAAAGCGTATTCATAAAGCATCTTATAGTATTTAAAATACTTCCTTGCCCCACCGTATTCTATTTTTTTTGCTTCAGTTGCCATAATATCAATCTAAACTTAAAAGCTTTCTATAACTCCTTATAACCCTTATAGTAATATCAAATATATTCTTGATATTTTTGATATTACTTGGATAATGATATAACCCTATATGTGCAAACGGTTTCATCCCCGGCATAAGCCCTTGATAAGAATTCAATGGTTTAGAATATACATATTCATTATCCACCCCTATTCCTTCATGAACAAATTTATTCCTCGCCCTATAAGCTTCCTCTATATTACTTCGAATGAAATCATCGGTTAAGTCGCTATCGCTTTTAAAAAAATCCTGCAAAGCTAAAACAAGATGTTCTTTTTTATTTCCCTTATTTTTTATAAAAAGTGATTCCATTAAAGTTAAAAGCAGCATAATAGTTGAATCATATCTTTCTTTTGAAGCGAATTCATACGCGGTATTAAACATTTGAATAGAGTTCTGCCATTTGGCAATCTTAACAAGCTGTTCACTTGAATAATTAATTTTATCTATGAAACAATAGCGTAGATATTCACTTAATAATTCATTAAATTCTTTAATGGAGTTTAAAAATCCAGTAGTCGAAACATCGAGAAATGGTTCAAATTTAAACCGCATAGAATATCCATATCCATTGGCTTCTGGTCCAACTGGCAAACTTGTAACTCCTTCTTTGTTGTAATACACACCATAGACATCAGCGGGGCGCAATCTGCTTTGAAACATATAGCCCCATCCACCTTCATCCAACTTATTCCCAAAATCCAACATCCTTATGAAAGCATATACAGCCTCAACAATTCTGCCAGACTCTGTTATCACTCTGCCATTTATATTATTTACTAAAATAGTCAATAGTGGAAAATTAAAAAAATCTCTATCTTTCGCCGCTTCGATGTGATCTCTTAATAATAGGGAATATATATTTTCTTTAAAATATTTTTCTAAATGTGTTTCTTCTTTCTTTGGTTCTCTAAATAATCTGTAAGTTATTTTGGGTTTATCGGTTTTAAATAGCATTATATTTTGTGATAAACTAATATCATTTTGAATTTTACTATCATCAATAAAATTAAGTGGAATCAAAATTATGCACGGAACACTCAATTTTTCAAGCTCTGTTTTAATAGCATTAAAAAATTCGAAATAAGTGTATCCATTTTTTACACTATTGTTCAATTCGTCAAATAATATCTTCTCAAATCTACCATCAAATGTATGATTTGAAAACTTTTCAATTCCGTCCGTAAGTATTCTCCAAAAATCCATAAAATGCTTTTGTTCGTGATAATTATAAATGTTAGTTGTTCCATTTTTTATTTCAGCTAAAACCTGAAGAAATTTCGTTTCAATATTATTCATTTCAAAATTTTTCCCCAATAAAAGTAACACGCAATAAGAACCTATTTAAGTACTACTGCATTTTTAATTATAACATATTTTTTACATTATGAAAAGCCGACATCTTCTGTTTCATCAGAAAATGTCGGCTTTTTCCGCTGAGGAACGGATTAAACAAATACACACTTTTCAAATGTGTGCGTATACCTCTCGTTTGGTGGACCGGTCGGGACTTGCACCCGAGTCTTACGGAATTCGTCTGAGCTTTCTACATACTTATTCCGCCTTTAAGCTTAACCCTTCAATCCCGACGGACGGGGATTAAAAGGCGCATACCGCTAAATAAAACTTACCGCGCGTGGTAAAGCGCGTTAAGAGTTTACCGTTTAATTAACGCCGCACGCTTTCCAACGGTGAAAAAGGGGCGACGGACCGCTTATAAGTTAAGCAGCGCAAGCCATGCCTGCCGCTCTGAAAGAGGGGAAGGAAACGACTTTAGAATCTTTGGATTCTGCATTTAAATTTAAGTTTCCGTTTTTACAAAGCCGAGCCTTTGGTATGCTTTTCTCATTCTCCGTCCGCAATCGAATCTGAAACCGGCCCGAAAATAGAAATTATCTCTATATATTATATCCCCCGTACGGCAAAAAAATCAAGCGTTTAATTTTGTTTTCTATTGACAAATTAAGTAAAATCAATTAAAGTAATTTTATGATTTACACGGTCACGTTCAATCCGTCTTTGGATTATTACGTTCAGGTACCAAATATAAAAAGCGGAGTCGTGAACCGTACCGCAAGCGAGCGCCTCGCCGTCGGCGGAAAGGGCATAAACGTTTCCCTTGCTTTAAAAGAGCTCGGGGAAGAAACTATGGCTCTCGGCTTCGTAGCGGGCTTCACCGGCAAATATATAAGAAATAAAGTTACGGAATTGGGCTTGAATTACGATTTTATAGAAGTCGGCGGTCAAAGCCGTATAAACGTAAAAATAAAATCCAATACCGAAACGGATATAAACGGCACGGGCGCGGCCGTAACCGCGGCAGACGTAAACAAGCTTGTACGCAAGCTGAAAAGCATGCTTAAAGAAGGCGACTGGCTTATCGTATGCGGCAGCGTTCCGTCTACGCTCGGCGAAACCGCCTACGCCGATATGTTCAAAAAGCTTAAATCGGTTCAGGGCGTAAATCTGGTGGTTGACGCAACGGGAAAGCTTTTGACCGAAACACTGAAATACCGCCCCTTTTTAATCAAACCAAACATATACGAAATGTGCGAAATTTTCGGGCTTTCGTCAGTTCCCGATATCGAGGAAATATTTGCATGCGCTCGTTCGTTGCAGGATATGGGCGCGCGTAACGTTATAGTTTCAATGGGCTCCGCGGGCGCGGCAATGGTAACGGAAACCAAAAAATCCATGTACGTAAGAGCGGCGCGCGGGCAGCTTGTAAATTCGGTCGGCGCCGGAGACAGCATGATTGCCGGCTTTATTCACGATTATATCAAAAACAACCACTATTTTTCGGCGCTGAATTTTGCAACCGCGGCAGGCAGTGCATGCGCTTTCACCAAAAATCTCGCCACACGTGAACAAATAGAATACATCGAATCCTTAATGCTATGATAAAGCTTTTTTTTACCGATAAAGAAAGCGTTTATAAAGAGCTTGAAAGCGCAATTGCTCGCCACATATGCGGCAGTTTCGTCATACAACGCACCGAAAACGGAAAACCGTATATTGAGGGAAACCCTATATATTTTTCGTTAAGCCACAGCGGCGGCAAAGCGGTTATCGCGCTTTGCGATAAACCCGTCGGCGCAGACATGGAGCTTTTCGGCAATAAAAAATATAAAAGCGTGCTCTCACGCTTTACGGAAAATGAGCAAAATGAAATCAACGGCAGTGAAGCAGGCTTTTTAAAGAACTGGACTGCTAAAGAAGCGTTCATAAAAATGCTCGGCGGCACAATTGCAGGATATTTAAAACGTCTGGAATACCGCGACGGGCAGATTTATCTGGATAAAACCCCGCAAAACGCCAATATATATACGCACGAATACGATTTCGGCATAGTTACGGTTTGCACCCGAAAATAAAGCCGCGCGCCCGCATATCATGCGGGCGCGCTTTATTTTACGGCTTTAATTTTACAGTCTGATTTTATACTTCTTTTATCCGCCTGATTTAACCGTTCTGTTTTGTCATAGAATTTATCTGTTTTTTTAATAATCAATACATAAGCGTATCTCTGTAATCCCCGAACTCGCCCGCGCCAAGGTAAGGCGCAGGTCCGTCAAGGCGGATTTTATCAAACTTAGCCTTTACCTTTTTTGTTATATTCAACACGTAGCAATAGGGCAAAATATCAAAGTAATAATTAGGATTTTCTTCCACCAGCATTTCGAGCTGAGGCTTTTCCGCATGCACAAGAAACTTTTTAAATCCTTTTATCCTCGCGTAATTTTTCAGATTTTCCTCCTCACGCAAATCCACTAAAGGAAGAATAACGTATTGTGCAAAAAACGCGCTAACCACGGAACAAAGCATTATCGCCGATACCGCGGGCGGCACGGAAAACAACACGGCGCACATAGGCGCCCCTCCCCACACCGCAAAAAACAAATATTTGAACACCCCTAACGGAACAAACCGCAACATTATCAGCGCCACTATGGGAAATATCATCGTCAAAAACGCGGTGTTATCCAGTCCGATACCGAATATCACCGTTACAAGCAATACGGAAACAACAGAAAATGCTGATATGAGCGCTTCTATAAGCGTCCATTTTTTCGGCACGATGCGTTTTGCCTCTTCTTTAACGTCCTTTACGAATTTATCGTAATATTCCCGATACGAGCTTAGCGCGGAGAGCGTGTAAAATACGTTCCCGCCGAAAATTTTATCAAACAACCCGCGCTCCATACGGTAGTTTCTCAACCTTGCTTCACCGCCTGTTTTAGGAGCTTCAAGGTCCTTAAGCTTAGTTAATTTAAGCCCGCGGCGGCAGTCCTCTTCAAGCTTTATGTAACCTTTATCCGCCCAATACAGCATCAGCGGGTTCATAATCCCTTTAGGGTTGCAATGGTCGGCGTAATATTCTGTCATAACGTCAAGCGGGGAAAAGCCTTTCGGCGGATAAAACTCCACCGCTTCGGTAACGTTTTTAAGCTTAATCCTTCCGCGGATTAAAGCAATAAGCGAAGCAATCAACGGCAATGCCGGAAGAACCGCACACAAAACCAAAACCGCCGTGTCAATCATAACAAAGCCCCCTTTTCTCCGTTTTTGCAAACATACCATTCGGGCACGCTTCTTTCACCGTATTTGCGTCTTACAAGCGGTTTTATTTTAAACGCGTAAATATAAGGCAGAGCGGAATAATAATCCGTATTAACAAGCTCCGCCCCCGGGGTAAACAACAGGTATCTTCTGTAATTTATAAGCATCGAATAATCGTCGAGATTAATCTTTTCTCGGTAATCCACAAACCGCAATAAAACGAAAGAGCCCGCAAAAATTATTACAATCGCCGCATAATAGATACCGGCAGGGTCGTAACCCTCGTTGGTTGCCGCCCAAAGCCCTCCGAACGAGGCAAACAGCCACAATCCGCACCACAACAGCTTGAAAAATATCGGTATAGTGCGCGCAAACATCAAAACGAAATAGCCTATCGCCGCCGTTCCCAAAAATAAAAGAGGCAACGCAGAAGAAAAGCATACGCAATTCCAGATAACGGTAAAAACCAAAGGCATACAGCAAAGGACAAGAGTAAATATTTTAAGCTGATAATGCTTTGCGGAATAAACCCCGTCGTCCTCGCGTACGGCAAACGTTTCGTCCGTCTTTTTCACCGCTTCCTTTGTAAACAGCGGTTTTAAAAGATTTATCGTATCCCCCCTCAAAATCTTGTGCTCCAAAATCCCGAAAAGATACCTCTCGCGCACGTACGTTCCGCGGTCGAAAAACTCCGCTCCGTCGTTGTGGTAAGGCATACCCTTTAACTTTTTAACCCTTACTTTATATCTGCCGACCTGCTCTATTCTTATGTATCCGTTCTGCGCCCACCAAACGAGCAAAGCACGCGTAAGCTTTTGCGGAGAAGTTTTACCTATAAAAATCCTCTGTATGTCCAACGGAGAAAGCCCCTTTGGAAGCTCCGTTATTTTTTGCCTTTTTACGTTACGCCTCGCCCTCGGCCCGAATATAAGCGCCAGAACCAAAACCGCAAAAATACAGCCGTAAGCGCCTGCGGCAAACGGAATATAGGCAATTTCCTGCGGAACGTTTAACGATAACAAATTTACCGGAATCATAGCCTCTTAATTATAATTTATAAAATGTACAATGTCAAACGTTCAAATTATTGCGTTATGCCTTCCGTCTTGCTATAATGAATATATGAAATGTTTCATAATCGCAATGGAAAAGGAAGCCGCTCCCGTAATAGCGCAAACAGACGTTAAGCATGAAGAAAAATACTGTAACAAACACATATTGCGGGGGCAATTATTCGGAGAAGAGGTAGCAATCGTTGTCTGCGGCGTCGGAAAGGTGAACGCGGCAACGGGCGCGCAATTAGCTATAGACAAGCTCTGCGCCGATAAAATCATAAATATAGGGGTTGCAGGCGGACTTAACTCAAGCGTAAAAGTCGGCGGAATTTATTCCGTATCGCAGTGCGTGCAATACGATTTCGACCTTACCCAACTCAACGGCACCGAAATCGGCACGCTTGACGAATGTGAAGAAAACTACATAAAGCTTGCGTTCAACGGAGCATATCCCGCCCGCAATCTCGCCACAGGCGACAGATTTAACGACAGTAAAACAGATTTCGAGCTGCTTACCAAAGAGCTTAAAGCCGATATCCGCGATATGGAATGCGGCGCAATCGCGCAGGTATGCATGCACGCAAACGTTCCCTTTTATTCATACAAAATAATTTCCGACCTTGCAGGCAGCGGCAGCACTACCGAACAATATTTAAAAAATCTTTCCCTGTGCTTTAATGCAATGGAAAGAGAGCTTGAAAAAATCTTAAAGGATATAAACAATGGATAAAATACCCTCGTTTTCAAAAAATCACGACGAACTTAAAAAGGGTTTGTACCTGTGCGGAACGGATCACGGTGTCACAACATGGGATTTGCGCTTTAAAACGCCCAACGGCGGCGATTATCTGACCCCAGCGGCAATGCACACAACCGAGCATTTAATCGCAACTATAGTCCGCAATTCCGCGCATAAAAACGATATAATTTATTTCGGTCCAATGGGTTGCCGTACGGGATACTATCTTCTGACGGTTAACATGGATTACAGCAACGTCAAAAATCTGCTTAAGGAAAGCTTTGCTTTAGCCGCGTCTTTCACGGAAGTACCAGGCAATAAGCGCGAGGAATGCGGAAACTATCTTGAACACGACCTTTGCGCGGCGAAAAAAGACTGCGCGGAATATCTGGAGGTATTAAACTCGCTATGAAACCTCTCGGCAACGGCTGGGACGAGCTGCTCGCCCCCCTCTTCAACGACCAAAAGTATCAAAAAATACGTGAATTTTTAAAATACGAATACTCGAATTATATCGTCTATCCCGATATGTACGATTTATTCAACTGCTTCCGCCTTACGCCGCTCAATGAAATAAAGGCGGTAATTTTAGGGCAGGACCCTTATCACGAACCGAATCAGGCTCACGGATTATGCTTTTCCGTAAAAAAAGGAGTTAAACTTCCGCCCTCTCTCGTGAATATATATAAAGAAATAGAAGACGATTTGGGGATAAAACAACCCAATTGCGGAGATTTGACTAAATGGGCGAAAGAGGGGATTTTGCTTTTAAACACTTCCCTCACCGTACGCGAACACGCGGCAAACTCACACTCCAAATGCGGCTGGGCGTGGTTTACCGACAACGTTATAAAGCTCGTTTCCGACAATACCGAAAACGTGGTTTTCATCTTATGGGGCGGCAATGCAAGGAGCAAAACTCCTCTTATAGACGCAAAAAAGCATCTTATTCTGCAATCCGCCCACCCCTCGCCGCTTTCCGCGTTCAACGGCTTTTTCGGGTCAAAACCCTTTTCCAAAACAAACGCTTATCTTACCGCACACGATAAAAAGCCCATAGACTGGGATTTAAATTAAAAAATAAATATGAAATATCTCGTAATACTCGGCGACGGCATGGCAGACTGGAAAATCCCCGAACTCGGCGGAAAAACCTGCCTGGAAGCCGCAAAAACGCCTAATCTGAATAAACTCGCGCGCTTTTCCGAAATCGGGCTGTGCAAAACCGTTCCCGACGGCTTCAAGCCCGGGTCGGACGTTGCCAATATGTCCGTTCTGGGTTTCGACCCGAACAAATATTATACGGGGCGCTCTCCGCTTGAAGCCGTCTCCATGGGCGTCGGATTAAAACCCGACGACGTTACTTTAAGGTGCAATCTCGTCACTCTTTCGGAGGGCGGCGCTTACGAAGAAAAGATAATGCTCGACTACTCCGCGGGAGATATCTCCACGGAAGAGGCAAACGTGCTCGTCGCGTTTTTAAAGGAAAATTTCGACAATGAAACCCGCACTCTCTATGCGGGGCTTCAATACCGCCACTGCCTTGTAATGGCAAACGGCTCAACAGGCGCGCATCTTACTCCCCCGCACGATATATCCGATAAATGCGTGAAAGGGCATCTGCCCGAAGGCGTTAATTCAGGCATATATCGCGGGCTAATGGAAAAAAGCTACGAACTTTTAAAGGATCACCCGATAAATTTAAAAAGGATAAAAGAAGGAAAAAACCCCGCCAACAGCATATGGCTTTGGGGCGAGGGAACAAAACCGGCGCTTGAAAATTTCAAATCTCTGCACGGCTTAAAGGGCGGCGTAATTTCAGCCGTAGATTTGGTCAAAGGCATAGGCATGCTCGCCGATATGAAGATTATAGAAGTCGCGGGCGCAACAGGAAATTACAATACGGATTTTAAAGGAAAAGCGGAAACCGCAGTCGCCGAACTTTTAAACGGGCTCGATTTCGTATATATCCACATGGAAGCCCCCGACGAGTGCGGGCACCACGGCGACTTTAAACACAAGGTCTATTCCATAGAGCAAATCGATAAATTTGTTATCGGCACCGTTACCGAAATGCTAAACCGTGCGGGCGAAGATTATGCAATTCTCGTCTGTCCGGACCACCCGACGCCGTGCGCAACAAAAACACACCTTTCAGACCCGATACCGTACCTTTTGTACACGAACAAAAAAAGTCTTTCAAACGGCGCCGTCCGTTACACGGAGGACGAAGCGGCAAAAACGAAAACGTATCTGCCCGACGGGTATAAGCTTATAAAAAAGCTCTTCGCTATAAAATAAACGGTTTTTAAATAATAAAAATCCGCCCCGAC
>CAMWMZ010000050.1 GCA_947175485.1 uncultured Clostridia bacterium
ATCAAGCTTTGCAATTTCGGAGAGCTGGAACTCGTACGAAAAATGCGTATAAACGCTTGCGGTCATATCGCGGTTATCCTTGTGCCCCGTCCAAACGTCTACAAGCGTTTTATTTATGCCGCTTTCCTGCGCGCGCGTGGTGAACGTGTGCCGCAGGTCGTAAAGGTGGTGAGCGGGGCAAAGCTTTTTAAAATTGCCCGTCAAAACGTCGTTAGCCGTTGCAAGCTCTTCCGAAGATATCGGAAGATATTGCCGCAAGCCCGCCGCAATGGGGATTTTGCGGTATTGCTGCCGTTGCCCTGTTCTGCGCTTGCCGCACGCAACCGTTATGAAATTATCGTCGATTTTTGCGGAGTGTAGCTCGTTCCTGCGTATTCCCGTATACAAATAAAGCATAAAAAGCCTTTGATACGGTGAATTTTTGCAAGCTTCGATAAAATCGGCAATCTCTTGCAAGGTTAGCGCCTTGCCGTTCTTGCGTTGGTGCTTCGGTATCTTGACGAACTGCATAGGATTGTCTGTGATAAGCTTTTCACCTATCGCGGCGCGGAAAATCTCGCCTAAAATGAACTTGACGTCCTCGGCGGTTCTGCCCTTACCGTCGGCAAGTATTCCGTTCAACAGTGATTGACATTTAAGCGGTGTTATATTTTTAATCGATAAATCGCCTAAGGCGGGTAAGATATACGCCGTTAGTTTTCGGTGCGCCTCTGTATACGTTGCCCGCGCAACGTTTTGCTGTTTGACTTCCTCGAAGTACCGCTCCGCAAATTCTTTCAAATTCTGCTTTTTTTTGGGTAGTTTAACGGCTTTCTCGTCGTTAACGCTTTTCACCCACTCGCGGAACTTGTCTTTTGCTACCTGTAAACTCTTTGAAGTAAATTGTTTATCGTACCCGTCTTTTCGGTATCGTATCTGATAGTAACCGTCAGGAGTTATTCGGGTGCGCCCGTCTTTAAGCCTTGGCATCTTTTTCAACTCCTCCTCCGTAAAAAAAGACGTTTCAGCTCGGGTTTTAAAATCGCTATTGTTGTTTGGTGTGCCGCAGCTCGGCGGCTTTAAATTTCTGAATTGCTCGGCAACGTCGCGTTCGAGTTGCCTTTCTAATCTCGCTTGGTCTATTTCAAATATCAGCTTGCCGAAGAGCGGCAAAAAGCTTTTCAACTGCAAATAGTCCTCGTCGCTTATGAAAATAGCATGGTTCATTGATTTTAAAATCGCAAACAAAAATCCCAAAAACTTTTTTGTTTGACAATCAAAGTCACCTATGATACAATTTTTATAGGTGGCCTTTGGTTGCCGGGTTGGGTTATCGCTGAACTTGTCTAGGGTAGAGCGGTAACCCTTACTTTTTGAGTTCTTGGTAGACTTTATCAATTCCCATACGGATAATTTCATTTCCAGATTTTCCTGTTTTCTCAATGCAGAAATTTAACTTTTCGATTTCAGTTTGAGATAGGCGGATATTTTTTCTTTCCGTTTTGGGGTCTTGGGTAGGTCTACCCATTTTTTTTGTTTCCAACTTTTACCTCCTTTGACATTTGTACACCCATAATAATATTTGTACACTCAAATGTCAAGAGATTTTTTAAATAAATTTTAATACTTTACCCCCCTGCGATAGTAGTAGGGGGGATTTTATTACATAAAAAATAAAAATCAATTACTTTTTGTTAGGTTTCGTGGGAAATTTATTTGCCGCAGGCGACCACGTGGAAAGCAAGCTCCAAAGCGTATCGCGCATGTCGGGGGAAAGATTGCGGTAAACGTTAAGCAAAATTTGCTCGTCGGAAGGGAGAGCGGGCGCGCCCATCGGCGCAGCAGTGGTGGCGGGAACTCGCGCTCCATAGTCGTTTTCTAATCCGAGAAGATAATCCGAACTTACTTCAAAGTAAGCGGCGAATTTTTTCACTACGTTTGCTGTTGGCTCTACTAAATTATTTTCATACTGTGATAACACACTACGTGAAATTCCTATCTTGTCTGCAACAGTTTGCTGTGTAAGATTGTTGTTAAACCGTAATTCTTTGATTATTTCGCCAATTTTCATAAAAGAATAATAACAAAGTTTTGTTGATATCTTGACAAATGTTAATATTTCAACTATACTTTACTCAAAAATGTTGATATATCAACTACGGTGACAATAAATTAACAAAACCCCGCCGAAGAACTCAGCGGGAACAGAGGTAAATAAATGAAAGGATTTATAGAAGTAACACGAACTGAGGACAAAAGCAGAGTAATAATTAAAGCAAGTACAATATTAGCCGTTAGTGAATATTCGGATTGTTCATACATAGCAACTAACCAAATTTGTCACAGACGAAAAACTACTAATTACGGCTATTTTGTATCCGAACTTTTTGATGAAGTAGTCGCAAAAATAAAGGAAGCCACAGAATAAAACCCCGCCGAATTTCGACGGGGTTAAGGTGATTAAATTGTAATGGCGGAATAGGTGTTTGAAGAATTGTCTTGATTATCTCGCACGCAGTTTGTGATGCGAACTGTTAAAGCAATTAAACCCGCCGCCACAAGAACCGCAACAATGCAGAAAAAAATCATTTTGGCTTTTGATTTTTTCTTGCCTTCCTTAGGTGTGGCAGTTTTCTTTTTACTGTTTTTGGTTGTTTTTCCGATTTTATTGCTATTAAAAGCGTCGTTGACACCTTTCTTGTTTTCACTGTTTACTTTAACATTGGCGGTTATTGTTGTGCGCCTGCTGTTATCTTGAATTTTGGGAGCGGGCGCGGGGTGTTTGATTTCGTATTCGGCTAATTGCTTGTCGCTAATGGCACTTGCCATTTTACGATTTAATCTTTTTCTTTTTCCCTCATAATCAAAAGTAGAATATTGATATTCGTCAAGCCTATCTCTTTTTCGGCTAATTCTATTAAGTCGTCTTTGTGCGCGAGTTCGTCTTCTATAAGGACTGTATCTATTACCAAACATTTATTTTTTCCTAAAAATGTATTTGTTTTTCAACTGAATTTTACCAAATGTTGGAAAACAAGTCAATGAAATTATTTAATAAACACCCTTTAAATGGGTTTTAAATATACGCGCGTACACGCGCACAAACGGAGGTTTAAAAATGTCAAACAAAAAGAGAACCAACAAGACCCCGCCCCGGACGAAACAGGGCAACAAAAAAGCTATAAAAATATGCGCAACGCTATTTGGGATAATGGCTGCGGTATACGTAGTTATATCGATAGTGTTCGGAACGTGGAACCCGATAGCATGGGGAAAAAAGGAGGATAAAAACGGAATAACAATCAGCGCGCGAACATTGACGGAAAAAGAATACGCATTATACGGATTAAAGGACGTACCGTTCGGCGCAAAATTACTGTCAGTAGAATTTGAACCGGCAGACGCAAGCGACAAGCGGATAAAATGGGCGATATATTTTGAGAACGCAACCTCTAAATGGGCGGCAGATAAAAACATAAATGAATTTGTGGATTTTATTCCGGCAGAGAACAGGGGAGCGACAGCCGTAATAAATATGAAACAAGCGTTTGGGGAAAGGATAATTGTCAAAGCCGAATGCTTAAATAATCCGTTATTAACCGCAACAATAAAGGTGGAACGAGTAGCCCGGATAGACGATTTATGGGACGGCGGTTCGCGTGGGGTAGACAGTTTATCGGATACGCTTGTATTTTGCTCGGAGTATGCCGATAGCACAGACAGTAACGGCTTGCCGTACACAGTATTACCAAACGAATTTCATGGCACAGTAAAGCTGGTAATGGATACCGGGTTGTATGAATTTTTGCATACAAAACAAGGCGTAGAATATGACGACGCAACAGAAACCGAGTATTACGATATTGCAACAATAACGACATGGGGCGGATTAATATCAGAGCTTGGCTTGACGTCATACTATTATCCGTATGTATCGGAATACATGTATTCGAATAATTCCGGTTATTTTGGAACGTTATATTATTCAATAGATTACTACTATGCGGGAGAAAAAATAGGACGGTTAGAAAATCAAAGCGATGTGGAGTTTACTGACGAGCTGATAAACACGTTGTCAAAGCCGGTAAGTAATATAACGATAAATCCTGATAAGGTAATATTTTAAATGACAGTGAAAAGAAATTATACATATACAATAACCGCGGCAATAATAGCGATAATACTCATCACTTCCTTTATAGTAAGCAGCGGCGCGCTTACGGCGCGCGCCGCTGCCTCTGCATATTCTGACGTAATGCAAGACCTAAAAAAAGACGAAAGCTTTAACGCAGACAAATACCCCGTAAATGATAAGGATTACAGCTTGAAGGTAATACAAATCGCGGAAAGCACGGCGGGCGAGCTGCTTATATACGTTTACCAACCTGCGGGGGATAAATCGATAAAAGCAAGCTCAATCAATATTGCACGGGAGCTTGACGGCAGCAAGGATTTAAGCTTTAAAAATTATCGGCTATCATTCCAGAACTCAAATGGTGTTTTCTTTAAATACAAAGTAAACGGCTTTGAGATTGCAACCGATACTGTGCGCTACTACAACATATCGAACATAATGCGCCCGTACAACTCCGAAATGGACAAGCCACCGGCAAGCGGACAAACGGTATCTGAAGCTTCTAACAGAGTTGCGCAGCAGTGGACGGTGGAAACGGTTGCAAATAACGTTACATACACCATGACGACAAGTGAAGTAATAGAAATAACACAAAAAGTTGTGGGGTATTGCGTTTACAACGACGGAACAACGCTTGATTGGGGAACAATGGAGGGAATAACGAAAGCGTATTTTATTGCGTTCGATACAGACCGCCCGATAGATAAGCTAATAAGCGCGGAATTGTCTTTCTTTGCAACCCGTGTAAAGTGTAAATACTGTGCAAATGATAAACACACACACGGAATGTTTTACGACTTCGAGGACGGGGAATATATCGACTTCGGAACGGGAGTATACAATGACGAGCCGTTAACGATAACGGATAAACAAAACTTCGGCAATCAGAACGACGTCGGGAACATACGCCCGGCGACAAAGTATCTTTTTAAGCGTATACGCAAGCTCGAGGAATTTAAAACAGACAACAACAATAAAGACTATAAATTGACGGCAGGCGGAGAAGCTCAACTATCCGGCACTAAATGGGTGTTGAACTTTTACGAAGCACACGACAAATACAAGCTTAACAACGTATGGCTTTCGTTTATTCCCGGTGTAACGTTAATAAAAGGAGTTGCAGACGGTGAAGCGGAGCTCAACAACGTTTACGACGTATCAATATTACGGCTTGAATTTGAAACGAACGGAAAGCCGTATAATTTGGGTGTAGTCGATAACAAACAGACCGGCAACACGCAGTTTAACAAACCGATTGAGCAAGGCGGTTGCGCCGGGTGCGGTTCATGTACATGGATAAACGCGCTGCCGTGGTGGGGTTGGGTGCTTGTGGTAATCTTTTCCCCGGTAATTATTTTGTTGCTTTATAAGCTCGTTAAAGGAGTTGTAACAGGTTTAATAAAATTTGTTTGTAAACAACCCAAACCCGTACGACTTCAAAAGTCCAAAACGGGCAAGGCAACGAAGCGAAAGAAACGCGAGGACAAGAGAAAATGAAATTTTTTGTAATACTTGAAATAGTGTTTATAACGGCGCGTATCGCGGTGACGTTTTTTCCGGAAGTAATTCCGACAGAAGCGGAAACGGCTTTAATATGGGGTTGCGCGGTATGCGGAATAATCGCGGGCGTGTTTATCGGCGTAGAGCTTTACAACAAGATTAAAGGTAGAAAGGACAAGGATTAATGCGCAGGAAGAGAAGAACTGCCCGGGAAAAGCACAGGAAGCGTTTCCGCGTTGTAATGGAAATTGCGTTTATGGTGGCGGGTATATTGTGTTCGATAATGCCGCAACCGTTTCCGTTGTTGGTGCCGATAGGTATCGGAACAATCCGGATAATCAGTAGCGCGTTACAGAGAGAGCGGACAGAAGCTGCGCCGCCGGTTAAAGTTTATTGTAACGGCGAGCGGGAGCGCAGAACAAAACGAAAATCCGGAAGAAAGGCGGGAAACAGCGTAAATAATGTTACATAACATATTTGGCGACGTTGGCGCGGGCAAAAGCGCGTTTTTAATGTATAACATTGAAAAGCTATACTTTGAACGCGGGCAAGAAATTTGGGATAATTCCCGAAGCATAATCGAGCGGCTTAACAAAAAACGCAAAAGAAAGCTTACACCGCCGGAAAAGGTACCGATATACTGTAATTTTAAATTCCAAATAACGAACCCGGACGGAAGTATATACGAGCCATACTTAATAAAAGGCTCTGAAATCGGCATTGGTAATAAGTATAAAAAGCTTTATCCCGGCGCGGTAATAATCATAGACGAAGCGCAAGACGAATTTAACTCCAAAGGCGATTTACAGCGGGCGGTGAGTTCATTTTTTGAGAAACACCGACACGCAGATTTTGAAATATGGTTAGCCTCGCAACGTCCGATTTTGATAAATAAGGATATCCGCGATTTATCTCGGCACTTTATCCAAATTTACAAGCTTGAAAAAACGGTTGCTCATTTCGGTATAATTTGCGGTTTAAAATGGCACTGCCGCGAGTTCGACAACCGCGCGGACGTAGACGAATACGTGGAGCTATCAAAAATCGGCAAGGGCGAAAACGTAAGCTATCGCGAAACCGTCTACAATGGGACGGGCAATATTTTAAATTATTTCGATACGAAAGGTTGTTTGGAAGAATATATCCCGGAGGAGGGCGCAGATTATGCAAGCTAAGAAACGAAAAAAATACAATATAAAATATTTACCATTAGAAGATATAAAAGATATAGACGATAAGTTTTTAACCGAAATCGAGAACGTTAAACGACGTTTAACGGGTGTTTCTGATATGGACGTAATAAACGCATTTTACGACGTCATATCAAACGGCTATGCCGCCGCAATCGAGCTCAGGGCGCGCGAACGTGAAGTAGATTACGATATTAAGCTCGCTGAAATCGAAGCCCGCACGTTAGAATTAAAGCCATGGCGCGGCGGTTGGTGGCGGCGGTTATTCTTCTTTCTGCCATTGACCAACCGTGCTCAAGATATAATCGAAGAGCGCGCCGGGCTTGACGCGGATATTATCCATACCGCGGCAGAAAAGAAGATAGACGAGGACGAAAAGAAGTATTTTCCGGAAACGGAAAAAACGTTAACACGGCGCGAGCTTAAACGCTTAATGCATGAAAAGCTCAGAGCGACAGTAGACGAGGCAGACAAAACAAATACAAATGAAGTGTTTGAAGAACTGCCGGTTGCTCCGCCCTTGAGCGTTCAGACGTCACCGGAGAATGCAGAAAAGCCCGCAAAGCAATTGCCGGGGCAAATGACGTTGGACGAGCTGCAAACACAAGCTCTGGAACAGACAAGCCCGCAGCCGACAAACGCGCGCAGACCGCGCCCGCCGAGAAGCTGCCGGAAACAGTGAGCGCGGGGGCAATGAGCGGAACGCAGACGGGGGCAACACCCTTTTAAATGTAAAAAAGGGTAAGAGAAAGGCGCGCCCGCAATGTCGGGGAGCGCAGCAGACAAGGCGGGCGCGCCGTAAACTCTTTAAAAATAATCGGGGTGTCGGGGCGGAGCCCCGCCATTATTAAAGGCGGTCGTCAAATTGCGCACCGTGGAAACAAACCCGCCGCGAGAACGGCTGAAAATCAGAAATTTCGTATTACAACAAAAATCAGAGCTTTAGAACGTTTGATAATGACGGTTTAGAGCCTGTGAGAGCAAACGAGCCGCGCTGATGGGCGGCAATATCAATAAAAACATAGGTGACAAAATGGCGGTAGGATTGCAGACAATACAATATTACGTATGCACTTGCGATAAATGCGGAGTAGTTCAGAACGTAAAGAAAACGGCGGAATTGTATAACGGTGCGACTGCTGTTCGCTCGATTGGGTGGAAGTTCGGCAAAGACAGAAGCGTAAAATGCGCGGATTGCCGCCGCCATGATTGGGACGACCACTATCAATACATAGCGCAATACAAACAAGAACGTAAAAAGAACGTTGCGGAGTAGTACGGTCACAGACTACACCGCTCCGGCATGAAGAAGTAGTCAAGCGCGGAACTACTTAAATCGAATACATAAAGGGGGGAGCGAATGCGAGCAAAAATATACACATGCGACGACTGCGGAGCGCGTGGCGAATTTACGAGCTATGTAAAAGCACGGGCGGCGTGGTGGGCGGTAGCAAAAGATTACGAAAAATGTTATTGCCCGAACTGCGCGCCGAACCACCGCCACGGCGGGGCAGCTTCAACAAGGAAGGGAAGGCAAACGCGCTCGCGGCAATGGGAGCAGTTACAAATAGAAATTTGAAATAAATTCACAAAAAAGCAAGTACATACACTGTGCACGCGGTGTGCATCACAACCCGCAAGGGCTGTAAAACTGTTAAATTATATCAAAAAGGACAGGCAATGACAAGAGCAACGGAAATACAATTAAATAATCATTTTTCCGTAGTGCCGTCGGAGTTTTTCGGAAAAGACGGAGGAGCGCGCTTTACGCATTGCGGGAAAAGGTTTTCGGCAACGAAGATTTTATCCGCGGCTCTTTTGTCAACCCGTCAAAACGTTTTGGGTGGCGGTTGTAAGACTTCATATACTGATTTTGAAAAAGAATTGCGCTTTGCCCGCTCCACCACGGCGCGGAACGTTGCCGAGCTCACGCATGGCGGAGCTTTTAAGCGTGACGGTCAATCAAAGTATGCCGCGGCATATTCCGTTGATATCAAACACGGCGTGCCGGTGTATCATTTTTTGCGTACAGAAGAGTTTAACGGAAAGCGTTTAAGCGGTAATGCCGTACTGTATTTATCAGTACTTATCCGCTTTTATATGAACTCAGAGCGCGGGCAAAAGTATTTTATAGGCGGCGAGAAACGCGCGGCGAAAACACTCAACGTTCCGCAGAGTACGGCACACGGCATTATAGACGAGCTTTTGCGCTCAGATTGTATTCTGCGGTTTGTAATGCACGACGGTAAGATATCAGAGGGCAAGGGGATTAACGCGGATTATTTAACCGTGTACGTTGTCAATGATAAGATTTTAAAGACGGTAAAATCAATCCGCAAAGCAATAAACAAACAAAAATCCGATAAAGAAGAATTTAAAAAGCTGTTCATGCTGTCCGCTCAAGCAGAACCTAAACCCGCTAAACCGAAAAAGGGTAAACGCAGTATTATTGCGCAATGGCAAAGCGTAATGGAAGAAATGCAGGCGGAAGAGCTTACGCAAGATAGCAAAGAAAATATTTCAAAGACGTTTGCATGCGACTTTGCATTTAATCAGCTGAAACGCGACTACGTAACAACGTATAATAAATACTTTGCGGCATTAAGACAAAGCGGCGGAGCTGCAAGCATAGAAACGCAGGAAATGGAACAGCGGCTCGATTGCATTTTGACCGACGTTTTAAATTATCTGCTGTCACATAATATCCGACGTGAAGAGCTTCCCGACAATTGGAAGCAATTCATGCGTGATTTGCTTAATACATAACAGGCGCGGAACGCTCCGCGCTTTATAGACGTTGCAAAGCCTTGAAAAACGGCTCTGAAATGTTGTTTTAAAGAAAATAATTACAGATAAAACCGCCTGAAAAATTGGCGGTTTTCTTATGCAAAAATTTAGGTCTTGAAAATAAAACTATTCTATACTGAAAAACAAGAACTGAAAGTATGTTTTTCGTGAACTGAAAGTATGAAAAGCAAGACCTTAATACTATCATTTAAAGGATTTTTTAAAAAAGAAATACTAAAGAAACAGCCGCGCCGCATAGTTCTTTAACGGCTTCGCCGTATGCGGTGGGGAGCGTTCAGAACGTTATGCGGTGGGCGGGCACGGTTGCGTGCATTACATTTAGGGTGCGCTTTCTCACGCGCCCGCGGAGCGCAAGAAAAAGCAATTAATGTGAGGGTTATATATTAGCCCCGCCATATCGCTTTGTTTTTGGTGTTCGATTTAAGTAGTAAGGCCACAGACTACACCGCCCGGGCATGAAGTAGTAAGGCCACAGACTACATGAGCCAACAAAAAACTCGCCGAACTTTGGCGGGCTTGAGTTCTGATTGACTTTACGGCGGCGACGTGGTAAAATATCCACGGTGGCAGTAGTCACCCGCAAGGGTAAGCCTTAGGCGGTTAGCTCCTTGGGGGATATGGTGAGCATATCTCTTAAAGGGGGTGATTGTATGGAATTTCCGTTCTTGCGCCTGCTTTGCTGTTTGGTGGAGCTTGGCGCGGTTAGCTCGTTTAGAGTGACAAAAGACAAAATTTACATAATCATAAAAAAATAACCGCCCCGAAGTTAGCAGTCTGGGAGCGGTTATTTAATCGATTTCGGGGCTAACCGTTTAATGTCTTGCCCTTGTGCTCTCATTTTATCACGCTCTCGCGGGTGTTGTCAATATTTTGCGGGTAGTAATTTGGGTAGCGATTTTAAAAACCTTGCAAAAACGCTAATTTTTACGCTTTTTTAAGTTATTTTTGATTGTTTTTTAATATCTTGTTTCGGTTAGGGACCAGAAGGTCGTGGGTTCAAGTCCCGTCGCCTCAACCATAAACCGAGGAACGGCAAAAGCCGTTCCTCGGTTTATTTCTTGGTTAGGTAATACGGGGCTTGAGGGGAGGCAAGTAAAACTGGTTTTGCTTAGTTCGGCGGCTTCTACCGTCGAATAAACAGTCCTGTGGACTGTTTACCGTGCGCGCCGCTCAAGGCGCAAGTCCCGTCGCCTCAACCAAAAACGCGGAAGTGATTTTGTCGCTCCGCGTTTTTTTATTTCTTCGGGTTTGGCGGTATAGTATTCATT
>CAMWMZ010000051.1 GCA_947175485.1 uncultured Clostridia bacterium
CAAACTGCGCACAACTTCATTTACAAAATCCTACTATTTATTGAAAAAAATTCATATAAACATTGTCAAACTGCTTTATTAGTGATATAATCAAGCAAATAAACAAAGGTGAAATTATGTTAAATGAAAAAAACGTATGCTTAGGCAAGGTTCGCTCGTCTATAAGGGAGTTGTTTGAATACGGAAAAGCGCGCAAAGCCGAAATAGGGGAAGATAAAGTTTTTGATTTCTCTATCGGCAATCCGAGCGTTCCGGCACCGAGAGAGGTTAACGATACTATTGCCGAAATTTTAAAAACCTATGATCCTGTGCAGTTGCACGGCTATACCTCAGCGCAGGGTGATTATTCGGTAAGAAAAGTGCTTTCGGATTATATAAACACACGCTTCGGAACTACGCTTAACGCAGATTGTCTTTATATGACTTGCGGGGCGGCGGCTTCTTTGACTATTACTTTGAATGCGATTTTGAATAATGGCGACGAAGTAATAACCTTTGCTCCGTATTTTCCTGAGTATAAAGTTTTTACGGAGCACGCCGGCGGAAAGCTTATTGCCGTTGATTGTGAAGAAGATACTTTCAGGCTTGATTTTTGTAAGCTTGAAAGTTCGTTAACGGCACATACTAAGGCGGTAATTATTAATTCTCCGAATAATCCGAGCGGTGTAGTATACAGCGAGGAAGACATTTTAAAGCTTTCTGAAACGCTTGAAAAGTATTCGGCAAAATACGGCAATACAATTTATCTGATAGCGGATGAGCCGTACCGTGAACTTGTATTTGATAAAAGCGTAAAAGTGCCGTATATAATGAATTATTACTCCGATAGCATAGTGTGTTACTCATATTCAAAAAGCCTTTCCCTCCCAGGTGAAAGAATAGGATATATTGCTGT
This sequence comes from uncultured Clostridia bacterium, assembly GCA_947175485.1. Classification (GTDB taxonomy): domain Bacteria; phylum Bacillota; class Clostridia; order Christensenellales; family Borkfalkiaceae; genus Coproplasma. The sequence continues at coordinate 896 of CAMWMZ010000051.1, forward strand.
TAACGATAAGATGCAGAATTTTTCCGATGTGTATGCGGGCGTATGCGGCGCGGGGCGCGCGCTTGGTTTTGTGTGTGCGCCTAATCTGTTTCAACAGCTAATAAAAAAAGTCTATAATGTAACTTCGGATATTTCGATATATAAGAAAAACAGAGACAAGCTTTATAACGCGTTGACAGAATACGGCTTTAAAGTCGTAAAGCCTGACGGTGCGTTTTATATGTTCGTTAAATCTCCCGAGCAGGATGCGAAAGCGTTTTGCGAAAGAGCAAAAAATTACGAGCTGTTGATTGTAGCGGGTGACGACTTCGGGTGCAAAGGCTACGTGCGCATTTCTTACTGCGTTTCACCGGAAATGATTGAGCGTGCTCTGCCCGCGTTCAAAAAACTTGCGGAAAGTTATGCCTGAACTCTTGCGATTTTCATTATTTGTGTTATAATAAAACCAATTTTACGGAGGTGTTTATGTTAAATAAAAAAATAGCAGAACTTATAAACGATCAAATCAATAAAGAACTTTATTCTGGGTATCTTTATCTCGACTTCGCCAATTATTATGAGGATGAAGGTTTAGAAGGATTTGCCCACTGGTATCAGATACAGGCTCAGGAGGAGCGCGACCACGCAATGATGATGCGCAGATATTTAATCGATAACGGCGTACGTGTAACGTTTGGCGCTATTGCAAAGCCTGATAAAGTTTTTAAAGCGCTTTCAGATCCTCTTGACGCGGGTTTCGAGCATGAAAAATATGTTACCTCTCTCATAAACAATATTTATGCCGAAGCTTTTGCTTTAAAAGATTTCAAGACAATGCAGTTTCTTGACTGGTTTATCAAAGAGCAGGGCGAAGAAGAAAAGAACGCTGAAGATATGGTAAAGAAAATGAAGCTTTACGGTCATGACGCAAAAGGGCTTTATTCTTTGAATCAAGAGCTCGCTGCAAGAGTATATACTCCTTCGGCAACCGGTCCCGCAATGTAAATATTCATTTGTTTAAAATGCCCGCAGATTTATTGCGGGCGTTTTTTGTATGAAATAATATAAGTTTTTTCAATAAATATATTATTTTTGCAATGCGGCAACAATTTAATTATTGGAATTCTCAAATTTCAATGATTTGACAATTTGAGCAATTTAAATTACAATATAAGTCAATGATTATTTTAGGGATAGATCCCGGGCTTGCCACTATGGGGTACGGCGTTGTGGAAAAACTTAAAAACGACAATACCGTGGCGGTTGATTACGGCGTTGTCAGAACGCCGAAAGACGAAAGCTTACCCGTGCGCCTTGCTATGCTGGAAGAGGGAATTAACAAAATACTCGTAAAATATAAGCCCGACGAAATTTCGGTTGAGGAATTGTTCTTTTCAAAGAATATTACAACAGGTATTCCTGTAGCGCACGCGCGCGGAGTAACGCTTTTAACGTGTATAAAGTATTGCGGAAAGCTTTACGAATATACTCCAAATCAAATAAAGCAATCGCTCACAGGATACGGAAAGGCGGATAAAATTCAAATGATGCACGTTGTAACTTCACTTTTGCATCTTGATAAAATTCCCCGTCCAGATGACGCTGCGGACGCGTTGGCGGTTGCTCTTTGCCATGCGCACACTTCGCGTTTCGGCAGACTGTTCAATATAAAATAGGTAAATTATGATTGGTTTTTTAAAGGGAAAAATATTGTCTCTCACGCCCGAAACGGTTTTGATTGAAACTCCCTCGGGAGTGGGGTTTGAAGTCCTTTTATCCGGAAGCGCTTTCAGTTCTCTTTCCGGTAAAAAAGAGGGCGAAGTTTACACATATATGCAGGTCAAAGAAGACGGCTGTGCACTCTTCGGCTTTTCCTCGCTTGAAGAAAAGGAGATGTTTTTAAAACTCGTTTCGGTATCGGGAGTAGGGCCGAAAATGGGCGTGGCGGTTCTTTCCGGAATGTCGGCGGGCGATGTTGCCGCGGCTATAGCTACGAGCGACGTCAAAAGACTTTCTTCCGTGAAAGGAATGGGCAAAAAAACTGCGGAAAGGATTATTCTGGAACTAAGGGAAAAGGTTTCGCTTTCTGTGTCTTCCGCGGCTTCGGCAGGCGAACCTGTTTCGGTACAGGTTTCTTCGGGTGACGAGGACGCTGTGGTGGCGCTTATGACTTTGGGATTTACCCGCGCGGAAAGCGTAAAGGCAATAGCCAGAGCTCGTGAACAAGGCGCAAACTCGGTAGAAGATATTATTATGCTTGCGCTTAAAGGCATGTAATTTTCACCAAATTATCACCTAAAAACGCACGGTTTTGCATTAAAATTAACAGATAACGAAAAGGGCGATTATGTTTTTCGATGATGAAGAATTAACCGGAGACGGCGAAGAGAGATTGGTTCAAAGTACAAAGGGTGAATACGATTTTGAAGAAAACGTGTTGCGCCCGAAAACGCTTGAAGCATACGTCGGGCAAGTAAAGGTAAAAGAAAATTTAAAAGTATATATGAACGCCGCCAAACAAAGGGGCGAGGTTTTGGAGCACGTGCTATTATACGGCGCTCCGGGGCTCGGTAAAACCACGCTCGCGCATATAATTGCAAATGAGATGGGTGGAAATCTCAAAATGACAAGTGCGCCCGCCATCGAGCGCAGCGGCGATTTGGCTGCTATTCTTACCAACCTTAACGACGGCGACGTTTTGTTTATAGATGAAATTCATCGCTTGAACCATAGCGTGGAAGAAATCTTGTATTCTGCAATGGAAGATTATGCGTTGGATATAATAGTCGGAAAAGGACCGAGTGCGCGCAATATCCGTTTTTCGCTGAAAAAGTTTACATTAATCGGGGCAACGACGCGCGCGGGTATGATAGCAAACCCTTTACGCGACCGCTTCGGTATCATTTGCCGTTTGGAAATGTATACGCCTTCAGAACTGAAAGAGATAGTTTTACACAGTGCGTCTAAACTGGGTATAGGAATAGAAGACGGCGCCGCGGACGAGGTTGCGCGCCGTTCGCGCGGAACTCCGAGAATTGCTAACAGACTTTTAAAACGTGTGCGTGATTTTTCCACTATCAACAGAAATCCCAAAGTGACCGTTTCAGACGCAAAATATGCGCTTGCAAAAATGGAAGTGGACGAGCTGGGGCTTGACGAGGTTGACCGCGCGCTTCTGAGGGCAATGATTGAAAAGTTCGACGGCAGACCCGTAGGCTTGGAAACTTTGGCGGCTACTATTAACGAGGACGCGGGAACTATAGAGGACGTTTACGAGCCTTATCTTTTACAGCTCGGTTTTATAGCGCGTACTCCGCGCGGCAGAATGATACTTCGCGGCGGATACGAACATCTTGGATATAAAATGAACGAAAGGCAGAAAGAACAGATTTCTTTGTTCGATAAAAACGAAAACGATTGATATGCAATACAAGAAAAGCGACTTTTTTTACGAATTGCCCGAAGAGCTTATCGCACAAACTCCTGCAGAGCCCCGCGACAGTTCGCGTCTGTTAGCCTATAACAGAAAAACGGGTGAAATAGAGCACGGAATTTTCAAAGATATAACCGAACGGTTGCATGCAGGCGACGTGCTTGTTATTAATAACACTAAAGTGTTGCCCGCCCGATTATATGCGCACACGGAAAACGGCGGAGCTGTTGAAATTCTTCTTTTGAAGCGTTACGATATAAATACGTGGGAAGTGCTTGTAAAGCCGGGAAGAAAGTGTACCGCAGGTAAAAAGCTTATCGTTTCGGACGGACTGTCTTTAACGGTGGAAAGCATTACGGCTACGGGTGAACGCGTGGTAAGGTTTGCATATGAAGGGGTTTTTGAGGAAATTCTTGAAAAGCTAGGCTCTATGCCGTTGCCGCCTTATATTAAGACCAAATTGAAGGATAAGAGCAGATATCAGACGGTTTATGCAAAGATTGACGGTTCAGCGGCGGCGCCTACTGCGGGCTTGCATTTTACCCATGAGCTTTTGGAAAAGTTAAAAGCTAAAGGGATAAAAATAGCCGAAGTTTTATTACACGTAGGGCTTGGAACTTTCAGACCGGTAAAAGAAGATATAATAACCGACCATAAAATGCACTCGGAATATTACGAGGTAAGCGCCGAGGCGGCTGAAATCATAAATTCCGCTAAAAAAGACGGAAGAAGAGTTATTGCAGTCGGAACTACTTCTGTTAGAACGCTTGAAAGTGCGGCGGACGAAAACGGTATGATAAAGCCGCAAAAGGGAAACACACAGATATTTATTTATCCGCCCTATGACTTTAAATGCGTAGACGCGCTTATAACTAATTTTCATTTGCCGGAAAGCACTTTAATAATGCTTGTTTCCGCATTGGCGGGCAGAGAGCGTACGCTCGATTTGTATAAAATTGCCGTAAAAGAGAGATACCGTTTCTTTTCTTTCGGAGACGCAATGTTTATTTATTAAAAACGGATTGACGGATATGAAATATTTCGGTTTTGAATTACAACACGTAGATAAATACACCGGTGCGAGAGCAGGAGTGTTCCATACGCCGCACGGTGATATAAAAACGCCGGTTTATATGCCTGTAGGTACTCAGGCGACGGTAAAAGGCGTTTATCCAAAAGATTTGAAGGAAGCCGGTTCGCAGATTATTCTTTCAAATACTTATCATTTATATTTGCGCCCCGGCGACGAGCTTGTGAAAAAGGCGGGCGGATTGCACAAATTTATGAACTGGGACAAGCCTATTTTGACGGATAGCGGCGGGTTTCAGGTTTTTTCATTGACAAAACTGAATAAAATCAAAGAAGAAGGGGTATACTTCAACTCGCATATAGACGGTTCAAAGCATTTGTTTACGCCTGAAAAGGTTATGTCTATAGAGGAAAACCTCGGCGCGGATATTATAATGCAGCTTGACCAGTGTAGCGAATACGGATATACGCATGCGCAAGCCGAAGCGGCTATGGATAAAACTTCACGTTGGCTGGAGCGTTGCATCAGTGCAAAAACACGGGACGACCAGGCTCTGTTCCCTATAGTTCAAGGCAATATGTATGACGACCTGCGACTTGAAAGTTTGCGACGGGCAAAGCCTTTTGCGACGGATGGCATAGCTATAGGGGGGCTTTCCGTAGGCGAACCGAAAAACAGAATGTATGAAATACTCGAGCTTTTGCGCCCCGAATTGCCGGAAAGCGTTCCGCGCTACCTTATGGGAGTGGGAAGTCCCGATTGTCTTATCGAGGGCGTGAAGCGCGGGGTTGATATGTTCGACTGTGTTCTGGCGACGAGAATTGCGCGCAACGGAACGGCTTTTACTTCCGAGGGAAAAAGAGTTGTAAGAAACGCGGTATATTCCGAAGATTTTACTCCGCTTGATAAAAATTGCGGTTGCTATTGCTGTAAGAATTATACGAAAGCATATTTGCGGCATTTGATAAACGTAAACGAAATGCTTGGCTCAATGCTTTTGAGTTTGCATAACATTACTTTTTTACACAAGCTTATGTCTGAAATGCGCGAGGCGATTTTTGCGGACAGTCTTAACGATTTTGCGAAGGAGTTTTATTCGCTTTTCGGTAAAGAAAGCTGAGTGCGCTTTGTGTGAAAGTTTTGTCAAAAGTTTAATAAGTATTAAAAAACGCTTGCAAAAACAAATAAAAAATATTATAGTTAAATAAATTAAGATAAATTGGAGAAGTTCGGATATGTTATCAGTTTTGCTCGAAGAACCGGGTGGATATCAAAATTATATTATGTTGGCGATTGTTGCCGTCCTTATTGTGGTAATCATTGTATTCTATGTTTTCAGCAGTAAGAAGCGCAAAAAGCAGGAGCAAGACGCTCAGGATTTAATCAACGCCGTAAAGCCCGGAAATAAAGTTAAGACAATCGGCGGAATCTGCGGTATCGTCGTAGAAGTGGATAACGAAGAAAATACTTTCGTTCTGGAAACCGGTACCGAGCAGTCCGGAAAGAGCTATATAAAGTTTGACAGACAAGCTATATATCAGACGGATGCGGTGGTTGAAAAGAAAGAACCCGTTTCCGCGGACGCGGCTCAGGGCGGCAGTGATACGGTTGATGCGCCTGCAACGGCAGAGAATGTTGCGGTTGAACCTTTAAACGAGCAGGAAGCTGCTCCCGAGAAAGTTGCGGAAGAAGTTCCCGTAACCGTTGAAGATAAGTCTGAAAACACGCAGCCTAAAAAGAAAGGCGGAAAAAAGACGGCTGAAGATAAATAAGATAAATTCTAAAATGTAAAACCTCTGCATAGATTAAAGCAGAGGTTTTTTTATGCGTAAAACTGTTTTTCAGATTACAAAATCCGTACTTGCGGCGGTGCTCATTTCTTTGGCTTTCGTGTTGTTGTTTACCGTGATTATCCAGCTGTTTTCCGTGCCGATGGGTGCGGTTAAACCCGTAAATCAAGTATTTAAAATAGTTTCGATTTCGGCGGGAGGGCTTATTTTTATACGCGGAGATAAAGGGCTTTTGAAAGGCGTGATTTACGGGGTTATTTCCGTTATTATTACATATCTTTTGTACGGGCTTATATCTCTTTCGCTTTCTATATCGTGGTTGTTCTTAGCTGAGCTTGCCATTGGCGCGGCGGCGGGCGGAATATCCGGAGTGATTGCCGTCAATATCAAAAAAAGCGCGTAAATCGCTTGCTTTTTCATTCTCCGTAATTTATAATTAAATAAACTAAGTAAGGAGAATTTTGATATGATTAAGACTGTGGCTAAACCCCAGGAAAGAAAAATTACCGGTTGCGGAGAATGCAGAAGTACATGTCAGTCGGCATGCAAAACAAGCTGCACTGTAGGAAACCAAAGCTGTGAAAGAATAACGAGAGAGCAAAATCCCGAAAAGGCTAACTGAAAATATAAAATAATTTAGGAGCAGAAAATTCTCTGCTCCTTTTCGTCAATGATACACGTTTTTACATATAAAGATACACATTACATTTACGATTCCGGCAGCGGAAGTCTGCATGAATGCGATAAGGAAACCGCCGATTACGTAAAGGCGAAATACGAAGATGGGAAAGAAATTTCTTTCCCGCGGGAAAAGGTAAATCAGATAGAAAACGATTTAGCCCCGCTTAAAGCCGAGGGGCTTTTTTTGCGTGAGGAAATAAAGACGTATCCTATTAAGTCAGATGAGGTCAAGGCGCTTTGCATACATATCTGCCACGACTGCAATCTGCGTTGCCGTTACTGTTTTGCAGACGAGGGCGCATATCATTCCGAACGCGAATTTATGAGCGAGGAGACTGCTAAAAAAGCTATAGATTTTCTCTTGGAAAACAGCGGTAAGAGAAAGGTTCTTGAAGTAGACTTTTTCGGCGGAGAACCCTTGATGTGCCTGCAAACGATTAAAAACGTTGTGGCTTATGCAAGGGAAAAGGGCGATAAAATCGGCAAGAAGTTTCTTTTTACCACAACTACTAACGCGCTGTTGCTCGACGACGATGCAATAGACTTTTTTAACCGCGAGATGGAAAACGTTGTTCTTTCATTGGACGGCAGAAAGGAAATTCACGACGCGATAAGAAAAACAAAAAACGGCAAGGGTAGTTTTGATTTCGTAATAGAAAACATAAAAAAATTCGTTAAGTCGCGCGGAGATAAAAGCTACTATGTGCGCGGAACGTTTACCGCAAAAAATCTTGATTTTTCCAACGACGTTATTTTTCTTGCCGAAAGCGGCTTTGACAGCATATCGATGGAACCCGTAGTTACGGATATCGACGATTTGGCGATAAAGCGTGAGCATTTGCCCGCCGTTCTGAACGAATATGAAAACCTTTGCGACAAATATCTTGAAAAATACAAAAACGGCGAAGGGTTTAACTTTTTCCATTTTAACATAGATCTGGAAGGCGGAGTTTGTCTTCAAAAGAAGGTTTCGGCTTGCGGAGCGGGTAACGAATATTTTTCGGTAGTTCCAAACGGAGATATTTATCCCTGCCATCAATTTGCGGGGGATAAAGACTTCCTTATGGGGAACGTTTACCAAGGCAGGCTGGATAAAAAAATAAGAGAAAAATTCGCGTCCTCCTGTCTTTTTACACGGGAGGGCTGCGGCGACTGTTTTGCCAAATTTATTTGCAGCGGAGGCTGTGCGGCGAACAATTATCATTTCGAGGGAGATATAAACAAGCCTTATAAAGCCACTTGCGAAATGATGAAAAAGAGAATAGAGTGCGGAATGCACGTTACCGCCGTTAAAAAAGGACAAAAATAAGCTGTTATTTTTGTTCACGCAATGTAAATTTATTGACGGCGGAAACTTTTTTTACTATAATATAATAAGTTATTTTTAAATTGTCCGCGCGAAAGCGCGCGGAAGAACACAGGAGTGGAAATGGGTAAAGTAAAATCGGCGATTATAACTGCGTTGCTTGTTGCGGCGATAGTCGTTTTATCGCTTTTTGCCGTAATTTCGTGCGACGTACCCGGTTCAAACGGGGTAAAAAGATATAATTCGTTTATAAGCAGTATTCATTTGGGCGGAGACCTTTCCGGCGAGGCTTATACTCTGCTTTATCCCGAAGGAGTAATTTCGGTATCCGATTACAACCTTGTTGCGGAGGACGAAGCAAACGAAGATTATCAGGAATATAAGGATAAGTACGTTCCTCACGGCGGCGTCTATGTAGATAAGGACAAGCATGAGGATACCGACGCTTTGAAAGAGAGCGTGGAAAAAGACGCGCAAATCCTTTTGAAACGCTTCGGGGAGAAGGGTTACGCAGGATATTCCGTTTCTATCGAGGACGATTACGTTATAAAAGTTTCCGTGCCTACGAATTTTACGTACGCGGCTTATAAATTCAATAAAAACGCAAACAGCTATAACGACGCTTCCGGGCGCTCTTCCGCTTTGAGCGAAATAAGCAATACCGTTCAGCTTTTGACGTATTCCGGTGAAATGAGTTTGAGAGACGGAACTGATTATAAAACGTCGAATTCGATACTTTCGATTAAAGAAGATTTTGCGTCGTACTTCGATAAAATCAGTTATTACCTTATGGGCGGAACTCGTGCGGTGAAGATGGACCTTTCCAAGGAAGGGTTTGAAAAGCTTAACGAGGTTTTGGCGCTTTCAACCGAAACGGATAAATCGGCTTATATTTTTATAGGCGAAAACAATACAACTCTTACCCTGACGATGGGCAAGGCGCTTGAAAACAGAACGATGCTGTTCACGCCCGAAGGCAGTACGACGGCGGCAAGCGATTACGCGATTGTTTTAAATTCCGTAATGAAAGGCGACGTGCTTACAAACAGCTATAATACGGATACGGCAGGTTCCGGAACGGTTATAGTTGCGGGAACTCCGGCATTCGGCGAATATGCGGCGATTTACGTTCTTGTTGCGCTGTTGCTTATTCTTGTGGCGGGTATTGTTGCTTCTGTAGTAAAATATAA
>CAMWMZ010000052.1 GCA_947175485.1 uncultured Clostridia bacterium
CTTTTAAATGCAAAGAACAACTTTAAAAATAAATTTTTTAAGGAGGTTCTTCATGCAAGAAACCGAAACTCAGATTCCCGCCGGGCAGGCGGAAGCAGCCGCGGCGCAAGCCGTTGCAAACCCCGCGGAAGCGGAACAAATTCAAGTTGAACAAAAAACAAACAAAAAAAGCGCTAAAGAAGTGTTAAAAAACTACTTCACGGCAACGCGCATAGCGTATCTCGGCGTCTTTACGGCGCTTGCGTTTGCGCTTAGGCTGTTGCAATTTTCGGTTTTGCCGGCTGTTCCTTATTTGCAGCTCGATTTCTCCGATACCTTCGTTATGGTCTGCGCGTACGCGCTCGGTCCGGTTGCGGGTATGATTTGCGGCGTACTTAAAGAGCTGATTTACGGCATTTGCTTCACTAAAACGGCTTTCGTGGGCGAGCTTGCAAACGTAATTATTATGTTGCCGCTCGTTCTGATACCGTCTGTTCTCTACAAAAAAAATAAAGGCATAAAATCTGTAATTATCGCTATGTCCATTGCCTGCGCGGTACGCGTGGCTTGGTCGTTCCCCGTAAACTGGCTGTTGAATTTCCCTGTTTTCGTCGGAATGAACTGGGAGACAGGCATGCCTATGTTTTTAAAGGTATGGTATTGGGCAATGCTGTTCAACCTCATAAAAACGGTCGCGCTTGCGGTAACAACACTGCTTTTGTATAAACCTCTTTCCCGCCTTATTAAGCTCACAAGCGAAAAGTTCGAAGCGGTAAGCAAAAAGCGTAAAAAAGTTTAAGCGAATTGTCAAGTTAATTTTGTCAAAAAAGTTTAAGCGTAAATTTAATATATAATTATTGCAAAAAACCGCCGCGCGGGGTATAATATTCCCGTATGGCGGTTTTTATTTCACGCTCCCCCGAACAAACAATCGAATTCGGGATAAGGTATGCAAAAAATCTGAATAAAAACGACGTGATTGTTTTAAACGGAGAAATGGGCGCGGGCAAAACCGTGTTTTCCAAGGGCGTCGCAATGGGGTTGGGGATAACCGAAGAAGTTCTTTCCCCCACTTACGCATATATGAACGATTATAACGGCAAACTCTTTCATTTCGATTGCTACCGCTTAAAAAACGGCGGACAAGCCGAAGCGCTCGGGCTGTGCGATTATTTTTATGCCGGCGGAGTGTGCCTTGTGGAATGGGCTGAAAATATAAAAGAAGTCCTCCCCGCAAACCGCAAAACAGTCACAATACGCAAAACTGCAGAAGGAAGGGAGATAACTTATGATTAATTACCTCGCGGTAGACACCTCGTCGCGCTATCTCACCGTTCTCGCAAAAAAAGGCGGCAAATGCGTTCTGCGCCATATTTCCGAATGTGCCATGCAACACTCGGTGATTTTAATGGAGGAAATAGAAAAGGCGCTTGCGGAAGCGGAATTAACCCCCGCCGAATGCGACTTTTTCTGTGCGGTAACCGGCCCGGGTTCTTTTACGGGCATAAGAATAGGTGTTTCGGCAATAAAGGGCTTTGCTCTCGCCGCGGATAAACCCGTAAAGGCTGTAACCGCGTTCGGGCTTTTCGCATATAATGTCAACAGCGCACAACCTTTTTACGTCGTAATCGACGCGGCGCACTCTCATTATTACGTATGCGGCTATTCGGGCGGCAAAATCACGCTTGAACCGTGCTACCTTTCCGAAGAGCAGGTCAAAGCCTTGAACGCACCGCTTTACGGCTTTGAAAATCTGCCGTTTGAAAACTATATAAAATTAAACCCCGAAAACTGTCTTGAAACCGCGGTGCAAACCGCGGAAATCTCGGAAAATATTCACGCGCTGTACGTGAGAAAAAGTCAGGCGGAGGAAAATTTAATTGCTGATAAGAGAGTGGAAATATAAAGACATTCTGCGAATTTCGGAAATAGAAAAGGAGTGCTTCCCGCAGGAGCCCTGGTCGTTTCAGATGCTCGCGTCAAGCTTCGATACGGAAAGCTTTCACGGCGTTTTGGCGGAAGACGGAGGCGAAATTATAGGCTACGGCGGAGTAACCGTCGCTGCGGATACGGCAGATATAGCAAACGTCGCCGTAACGGAGCCGTTCAGGCACAGCGGAGTGGGCACCGCCATAATCGCGGAGCTTTCCCGCGCCGCAAAGCAAAGGGGCGCAATAAAATTATTTCTGGAAGTACGCGTTTCTAACGCAATAGCTATGGAGCTGTATCTCAAAAACGGATTCAAAGGCGCTTACGCAAGAACGCGTTACTATTCCGACGGCGAGGATTGCCTCGTTATGGTCAAGGAGCTTTAATATTCTGATCGGCGGTAAATTCGTATCTTACCAATGCTTGGGGTCGGGCAAAGACGTGCTTTTATTGCACGGCTACGGCTCTAAAAAAGAAAGCTTTTACTACCAGATAAAATTTCTTTCGCGGTTTTACCGCGTAACCGCACCCGACTTTCCGTGCTTCGGCGCAAGCGGGCAAACGGAAGAAGCCTGGGGAGTTTCGGAATACGCCGCCTGGCTTGAAAATTTTATCGTCGCGGCAAGGCTTAACCGCCCGCATATAATCGCCCACTCGTTCGGCGCGCGCGTAGCTATAAAGCTTCTTTCAACGCGCGGCGCGCTTGCCGATAAGCTGATAATAACGGGCGGGGCGGGGATAGTTAAACCGCGTACCCCCGCATATATGCGCAAGGTAAAGGCTTACCGCCGTGTAAAAAAGCTGTTTCCGAGGTTTGCGGAAAAGCACTTCGGCAGTAAAGAATATAAATCGCTTTCTCCCTTAATGCGGGAAAGCTACAAAAAAATCGTCAACGAAGATTTGCGCGCCGCCGCGGAAAATATCAAAAATCCCGCGTTGCTTATTTACGGCAGGGGAGATACCGTAACCCCGCCGGATGAAGAGGGCGCAATCTTTAATTCTCTGATAGTGGGCAGCCGTCTCGAGCTTATGGAGGGCGGTCACTTCTGCTTTTCGGAAAACCCCGAAATTTTCAACCACAAAATTCTTACGTTTTTATCGGAGCGGTAAATGGGAATTTTCATATCTGTACCCAAGACAATAGAATGTATTTTAACCGCGGTAATTTTCTCCGCGCTTTTGTGCGGTTGCTGTTACCGTCTTTTAGGTATTTTGCAATCCTGCGGATATAGCGGAAAAAGGCTTGCCGAATGGGCGGCTAAAAAGGGCAATCTAACTTTCGGCAGGCACGTTCTTTTAATGCTTTTGTGCGCGCTTTCGTCGGCGGTAATTTCGCTGTGCTTTTCGTTTGCCGGCACATATGCCGCAGTTTGCGGGCTTTCGGGCTTCGCAATTTTCCTTCCGCTGTTCATTTGGGCGGATAATAAAGTGGCGCTCAGAACCCCGCTCACGTTCACGCCCCGCCTTAAAAGGCTGTGTGCGGTGCTTGCGCTTTTAACCGCGGTTATCGTTTACTTTTGCATAACTCTTTTGAATTTTGCGGATTTCGTCTGGGGCAACAGTGTGTTTTCCATAATGCGCTACGTTCCGCTCGCGGTATTTCCGCTTCTCATGCTTCCGCTTGTTCTGCTGGCAAATGTTCTTGCAAAAGTTTACGAAGTCCCCCATAATAAATCTTTTGTAAAAAAGGCTAAGGCAAAGCTTAAAAATTCCGATATAAAAATAATAGGCGTAACGGGCAGCTACGGCAAAACGAGCGTAAAACAAATTCTTTCTGAAATTTTAAAGGTAAAGTTCCGCGTTCTCTCAACCCCGCGCTCCCACAACACTCCCATGGGGCTGGCGCTCTCGATTAACTCCAACGGGCTTGAAAACTACGATATATTCATAGCCGAAATGGGTGCGCGCCGCTCCGGAGATATCGCAGAGCTTTGCGAAATGTGCCCCCCCGACGTTTCCGTAATTACAGGAATTTGCCCTCAGCACCTTGAAAGCTTCGGCACTGTGGAAAATATAGTAAAAGCAAAGGGGGAAATCCTCGCAAGCTGTAAAACCGCAGTAATCGCTGACGATTGCTTTTCGTTATTCGAAGCATATCCCTGCCCCAAATCTAACGCGGCTTGCGTTTCGGATATCAAAACCGATTGCGGCGGAAGCGCTTTTAAGCTCAATCTCGGCGGTAAATCCGTTCAAACCCATACAAAGCTTCTGGGCGCGCACGCAGTGCAAAATATCGCGCTTGCGGCAGCTGTGGCGCATAGCCTCGGTATGTCCGCGGAAGAAATAGCCGCGGCGGTTGAAAGTCTCGATTATATCGAACACAGGCTTCAGCTCATAAAATCCAACGGCGTAAATATTCTCGACGACGGCTACAATTCCAACGTAAAGGGCGCGGCGGCGGCTATTGACGTTCTTAAATCGTTCGGCGGCAGAAAGATTGCCGTCACCCCCGGGCTTGTGGAGCTCGGAATTTTAGAAGAAAAGGAAAACTACGAACTCGGCGCAAAGCTCGTCGGGCTTGACTATGTCGTGCTCGTCGGCGAAACGCTGATTGCACCCGTAAAGCAGGGTTATCTCGATAACGGCGGAGATAAAGAAAAGCTCTCCGTAGTTCTCGGCTTGCCCGCCGCACAGGATTGTCTGAAAAGTATTTTGCAGCAAGGCGATACGGTTCTGTTTTTGAACGACTTGCCCGACATATATACCTGAGCGAAACACAATCTGAAATACCTTATAAAACAAAAAATTTACCAAAGCTGAAAAATAAAAGCGGAGGTAATTTTTTTATGCAAAAAACAATAATCGTGTTTTTCGGCGGAGTGTCCAACGAAAACGAAATTTCGGTAATTACGGGAACAATGGCAATCAACGTGTTGAAAGGCGCGGGGTATAACGTAATTCCTCTATATATTTCGCAAAGCGGAGATATGTATTCCGACGGTAAGCTGTCCGATATAACCAATTTCAAGGGTGAAGGCTATAAAACGTTTTCTCGGGCAATAATGGCAAAGGGCGGGATATATACTTTGAACAAGCACGGAAAGCCCAAAAAATTTTTGGCGGCGGATTGCGCGCTCAACTGCTGTCACGGCGGCGCAGGGGAGGGCGGAGCCGTTTGCGGGCTTTGCTCGTCCGCGGGTCTGCCGCTTGCAAGCGCGGGAATATTCGAAAGCTCGGCCTTTATGGATAAGTATTTAACCAAACTCGTACTGTCCGCGCTGGGCGTTAAAACCGCGGATTACATATACGTTAAAAGCGTGGAAGAAATTAATTCCCGCACGGATATGCCTGCGTTTCCCGTTATAGTAAAGCCTGTTAACCTCGGTTCGAGCATAGGGGTGGAAAAGGCTGAAAACGCAGAAAAGCTCAAATCCGCGCTGGAATGCGCGCTCATTTACGACAGCGCCGCAATAATAGAAAAATACATAGAAAACCGCAGGGAAATCAACTGCGCCGCATATTTTTACGGCGGTAAAGTGATAACCTCGGAATGCGAAGAGCCGCATACCGACGGTGATATCTTTTCCTTCGAAGATAAATATCAGGGCGGCGCAAAGAGCGATTGCCCCGCACATATCCCCGAAGTAACGGCGGATTTTATCAAAAATACAACTAAATACGTCTATGAAAAGCTCGATATGCGCGGCGTCGTGCGGTTCGATTATATCCTCGATAAAGAAGAAGTTTATTTAAGCGAAATAAACACCGTCCCCGGGTCGCTTTCCTATTATCTGCTTTCAAGCGGCTTCAAGGATTTTTCGCACGTGCTTAAAGAAGTTATCGAACAGGCGGAAAAAGACTTTGCCGAAGCAAAAAGCAAAAAACTGCTCCGCACCGGCGTGCTTGAAAATATCTCCTCAAACGCTTGTAAACTCGGGCGCAAATAGTTTATAATCTACCAAAGAGGAAAGCTATGCAAAAAATCGCTATGCAAACGCCGCTCGTGGAAATGGACGGCGATGAAATGACCCGCGTTCTATGGCGCTGGATAAAAGAAATTTTAATAGAACCGTTCGTCGATTTAAAAACGGAATACTATGATTTGGGGCTTGAAAACAGGGATAAAACGCAAGACGAAGTAACCCGCCTTTCAGCCGAGGCAACAAAAAAATACGGGGTCGCCGTCAAGTGCGCCACCATAACGCCTAACGCTCAAAGGGTTAAAGAATATAACCTCAAGCAAATGTGGAAAAGCCCTAACGGAACAATCCGCCGTATTCTCGACGGAACGGTTTTCCGTTCGCCGATTATCGTAAAAGGCGTAACGCCATACGTCGGGGGCTGGAAAAGCCCCATAGCCATCGCCCGCCAC
Organism: uncultured Clostridia bacterium; assembly: GCA_947175485.1. Classification (GTDB taxonomy): domain Bacteria; phylum Bacillota; class Clostridia; order Christensenellales; family Borkfalkiaceae; genus Coproplasma. Next base: position 6,221 of record CAMWMZ010000052.1, read on the forward strand.
GCATACGGCGACGTTTACGGCGCGGTTGAAGAAAAGTGCGAAATAGGCGAAACCGCCTACCTTGTAATTTGTAAAAACGGAAAAGAAATAAAACGCTCCTTAATCCACGATTTTGATAAAAGCTCGGGGATAGTGCAGGGGGCGCACAATACGGATAGCTCTATAAAAGCTTTTGCGCGCAGTTGTTTCAATTACGCGCTCGCGCAAAAACTGCCTGTATGGTTCGGCGCTAAAGATACCGTCTCAAAAATTTACGATCACCGTTTCAAAGATATTTTCAACGAAATTTATTCCGCCGAATACAAGCAGGATTTTGAAAAGGCGGGCTTATATTATATGTATACCCTTATCGACGACGTCGTGGCGCGGGTTGTGCGCAGTGAAGGCGGAATTCTTTGGGTGTGCAAAAACTACGACGGCGACGTTATGAGCGACATGGTTGCAACGGCATACGGCTCGCTCGGGCTTATGAGCTCGGTTCTCGTCTCGCCCGATAATAAGTACGAATACGAGGCGGCTCACGGCACCGTTACCCGCCATTATTACAACCATTTAAAGGGGGAAGAAACTTCAACCAATCCCATAGCCACCTTATGGGCTTGGATCGGCGCGCTCGGGAAACGCGGCGAACTCGATAAAAACGCCGCTCTCGTAGCCTTTGCGCAAAGGCTTGAAAGGGCGGTGCTCACAACCGTGGAAAGCGGTTTCATGACGGGCGACCTCGTGCCTCTTTTCAATGCGGATGGAATAACCCCTCAAAAGCTTTCCTCAAAAAAATTTCTTGAAAAAATCGCGGAAAAGATTTAATTTAAAATCCCGCGCCGTTAAGGCGCGGGATTTTTTAAGTAAAAACTATTTGACGATATTTTTCAATGCGTATTCAAAATTCACGCCGTAGCCGTGCGAGGGATCCGTTGCCCTAATACTTTCCGCAACCAGTTTGCCCGCAACGGAACAGGCTCGTTCCAAGCTTCCGCTTTCAAGGTACTCCGCTGTGAAAGCCGAAGCAAAAATATCTCCCGTTCCATGAAAGCGTCGGGGTAGCTTTTCCGCCCATATATAAGAAAATGTGCGGTTGGAAAAAATAATTTCGCCTATTTCTCCGCCGCGTTCGGCGCCGGTCATAACTATGACTGCGTCGGTCATGGCGGAAAGTTTTTTAATTACGCTTTCCGCAAACTCAACGGACGCGTTGTGTTCGTAAGCCGTTCCGCTCAAAAAACAGGCTTCGGTCAGGTTTGGTAAAATTATATCCGCCGATTTAATCAAGTCCCGCATAGCGTCAACGTATTTTTCGTCAAATGCTGGATATAAGGCTCCGTTATCTCCAAATGCCGGGTCTATAATAATTTTCGCTCCGTCGGCGGAAAACTCCGAAAAACATTCTTTCGCAAGTGACATAAGATGGACGGAACCGAGATAGCCCAGATAAAACGCGTCGAACTTAAACGAGTTTTTCTTCCATACCTTCATAATATTTTTATTTTCTTCCGTCAGGTCAAGGCAACTCCACTCTTTAAACATCGTGTGGTTAGAAAGAATGGCGGTAGGCAGAACGCACGTTTCAACCCCGAACGCAGAAAGTACGGGCAGAGCCACCGTAAGCGAGCACTGCCCAACGCACGAAAGATCTTGCATTGTAAGTATTCTCTTTGATAGCATATATAACCTCCATATATTTACGTTGACTATTATAGCAAAATCTGATATTATTTGTGTAACCAGATTTATTATTTTTTATAATACCAGTTTTATGCTTGATTTAAACCTCGATTTAAAAAACAAATATTATTCCTTATATTCGCAAATCCGCGGTAAAATTTTAAGCGGAAAAATAAAGGCGGGGGAAAAGCTCCCTTCGAAACGCGCCCTCGCGGAAGAGCTCGGCGTAAGCGTAACCACTGTGCAGCTCGCTTACGAACAGCTGCTCGCCGAGGGATATATCTGCTCGCGCGAACGCAGCGGGTATTTTGCGGAAAGGGTGAACTCTCCTGAACCCCCGCCGCGCAATCAGTCCGTCCGTTCGGAAAGCGCTCAAAAAGAAAAGTTTTTTTGCGACATGGTAAAGGGTAATACCCCCGCGCATATGTTTCCGTTTTCAACGTGGGCGCGCCTTATGCGTCTTGTGCTTGCCGACTGCGGAGAACATCTCCTCGAACGCGTTCCTTGCGGCGGCGACCCCGAACTCAAACAAGCTATATCCGATTATCTTTACCGCTCGCGCGGGTTAGACGTAGACCCGCGCCATATAATAATAGGTGCGGGAGCGGAACACCTTTACGACGTCGTTATAAAGCTGTTGGGCAGGGATAAAATCTTTGCCGTGGAAAACCCCTCTTACGGAAAAATTTCTTCCTCATACGCTTTGGGCGGTGCAAAATGGGTTGCGGTAAACGTGGGAGAAAAGGGTATAGACGTCACACAGCTTGCAAATAGCGGCGCACACGCCGTTCATATTTCTCCTGCGCACCAGTTCCCTACGGGCGCGGTAACGCCCGTTTCCGTCCGCCTTAAAATAACCGAATGGGCAAACTCGGTCGGCGGCTACGTTATAGAAGACGATTACGACAGCGAATTCCGCCTGTCGGGCAAGCCTCTTCAAAATATGTTCGGGCTTTGTCCGTCGCGCGTTATATATATGAATACTTTCTCCAAAACCCTTGCGCCGTCCATGCGCCTTGGGTATATGGTTTTGCCGCCGGAGCTGTATAACAGGTATATAACCCTGTTTTCGTCGTCGGCTAATATCGTCCCGCTGTTCGAACAAAAGGCGCTCGCCGCAATGCTTAACGGCGGATATTTCGAAAGGCTTTTGTCCCGACTGAAAAATTACTACCGCGGAATAAGAAAAACCCTCCTTGAAAAGCTCTTTGCTTTCGGCGGAGATTGCGAAGTATCGGATAGCGGAAGCGGTCTGCATATAATAGTCAAATTCCCTCGGGCGCAATCCGACGCGCAAATAAAAGAAAGGGCGGCGGAACTCGGCGTCAATTTAAAGTGCGTTTCCGATTATCTTATCGCCCCGCGCACCGGGCTTGAAAAACGCGCGGTAATAAACTATTCGGGGCTTACTGCGGAAATTTTGGAAAAGCTTTAAAAAAACGCCGCGGCAAAAGCCGCGGCGTGTCGTTTTCTTCGGTATTGCGGGTCTTGCCCGCGTTTGATAAAAGTTAAATTATTTTATGCCGTTTATAGATGCAAACAAAGCGTAAGCGGCAAGGAAATTGAATTTTACTTCGCCTTCTTCTTCGTCAAAATCGAAAAACATCTCTTTACTCCTTCTTTTTTGTTATATATTTCATTTTCCTTTTATCTTTTCGTTTATCTTCCGCAGTTCAGCGCTACGTAGCTAAGGCACGATACGCCGTACGTCTCCACGTTTTCGTCCAAAGCGTTCAAATCTTCGTAAATATACATATAAACACCTCTTTCAATTATTTTTTTAACGTCTTCGCAGGGGTCATAAGGCTATGAACATAACGTAAATATTTAATTAATTTCATGTTTTACCTCACTTGAATTATTTCCCGTCGTTTTCCGTTTATCATAGTCAATCAAGCGGTTTTCCCTGATTGCAGCTCAAATATATCACTTTGATTTTTGTTAGTCAATAACATTTGCAAAAAATTTTTAAATTTAATTTTTGTTACTTTCTAACACTATTTTATGTTAGTAAGTAAAATTCTTGTTAACTTAACAAAAATATAAAAATTTAGTTGTGAAAATATTACAA
>CAMWMZ010000053.1 GCA_947175485.1 uncultured Clostridia bacterium
GGTTTGTTGTTTTCGCCGCATTTTATTTTTTAACCAAAGCGAGATATCGGCAATAAATTGGATTATTACGTTCTAAAATCAAAAGTTTGAAAATAAGTTATTATACACATAGATTTTGCGGAGGCGGATAATGCTTGATTATAACGTTTACGAGGATATTGCCAAAAGGAGCAACGGAGATATTTATATAGGGGTGGTCGGACCTGTACGCACGGGCAAATCCACTTTAATTAAAAAGTTTATGACGGAGCTTGTAATTCCGAACGTTGAAGACGGAAACTCAAAAACCGTAATGGTGGACGAATTGCCCCAGTCGGCTTCGGGTAAAAGCGTAATGACGACCGAACCCAAGTTCGTTCCCGCCAAAGCGGCTTGCGTAAAAATCGAAAACGCAACCGCGAATATAAGATTTGCCGATTGCGTCGGATTTATTACTAAGGGCGCTAACGGTTTTGAAGAGGACGGAAAGCCTCGGCTTGTCAATACCCCGTGGAGTGAAAATCCTTTGCCTTTTTCTGAGGCGGCGGAGCTCGGCACGGACAGGGTAATCAGCGAGCATTCCACAATAGGCGTTTGCGTAACGACGGACGGAAGCATCGCCGATATTAAAAGAGAGGGATATATTGAGGCTGAAGAAAAGACGGTTTCCCGCCTTAAAGCTTTGGGCAAACCGTTTGTAATAGTTCTTAACAGCGTTGACCCCGATAAATCCGCCTGCAAAAAGCTGAGAGAAGAGCTTGAAAACAAATACGGCGTAACTGTTATCGCGGCGAACTGTGAAAAGCTTGACGCGCCCGCGCTTATGAACATTTTAAAAGCCGTGCTCTTCGAATTCCCCGTAACAAGCTTTGATTTGGATATTCCGGAATGGATGCGGTTTCTTCCACAGGAAAGCTCCGCGCTTTGCGAGCTGTTGGAAAGAATCAGAAACGTTTCTTCCGCCGTTTGCAAAATGAAAGACTGCGCGGCGTTCGACAATATGCTCGAAGGCTGTAAGTTCTGGAAAGGCAACGTAACGACCGAATTGAGCCTTGCAAACGGTAACGCTCATGTTACCGCATACGTACAGGACGGAATATTTTTCGACATGCTTTCGGAAATTGCGGGCGACGATATTTCCGACGAGTTTACTCTTATGCGTTACGTCCGCGGCACTTCCGAAGCTAAGCGCGGATATGATAAAATAAAAGACGCGCTTGAGTGTGCTAGGGTGAACGGCTACGGAATTGTTCATCCCGACGATGACGATATGAGCCTTGAAGCGCCCAAAATGGTAAGGCAGGGGGGCAGCGTCGGCATTAAGCTGCGCGCAACCGCGCCGAGCTATCATATTGTGAAGATAGACGTAACCGGAGAAGTCAGCCCGATTATGGGCAATGCGGGTCAAAGCGAAAGCATCGTTCAGGGAATGATGACGGGCTTCGAAAACAACCCCGACGGAATGTGGGATACCAACGTTTTCGGCAAATCTCTCCGCGGAATGGTTAAAGAAGGGCTTGCTACAAAAGTCTGCGGCATGCACGACGATACAAAGGCAAAAATGCGCAGGGCAATCACAAGGATTGTAAACGAAGGCAAGGGCGGAGTTATTTGTATAATTCTTTAACTTAAAACGGCGCGTGAAGAATTTCCTTATAAAAGAATTTTTGTAAGCTCGGTTCAGTGTAACAAAAAATGTTTATAAAGCATATAAATAAAGTGGCTACGGACGGTATCCGCGCTCAGTCTACGCGGGTGACGGGGTGCCGTAAATATGAAGGCGGAAGCAAATTTTGCTCCCGCCTTCAACTATTATTCGCCTTGTTTTTCTTCCGTTTTATTGCGGTTGAACGGTTCCGGCACAATGAGTTTGCCGTTTGCGTCTACAAGCGCGGCGTCGTTTTTTAGCCCCGCCACGTACGCGTAGTACTGTTCTTCTGTGATTTTATTGATTTTGTTCTTTTTTTTGCCCATAAAAAAGCCTCCGCTCTTTTTATTTATTATTGGCGCGCCGCGGTGATTTTATTCTGTTTTTTTACCGCTTCGGAGTAAATTTTTTGTTAATTTTTTTAATTTTTTCATAATTTAAAAGTTAAAAATTTGAAATATTTTTTCATTTTTCAATTGAGATGTTAAAAAATTACAAAATTTCCAGCGGTTGGAAAACCGCCTAATAATCGGCTGTTTTAAGCGTGAAAAAACCGTAGGTGCCCATATATGTGCCGACAAATGCGAAAAAAATCGGAAATTATACGAAAATAATGCAAAAAACTTGCATATAATTATTTACTTTTTTTAAAAAAAGGTGTACACTAAGAGTGTACTAACCCCAAAAGGGCGCCAAAATTAGTTAAATTTACTCAAATGAGGTGGAAAATGGCTGACAACAGATACGAAGATTCGATTCAGCAAGGGCAACCGCTTAAAAAAGCGGACCTAATCCTTAGATACGAGCGTGAACTTTCCGTAAAGGCGGAAGAAATTCTCAATCAGGCAAAGCAGTCGAACGCAGATTTGCAGACGGCTCTCGAACAGCTTGCCGAAGAAAAGAAAGAGCTTGCGCGTGTAATTGCAAAGAGCGAAGAAATACAGAACGCTCTCGAAAGCGATTACAACGCTTTGAAGCAGGAGCTCAAATATTTATCCGTTCAGAATGCGAACATTTTCGATTCCGTTGCAGAAAAGGTCGGCGAGGTAAAAGAACTCGCACAGAGCCCCAACACGAAAAGGGAAGAGCCTGCGGAAGAAAACGCGGTTGTTGAAAATGCTCAGCCCGCGGAAATCGATTATGATTTGCTTGCGGATAAAATCGCGGCGCGTATGCCTGTTCCCCAGGCGGTTGAAGGCGAACCCGTTCAATATGTTGCTCCGGTAGCTCAGACCGTTGAGCCTATCGATTACGACGTGCTCGTGGACAAACTTATCGCTCGTTTGCCTGTTCAGGAAGCTTCTGCCGCGGCTCCCGTTCAGCCGGCGGTTATCGATTACGATTATCTTGCCGATAAGCTTGCTTCCAGATTGCCTGCTCAGGAAGCGGCGGTTGCTTCGGCTGCGCCTCTTCCGGTTGCGGTTTCGGTTGCGGAACCTCAGATTGATTACGATTATCTTGCGCAGAAGGTCGCCGCGCTTATTCCCGCCGGCGGCGTTGCAGCGGAAGTTTCCCCCTCTCAAATCGATGTGGATTACCTTGCGGACAAAGTTGTTTCGCGTATTCCTTTGCAAGAGGCGGTTTCCCCGGATTATATAGCTTCACGCGTTGCCGAACAGCTTGTGCTTCCTCAGGTTCATGCGGAAATGGAAGTTGATTACGAAGCGCTTGCGGATAAGGTTGCCGAAAGGCTCACTGTTCCCGCGGCGGAAGCAGACAACGATTACATTGCTGAAAGAGTTATCGAAAAGGTCAATGCGGTTGCTGTCGATAACGATTACATTGCGGAAAAGGTTGCCGAAAGAATCAGTAACGGCAACGTAGACAGCGAATACATCGCAAACAAGGTTGCGGAGCAAATCGTTCTCCCCGAAACGCAGGCAATCGATTACGATTATCTTGTACAGAAAATTGCGGAACAGCTCCCTGCGCCCGATGTTAACAACTCGGCGATTGTTGCGCCCGTGAATTACGATATAAACGAAGACGAACTTGCCGACGCTATAGCGCTCAAGGTCGGTTCGCTTAAGCCCGAAGATTTTGAAATTCTTGTGGACGACGAGGGTTGCAATACTCTTGCAAAAGAAGTTACCGATAAGCTCGATTACGAATTTATAGCAAACGCAGTAGCGGAAAAACTTCGCACTGCGCTTGTGGAAGAAGAAAGCGGCGAGCCCGACTATGAAGAAATGGCGGCGCGCATCAGCGAAAAGATTACCGTTGCGGGAATCAATGAAGACGCTATAGCCGATAAAGCGGCGGCCGTGCTTTCGAACTATCTTCCCGAATACGACAGCGACGAAATTGCAGACAAGGTTGCCGAACAGGTTATAAGCGCAATGCCTTCCGTAGATCACGACGTTCTCACGGAATCCATATCTGCAAGACTTATAGAATCCCAGCAGGATAACGATTACGAAATCGTTCTCGACGAAGACGGTATCGACAAGGTTTCCGACAGCGTTTCTGAAAGGGTTTATGCAACCGCGGAAGAACGCTTCACCGCTATCGATAACGAAATATCCGAAATTAAAGAAATGCTCAAAAACGGAGTTGTTGCCGTGCGCAGCGAAGAAGCGGCAAGCTCGGCAGCTTACGAAGAACCGTATGTGGTTGAAGAAACCCTGGTTACCGTTTCAGATTTAATAGAAGAAAATTACGAGGAAGAACCCGAAGCCGAAGAAGAAACGGCAGAGGAACAGCCCGAAATTGTCGAAGAGGAAACCGTTGAAGAAACGGAAGAAGTAACCGAAGAAATTGAGGAAGAGCCCGAAACCGAAGAGGCGGTTGAAGAGCAGACCGAAGAAATTATAGAAGAGCCCGTACAGGAAACCGCTGAAGAAAAGGCGGAAGAAGCTCCCGAAGAAGAAAAAATCCCCGTAGTTTTGGTAGTCGGTGCCGAAGACGGCGAAGATGACGACGATACGGACGGCGATGAAGAAGCTGAAGAGGGAGAAGAAAGCGAAGGCGGCGTGGATTTTGCGAACATGATGCGTTACAACCGCAGCTTTATCGCAAGAATAATTCAAAGCTCTGACGAACAGAAAAAATATTACGGCGAAACGAGAAACGCGCTGTTAAGCTATAAAAAGGTTAACTCGAATATCGCCTGGGGCGCCGAACGTTTCCATAAGGGCAGAGAAACTATCGCCCGCTTTAAAATCCGTGGAAAGACGCTTGTTTTATATCTTGCGCTCGACCCTAAAACCCATGAAATTTCGGTTTATCACCATAAAGACGTTTCAGATAACAAATCTTTGCACGGCACGCCTATGATGATAAAAATCAAGAGCCCGCTTGGTGTAAAAAAGGCTGTAAGGCTTATTGACGAAATGCTCGAAGCCCGCAACGGCGTCAAGAGGAGCATTCCTCAGCGTGATTACGCGGCTATGTATCCTTATGAAAGTATGGAAGAATTAATCGAAGACGGGCTTGTAAAAGACGTTAAGAAAAAGTAATAAAAAATTGAAACGCGGGGGTTGATTTTTTCAACCCCCTTTCAGTATTCAATATGTAGTATAACAATAACGGAGAATTAATTTGGAACAGGAACAACAGAATCCCGCGGCTAAGCTGCCCAAAAGGCGCAGAAAGAATACGGATAATAAGCCGAATCCGCACGCCGCAGAAAAGCGTACCAACCAAAGAGAAAACGGCAACAGACCGCAAAAACAGCAACGCGCTCCCCGCATAAATAAAGTAAAATCAGAAAAGCCGCAAAGAACGGAAAAGCAGGAAAACCGTGAAAAAGGAGCAAAACGCGGCGGCAAACCGGTTAAAATAGTATTTCTCGGCGGCGTTGGGGAAATAGGCAAAAATATGACCGCGCTGGAATGCGGCGACGATATAATTATTATCGATGCAGGCGCTATATTCCCCACCGAAGAAACCCCCGGGTTTGATTTAATCGTTCCGGATATAACGTATCTTCTGGATAACGCAAAAAAAATCCGCGGCTTGATTTTAACTCACGGACACGAGGACCATATCGGCGGCGTGCCCTATCTTTTAAAAGAACTCAAGGTGCCTGTCATAGGTACTAAATTAACGCTTGCGCTTGTAGATAACAAATTGCGCGAACACCGCTTGAACGACGTAAAGGAAATAACCGTTACGCCCGGGCAGTCTATACAGCTTGGCTGTTTCAGGGTGCGTGCAATAAACGTCAACCATTCAATCGCGGGGTCGTTGGCTTTCGCCATAAATACTCCGCAAGGCGTGGTTTTTCACAGCGGTGACTATAAAATCGATTTAACTCCGGTTGCGGGCGACCCTATCGATTTGAAAACCATCTGCGATATCGGCTCTTCCGGCGTTCTTTTATATATGGGTGAAAGCACTAATATCGAACGCGCCGGCTTTACAATGAGCGAAACGACAGTGGGCACCACGCTTGACAGGCTTTTTAACGAAAACATAAAAAAGCGCATAATAATCGCCACGTTCGCGTCAAACGTACACAGGTTGCAACAGATAATAGACCTTGCCGTCAAATATAAGCGTAAAGTCGCGCTTTCGGGAAGAAGTATGCTAAACGTAGTTGAGGCGGCTGAAAAAATAGGCGAAATAAAAATACCCGAAAACGTGTTAATCGACGTATCCAAAATCAAAAACATGCGGGATAACGAAATCGTCGTTGTTTCCACTGGCAGCCAAGGGGAGCCTATGAGCGCGCTTACCCGTATGGCAAACGGCGATAATCCGTCTGTGACGGTAGGTTCAAACGATACTGTTATAATTTCAGCGTCGCCTATACCCGGCAACGAAAAGCTGGTTTACCGCGTAATAAATAACCTTTACAGAAAGGGCGCGGACGTCGTTTACGAAAGCCTGGAACATATCCATGTTTCCGGTCATGCGTGCAGGGAAGAGCATAAAATTATGCACAACCTTTTAAAGCCAAAATATTTCATACCCGTTCACGGCGAATACCGTCACCTGAAAAAGCACGCCCAGCTTGCAGAAGAACTTGGCGTTCCGGAAAGCCGTGTGCTTATTCCCGATATCGGCGACTGTATAGAATTGACCTCTAAAGGGGGAATGAAAAGAATTGCAAGCGTTCCTTCGGGTTCGCGTCTTATCGACGGAGAGGGTATAGAAGACGAAAAGGCGAGCGTAGTCATAGAGGACAGACGTCAGCTTTCCGAAGAAGGTTTGTTTATCGTTTCTGTTGCAGTTTCAAACGGCGAAGTCGTGGGCGAGCCCGCTATAAATTCGCGGGGCTTCGTATTTGATTTCCATCGTGATTATAACAGAGAAATGCGCGAGGTAATTTACCGCGCAATAGACGGCGTGGATATTGCCCGCGCAGGAACAGACGAGCTTAAACGCGCTATAAAGCGCTCGCTCCGCAATTATCTTTTAAAGAAAACCAAGCAGTCGCCTATGGTTGTTCCTGTAGTCGTTGAGCTGTAAAATGCATATAAACGTCGTATAACTTTGCCGCGCTCCGCGCCGTCTGAAAATTTTACGGTTTATGTAAGCTCATTTGGCGGTGTTCGCGCGCCTTGTTCTTCACGTTTTTCTATGTTTTAAGTGATAGCTTTTTATTTATAATCTAACTATGCAATTTTCCTACGCGCATAAAAACACCAAAGACGGTGAAAGGGAAACAAAAACCGCGCAGTTTAACAAACCGCGTATAAGCAATAAAATTCAGTCCGTGCGCGAACAGGCATTTGAAAAACAAATCCCTGTTTCCGACGACGAAACTTTGAATTTTATATGTACGCTTACGGGCGCGGTGAAACCCGAAAATATTTTGGAATTAGGCACGGCTGTCGGCGTTTCGGGCGGGGTTATGCTCGACGTATGCAAAAATGCTCGGCTTACCACAATAGAACGCGATGAAAATTTTTTCAATCAGGCGCGGGAAAATTTTAAAAATTTCGGCGTTGCGGAAAGGGTTACTCAGATTTTAGGCGACGCTGGAGAGGTTATAAAAGACCTGAACGGCAAATTCGATTTCATTTTTTTGGACTGCGCAAAAGTACAGTATATAAAATATCTGCCGCGGCTTAAAGAGCTTTTAACTGCGGGCGGCGTGCTCGTTGCGGACGATATTTTGCTTTTCGGATATATCACAGGCGAAACGGAAGTGCCGAAAAAACGCAAAATGCTTGTAGAACACGTTAAAGAATATATAACCGCGGTAACAGGCGATTGCGGTTTGCAAACCACGGTTTTGGATATCGGCAACGGAGTTGCGCTTAGCGTGAAATTATGAACGTGAAGTTATGAAAGCACCTTACTACGATTTAAAGCATCACGAAAATTCGGAAGAGGTTTCCGAACATATTTTAAACTATATTCAGCCCGTTCATTATTTCCGCCGCCGCAACGCTTTATACGGCTGCTCGCTTACGTGCAATCCGGAAGGCGGAAAAACGCGCTGGGCGGCAATGAAGGGCGTAATGCCGGACAGTCGGGTGCGTTCTTATTTTGAAAGAGATTTAAACAAACGCAAAATTTGTAAAAATTTACTTGGCGGAAAGCACGTCGGCGCGTTCGTTGCCGTCTTTCTTATATTGATAAACGTTTTATTTGGAATATTGTGCTGTCATCTTATAAAAGGCAATATCGATTTCAGTAAAGCAGACCAGATTTCTGTGCTTATTTTGCTTATTATAACCACGGTTTTGTTTACCGCAATTTTGGCGTTTTTCGGCTTCCGTATCGTTCGGCTTGTGAGCTATGTAAATCGGGTTTATAAAAAGCTTGACGATTTATACGTAATTCCCGCGGCAGACGGAAATCCTTGCTGTATTGTTGTTGAAAGCGGAATATGCCGCGTTTTACACGGTTCAACGCTTTCCGTAATTAAAAATGGAAGCGTTGAAACCACTTCCGATCCGCTTGAGGTATATCTTGCGTATCTTGAAATGTATCCGCAATCTGCGCTCGATATGGATAAATTCGTGGGCGAGAGAAAAAAGGAATTCCTTTCTTACGACGGGGGCAATGGAGCTTATAATTTCGTTGACGTTTATTCCTCGTTCCACAGTGCGGGGGCGTGGCTTTCGGTGAACGCGGCAAAAAATACGTCGATAGCAGGGATACATAAAATACTTTTGGAGCTTGATAACGAATTCCGTGTAAAAGCCGTGTATTTGGCGGCGGGCAGAAATTACGCTAATTTCATAACCCGTGCGGAGGCGCTCGAACGCGGGGAAAGCGTCTTGAACGAAATTCAAACTCTGCGTAAATCCAACCCCGAACTTGATAAAATCCTCGGTAAAGTATTATGAATACGGAACTTTTGGCGCCTGCGGGCAACTTTGAAAAATTAAAAACGGCTTTTTATTTCGGCGCGGATGCGGCATATATTGGCGGGAAAGACTTTTCTTTGCGTTCTTTCGCCGATAATTTTACGCGTGAAGAAATGTCAAACGCGGTAAGCCTTGCGCATAGACTTGGCAAAAAGATATACGTTACCGCAAACATATTTGCAAAAAATGCGGATATGGGCGCAATGGAGGATTACTTTGCGTTTTTGCAGGAAATCGGCGTTGACGCGGCTATCATTTCAGACAGCGGCGTTTTTTACGCGGCAAGAAAGAGCGCTCCCGCATTAGATATACATATTTCTACCCAAGCCAACTTAACAAATAAATACGCGGTAAAATTCTGGCGGGAACAAGGCGCAACCCGCGCAATACTTGCACGCGAGCTTTCATTAAAAGAAATTGCCGAAATCCGCAGCTTTGTGCCGGATATAGAGCTTGAAGCTTTTGTTCACGGCGCAATGTGTATTTCTTATTCGGGGCGGTGCCTTCTTTCAAACTATCTTTCGGGGAGGGAAAGCAACCGCGGCGAGTGCGTTCAGGCTTGCAGATGGAATTATCAGATACGCAAAAAAGACGCGCTTTCAGACAGCGGATGGCTGGATATGGAAGAGGACGCGCGCGGAACTTATATTCTCAATTCCAAAGATTTGAATATGAGCGCGCATATGAAAGAAATGCAAAAGGCGGGCGTGACCTCGTTTAAAATCGAGGGAAGAATGAAGTCCGAATATTATCTTGCAACGGTGATAAACGCTTACCGCCGTTGTATAGACGGCGGCTATAACGATATCGTTGAACGCGAG
>CAMWMZ010000054.1 GCA_947175485.1 uncultured Clostridia bacterium
GTGCATAGCACGCGGCTGGCTTTTATTTTAATCTTTGTTTGATTGTTGTGATTTATCTTCAAATTGATTAACCGTAAAATTTTCAGATAGCTTACAGCACGGATAAAATAGTTTTTCAATAATTTTAAAAATAATAAAATTTATCTTACTATGATAAGGCGCTTTTTCGCCCTTGTTATCGCAGTATATAGCCAACGGTTTTTGTCCTCTTTAAAAGCATAGCTTTCGTCAAAAACTACAACGTTATCAAATTCGCTGCCTTGCGCCTTATGGCATGAAATGCAATAACCGAATTCAAAGCGGTTCAAGGTATACGCGCCTACGACTTCACCGTTTTCGTCAAACCTTTCAAAGTAATCGCCGCGCTTGTAACGGTAAAAGCCTTCCGAAAATATTCCCGTGTCCAAAGGCAAAGCTTCAGGGCAAATTTCGTCCAGAAAATCGGGTTTGAACTGAATATAACCGATATCCCTGTATTCGTCGTAAAACGGGTCGAGCACCGTGCCGATAATACCGTTTACCATATTAAACCGCATTTCTGCGTCTATATACGTTTCCCAGTTGTTTTGCGTGCATATAAGCTTTTCTCCATGCTTCGGCAAACCTGCAAAGCCGGATAGCGCTCTTATTTCTTCGTTAATCTGAAAACGCGTTTTGTTAAGCCCGCAAATAATCTGGTCGGCTTTTAAAAGATAATTTTTTCTTCTCTCGTTTATAAAATTCCGTTTGGATATAACCGCCGCGCTGTCTCCGTATTTCCCGAAAGGTATATATTTTCCTTCGCGCGCCAGTTGGGAAAGCTTGATAATAGGGTTTTCCAGATTTTGCCGCACTATCGTTTTCAGCGTAAAATCGGGATTTGCCAAAAAACTGTTTTCGCCGTCAATAGGGGGGAGCTGTGCGTTATCTCCGCAGACCAGCAGTTTTATTCCGTAATCGGTCAGGTCGGTCAAAACCTCGTCGGAAACCATAGAAGCTTCGTCAAGCACGATTAGCTTTATCCCTTTATCTATTTTATCTCGGCGCTTAAAGCTCAGTTTTTCTACGGTAATTTTTTTGCCGTTCAAATCTATTTCCGTTTCTTCAACGATAGACTGATAAATGAGGCGGTGCAGAGTAGTTGCGTGCAGTCCGGAGCGTATCAAAACCGTCGCGGCTTTTCCTGTGGGGGTGACGAAAGCCGCGCTTTCCTCCGGCACAAGATTTAAAGTTTTAGTTACCGTGTGTTTTAAAAGCGCGGTTTTTCCAGTGCCCGCGTAACCCGCAAGAATAAAAATCTGCTTCGCGGAATTATAGAACCATTCTTTTATTAAATTGTCTGCCGCGGCTTGGTCGGCGGTAAGTTCTGCGAGCATAAAATTATTATAATATTAAAACATATGTTTTGTAAAGCCGTTTGTTTAATTTTTAAATAAAATTTTTGCGTTTTGTTGACTAAACAAAGCCGATAATGTATAATTCAAATTGTAAAAACGAAAAAATCTTTTCGGAGGATTAGAATGGCGTATAAAACCAAAGAATGGCGCAACGAAATGCGCGTCACCGTAGACTATAATTACATGATGGCAAATTCACTCGGTGATAAGGGTATTACAGACGCAGAACTGCGCGCTATAAAGGGAAAGGCGGAAGAAGCTTTTAATTATGTTGCGGCAAACCGCGGTAAAGACGAGCTTTTTATGGGTTGGACGGAGCTTCCGTATAATCAGGACGAAATCGTATCCGATATTCTTGCTACCGCTAAGCAGGTAAGAAAGAAGTTTAAATATTTCGTGGTGTTGGGCATCGGCGGCAGTGCGCTCGGCCCCATTATGGCTTTCAATGCGCTTAAACATTTGCATTTTAACGAGCTTCCTCCCAAAAAGCGCGGCGGAGCGCCTAAATTCTATGTTGAAGATAACGTTGACCCCGTAAGAATGCAAGCGCTGCTCGATGTTATCGTTCCCGAAGAAACATGCTTTAACGTAATTTCAAAATCGGGCGCTACAAGCGAAACAATGACACAGTTTCTGATTATAGCCGATATTCTTGAAAAGAAAGGTCTTTCTTTACCGGAGCATATGATATTTACCACGGACGCAAGCCGCGGAAATCTCATTAAAATAGATGAAAAATACGGCGGCAAATTCAAGAAATACGTTCTTCCCGACGGAGTAGGCGGCAGATTTTCGGAGCTTTGCCCTGTCGGTCTGCTTCCCGCGGCTGTATTGGGGATAGATATTAAGGGTATGCTTGCGGGCGCGGCTTATATGGACGGGCTTTGCTCCAAACCGAACATCGCAAGAAATCCCGCTCTTGCTTGTGCGGCTTTGCAGTATATTTCAATGCAACAGGGTAAAAATATAAACGTATTGATGCCCTATTCCGATAATTTAAAGCTTATCGCCGACTGGTATTGTCAGCTTTGGGCGGAAAGCTTGGGTAAAGCGGTGGATTATGCAGGAAATACCGTCAACGCAGGAACTACTCCCGTAAAATCTTTGGGAGTAACGGATCAGCATTCGCAGGTTCAATTATATATCGAAGGTCCTTTCGATAAGGTTATAACCTTTATTTCGGTTGAAAAATACGGTTGTGAAATGCCCATAGCGCATGGCTGTGACGATATTCCCGACGTAGGATTCCTCGGCGGTCATACGATGCAGGAGCTTATTCAGGCTGAAAATAAGGCTACCGCTTATGCTCTTATGTGTGCGGGCAGAATGAACTACACAATAAATATGCCCGAAGTTAACGCGTTTACGCTCGGTCAGCTTATGTTCCTTCTGGAATTGCAAACCGCATATACCGGTGCGCTTCTCAACATCAATACCTTTAATCAGCCCGGAGTTGAAAACGGCAAAAAGGCTACGTTTGCGCTTCTCGGCAAAAAGGGTTATGAGGTGCAGAAAAAAGAAATGGATAACGCGCCCTCTTTCGATAGCAAATATATAGTTTAAATAAAGGATTAAGGCGGGTGTAAGCCCGCCTTTTAAATTGATTATGGATACAGGAATTTTAATAATTGTTATCTTTTTTTCCGTAATCGGTGCATGGATATGCCTTGTTTTCGGGCTTGCTCTGATTAGCGATAAAATAGCTTTCGGCAAAAGATACGACAAAAATCCGCTGTTAAAATACTTTACGGCGGAAGACTTCGGCTTGACCGCTGAAGAGGTATCCGTAAACCGCGGCAAATTTACGCTTAACGGCTATATATACCGCAACGAACGCGTTCCCGCTAAAAATAAAACAGTGGTTTTCGTTCACGGAATGGGCGCCGGGCATTTAGCGTATACGACTGAAATAGCGTATTTTGCAAACCTCGGCTACCCCGTACTTGCGCTTGACAGCAAGGGCTGTAATTTATCGGGCGGGAAAAATATAAAGGGTATGTACGAGGGCGTGAATTCTGCGGTTGCCGCTATCGACTGCGCAAAAGAAAAGCTTCCGCAAAACGGAATTTACCTCGTGGGGCATAGTTGGGGCGGTTATTCCGCGCTGTGCGCGTCAGAGCAAAGAGAAGTGGAAAAGGTCGTTGCAATCAGCGCTCCAAACAGCCCTATGAAAACAATGCAACACGCCGTTTCCCCCATACTATCACCTTTTTTAGCGGCTTATATGACTATATGGTGGGTTACGTTCAACATGGTAAAATTCGGCTCTTACGGAAACAGCCATGCGTCAAACTGTGTTGCGAAAAGCAAAGTTCCGATATTGCTTGTTCATGGCGATAAAGATAATATTGTAAAAAAAGAAAACGCGGCTTATTATTGCATTAATGGTGAAAACGTTGAAAAATTGCTCTGTGAGGGCAAAGCACATAATCCTTATAATACCGTTCGCGCAGAGCAAAAGCTTGCAGAGCTGTCTTCAGCCTTGAAAAACGTTAAAAAGACGAAACCGGCAGAAGCATACTCGTATTTTGATAAATTCGATTTTAAAGCCGCAACAGAAGAAGATGAGGAGGTTATGCAAAAGATCGCGGAATTTTTAAATTAAAATAAAATTCGTTAAAATTTTTCAATCGGCGAACTTTTAAAATTATTATAAAATTTATTTGACAATTATGTGAGTATATATTATACTCGTAGCATCGTATGGCTTTCAAAGTCCATGCAAATATTTGGCGGTTTATCCGCATTATTGATTGAGTTAAAAGCTCAAATTTTATAAGTTGATTACTTTATAATCAAAGCCTTTGAGGGCGTCACTTGTGAAACGGTCAATAAGAGTAGTAAAAGTATTTGCTATATAGACTCTGAAAGATTAATTCGGAAAATATCGTAATATATGCGCGGTTGCGCATGTAAAAGAGTTTGTAAGGCGACCTTTGTAAAGGCCGTCTTTATTTTTGTTTTTTAAGGAGATACAAATGGGAAAAAGCGGAAATATTATCGAACTTATTGACGTAAAAAAGATTTTCGACGATGAAACGGTTGCGGTGGATTGCTTCAATCTCGAAGTAAAAAAAGGCGAGTTCGTAACTTTTTTAGGTCCTTCCGGTTGCGGAAAAACCACAACGCTCAGAATGATTGCGGGCTTCGAATTGCCGACTTCCGGTAAAATTTTATTGAACGGCGAGGATATCAGCCGTCTCCCGCCGAACAAGCGCCCCGTAAATACGGTATTCCAAAAATACGCGCTTTTTCCGCATCTCAACGTTTATGAAAATATCGCGTTTGGGCTGCGCCTTAAAAAAATTGAGAATACGTATGCGGATAAAGACGGCAAAACTATTGTTAAAAAACAAAAGCTGACAAAAGCCGAAATAGATAAAAAGGTGAAAACCGCGCTTGAAATCGTCGATTTGGAGGGCTTTGAAAAACGCGGAGTTTCCACTCTTTCCGGCGGACAGCAACAGCGTATAGCTATAGCCAGAGCAATCGTAAACGAGCCTGAAATTCTTCTTTTGGACGAGCCTTTGGGCGCGCTCGATTTAAAAATGCGCAAAGAAATGCAGATAGAACTTAAAAAAATGCATAAAAAACTGGGCATTACGTTTATCTACGTCACGCACGACCAGGAAGAAGCGCTTTCTATGTCTGATAAAATCGTGGTTATAAACGACGGCGAAATTCAGCAAATCGGCACTCCTACAGAAATTTATAACGAGCCGGTCAACACTTTCGTTGCCGACTTTATAGGCGAAAGCAATATATTTAACGGTGCGGTTGTCGGCAAGCTGAAAGTTAAATTCTGCGGAGCTACTTTCGATTGTCTTGATGATTATGAAATAAACCAACTTGTTGACGTTGTCGTTCGCCCCGAGGATATCAAAATCTGCGCGCCGTCGGAAGGTCAGTTAAAAGGTAAGGTCATTTCTTCCGTATTCAAGGGAGTTCATTATGAAATTACGGTTGCAATCGGTAAATTCGAAATTATAATACAAAGCACCTACACTGCCGCCGCAGGCAGCACTATCGGGCTTAGAATAGAGCCTGACGGCATACATCTAATGGAAAAGGTGTATACGGTAAATAAATACGACGGCGTAATAACCAAAAACAACACGGTTGAATTCGGCGACGGTGAGTTCGAGTGCGATATAACACAGCTTTACGCAGGCTCGCATATAGACGAAGAAGGCTACCTCATAACGGCGCAAGGCGAAAAACTGGACCTTACGGGAACCGAGGTCACGGTTGAAGTCGATACCCACAGTATCCAGATGACCGACGACGAAGCGGCGGGCGGAGCTCAGGGTAATATTATTTCAATGATTTATAAGGGCGACCATTATCGGTATATAGTCAGAACGGAAGAAAACGAAGAGGATTATGTTTTTTCGTGCCCTGATTTATGGAATACGGGCGACCTGGTCGGAATAATCATTCCAAAAGATAAAATCAAACTCAATCTCAAAGTTACGGAAGAGGGTAAAGAATGAAAAAAATCCGTTTTAACAGAAGCCAGCTATGTATTCCGTACGCAGTTTTTCTTGTTTTATTTGTAATCGCTCCGCTTTTCGTAATAGTTTATTATGCGTTTACCAACGGAGAGGGTAATTTTACTTTTGCAAATTTTGTTGGATTTTTCTCAAGCACGAATACGCTGGGTACGCTTTTATACAGTTTTTTGCTCTCAATAGTGACGACGCTGGTTTGTCTTATAATTGCGTATCCTACGGCTTATATTCTGGCAAGAAGCAATTTTAAAAAGAAATACGTTTTATTGCTGTTGTTCATATTGCCGATGTGGATTAATTTCACGCTGAGAATTACCGCTTTGAAAGAAATTCTTTCCGTAATAGAAGGTAATCTTGCGGCTTATCCGTTCTTCAATTCGGTAATAGGTATGACTTTCGACTTTCTGCCTTTTATGATTTTGCCGCTTTATACTTCGCTTTTAAAACTCGACAACAGTCTTTTGGAAGCGGCGGCGGATTTGGGCGGAAATAAATTCACGGTTTTTCTGCGCATAACCTTGCCTCTTTCCATACCGGGGATTGTTTCGGGCGTGACAATGGTTTTATTGCCATCGATGACGAATTACGTTGTTTTGGATATGCTTTATAACAGCACTTACATTATGGGCAGTCTTATCGGCAGTTATTTCAGCGCTTACGACTGGAACAACGGTTCTATGATTTCGCTTGTGTTGTTAATAATAATTTTTCTTGTGACGCTTGTTACAAACCGTTTCAGTGATAAAGACACGAACAGCAGGGGGGCGGTATTATGAAAAAGATTTTCCGCATAGGCTGGCTTGTTATTGTTCTTGCGTTTATTTACGTTCCCATTCTTGTTCTTGCGGTTTATTCTTTTACCGATGCAAGTATCGTAGGCGGCGGAATAAATTCGTTTTCATTTGAAAATTATATAAATCTTTTCAAAAACGAAGAATTAAGAAATATGATATTCGGCACGTTGCTGCTTGCGTTAATATGTGCCGCTATTTCAACCGTTCTTGCAACGTTCGGGGCAATAGGCACTTTTTATTCAAAAAGACTGCCCAAAGCCCTTATAAACAGCGCCAATCAGGTGCCTGTCGTCAACGCCGACATCGTAACGGGATTTTCCGTCTGTATTTTGCTAATCGTTATTTTACGCGTTGATAAAGATACTTTTATTCCTCTCGGAATAGGGCATATCGTTTTGACTGCGCCTTTTGTGTATCTTTCGATTTTGCCGAAGTTAAAGCAAATGGACAACAGCCTTTACGAGGCGGCTCTCGATTTGGGCGCAACTCCCGCGCAAGCGCTTTTCAAGGTGGTAATTCCTCAGTTAATCCCCGGTATTTTATCTGGTTTTATGCTCGCGGTAACACTTTCGTTAGACGATTATTTTATAACCACGTACACAAAGCCTTCGACTTTCGATACCATAAGCACATACGTTGTAAACGCAACAAAAGGCAGTCAGACTGAAATAAAAACTGCTCTTTGGGCGCTTTCTACGTTAATTTTCGTAATCGTTATCGCGATAGTTATAGGAATGAATTTGCTCTCCGGCAAAAAGAAGGGGGCTAAAAATGATAAAATTTAAAAGATTTTCTGCAATCGCCGCGGCTTGTTGCTTGCTCGGCGGTTCGGTAATAGCTTTCGGCGGGTGCGGCGGCGTAAAGGAAAGGGTAACGCTTAGGGTTTGTAACTGGGAAGAATATATCGACCTTGGCGATTGGGGGGAGGAAGAACGCATAGACGTAGCAAACCCTTTTACGCAAGAAGAAAGTATTTTCGGCGAAAATGCGATGATTGCAGACTTTGAACAATGGTTTGCGGAAAATTACGGCTATAATGTAAAGGTGGAATATTCCACTTTCGGTACAAACGAAGATTTATATAACCGGTTAAGCCTTGGCGACGTTTATGATTTGGTTTGCCCTTCCGATTATATGATGATGAAGCTTCTTGCGGAAGACGCTGTTGAAAAATACTCTGAAAATTTTTTCAACGGCGAAAACAATTATTATTCGCAATATGTTTCTCCTTATATAGACGGAGTATTTTCACAATACGAATGGGACGAATACGCCGCATGCTATATGTGGGGAACAACGGGGCTGGTTTACAATCCCGAAAAAATAAATACCGAAGATATCTCAACCGTAAAAGTGCTTTTGAATGAAAACTATAAAAGGCAGGTTACTATAAAAGATAATGTAAGAGATTCTTATTTTGCCGCTTTGGGAAT
Source organism: uncultured Clostridia bacterium (assembly GCA_947175485.1). Taxonomy (GTDB): domain Bacteria; phylum Bacillota; class Clostridia; order Christensenellales; family Borkfalkiaceae; genus Coproplasma. Next base: position 8,115 of record CAMWMZ010000054.1, read on the forward strand.
AGTGAACGGAAACGAGCTTATTAAACCTGATTTAACTGCCGAAACGCGCAGTTTGCTGTTGAACGATATAAGCGAAAGTACGATTGCAAACGCGGAAGACGTGTTAAAGCAAATTAAAGAAAACGTTTATTCCTTTGAAACCGATAGCGGAAAGGCGGATATGGTTACCGGCAAGGTAATCGCCAATTATCAGTGGTCAGGCGACGCGGTGCATATAATGGACGAGGCTGACGGCGACGAAACCGAGCTTTGGTATTCCGTGCCCCAAGAGTGTTCAAACCTTTGGTTCGACGGTTGGATTATGCTTAAAAAAGGGATAAACGGCAATGAACAAAAGCGCGAGGCGGCGGAAGCTTTTGTCAATTTCTTATCCCGTCCCGATAACGCCGTAAGAAATATGTATTATATCGGCTATTCTTCCTCAATAGCTGGCGACGAAAATTGCAGTACCGTATTTGATTTCCTCGAATATAATTACGGCGATTATGAAGAAGCGGAACAAACATTTGAATATGACGTTAGTTATTTCTTCGGTGAAAACAGTGTAATTACGGTAGACGCAGATTGTTTAGACGTTGAAGACAGCGGGGAAATCAATCGCGGCAGACAGCTTTTTGCGCAATATCCGCCCGCAAACGTTACCGCCCGCAGTGTGGTTATGCTTGATTTCGGCGATAAGCTTGGTCAAATAAACCAAATGTGGATTAACGTAAGATGTCTTGATTTAAAAGACGTTTCGCCGCTTGCATATATTTTAGGTGCCGTAGCTGTTGTTTTAGTCGTTTCTGCTTGTTTGCTTTGTAAATTCAGATACAAACTTTTTATAAAAAATAAAACGGGAAAGGGCTATGAAAGGGTTGAAAAGTAATGGTTTGTGGAATTCGTAGCTGGACCTTGCAAGACGCTGAAAAGCTTGCGCAAATGCTCAACAATAAAAATATATTGGATAATCTTCGCGACGGATTGCCTTATCCGTATACTGCGGACGATGCTCGGGAATATATTAACGCAATGCTTGGTTCGGATAAAAACGAGGTTTTCGCGTTTGCTATTACCTGCGGCGGAGAATTGGCGGGCAGTATAGGTGCTTTCCGTCAGAGCAATATTCACAGCCGTACGGCTGAGCTCGGCTATTATGTTTCTGAAAAATTCTGGAATGCGGGCGTTGCAACGTGTGCGGTAAAAGCAATATGTAAATACGTTTTTGAAAATTCGGATATAATCAGAATTTACGCGGAACCGTTTGCAAGAAACAAGGCTTCTTGTCGGGTACTTGAAAAGGCGGGGTTTGTATATGAAGGCACGCTCCGCGCCAATGCTGTAAAATGCGGCGTTGTGGAAGATATGAAAATGTATTCCATATTGTCAACAGATTAATAAAAAATAATCGCCCCGCGGCAACGCCGCGGGGCGATTTTATTTAGTTGTATATTA
>CAMWMZ010000055.1 GCA_947175485.1 uncultured Clostridia bacterium
CAATTATACGATTTATATATTTTGATATAAAATAAACGGCGCAAACGGAATTTTTTTAAAAATACGGCGGGAGTACGGGATATTTTGCGGGAAGCGTGAGGGTGCGGAAACCGAAAAAGCAGAAAATAAATATGCGGGATATAATAAAAAGCCTTTTGAGAGCGGAACGCGTTTTAACCGACGTTTGAAATTTAGCGGTTTCATTATATGCGTAATGTAAAAAATTTGTTCTAACCTCCGCTTAATCCGCATAAGATACGGTAGACTTAAATTTGCGGAGGAAATTATGAACCAGGAACTCGATTACGCCGAAATGCTCGAAATACCCGTGAGCACGGTAAACGTAGTAAAAAAGAAAAGCTTTTTCAAGCATAGAACCAAAAAGGAACAGGTTCCCGAAATAACGCAGGAGGAGCTTAAAGACCTTGTGGTTGACAGCGTTAACGAGCGTGTCGGGGCATACGTTTACGCGGAGGACTTATCGGAAGCGCCTAAGCCCGAAAAGAAGGGGAGGAGCTTGTTTTCTTCCGATAAAGGCAGTAAGATTATAATTACCGAGCTGGTTGCCGTATGCGTTATCGCGTTCGCCATATTCCTTACGAATTTGTTTATGCCGACCAGCGCGATAAATACTTTTATAGGCTCGCTTACGGAAAGACAGATTGAAAAGGTTGAACCGACTTACAGCGAAATTAAGCTTTCTTCCGTGGTCAGCGAGCTTGCGGACGCGGACGTTAACGTTACGGACAACGGCGTTTTGACCTTTACTGCGAAGAGCAGCGTATATCCCGTATGTGCGGGGACTGTTTCTTCCGTTACGCAAACCGACGGGCTTTATACCGTTCAGATAGCGCATACGTCAACGTTTTCAAGCGTTATTACTGGGCTTACCAGCGTTTATTCGGCTGCAGGAACAAAGGTTCAATCCAACGTTCCGTTTGCGTATTCGGACGGAGAACACGAGGTGCGCGTTTCTATGTATGACGGCGATACGCTTTTGAACTGCTATACGCTTTCGGGCGAAGTTCCCGTTTGGAATTCGTGAAAATAAAGATACACCCGTTATTTTTGGCGGTCGGGCTTGCCTCCGCTCTGTTCGGCGGACTGCCGGTATTTGTAATATGCGTTCTGACCGCACTCCTGCATGAGTGCGGTCATATTTTTTGCGCGGCGCGGCTTGGCTTCGAGTGCACGCGTATAAGCTTAATGCCTTTCGGCGCGGCGGCGGTTTGCGATATAGAGGGCATTTCGCCCGCGGATGAAATAAAGCTTGCGCTTGCGGGGCCGCTTGTCAATCTTTTGCTGTGCGTTGGGATTGCGGGGCTGTGGTGGTTTTATCCTGATAGCTACGCGTATACAGACCTTGTATTTTACGCGAGCGGAGGCATGCTTGTTTTAAACCTTTTGCCCGCCTATCCTTTGGACGGCGGCAGAGTTGCGCGCTGCCTTTTGGAAAGGTTTATGAGCGTGAAAGCTTGCTCTGTGACATTGCGCGTTATAAATATACTGCTGGTTATCGGGATTGTTCTTATTTACGTTTTCGCTTATAGAAATCTTTCTCTTTTGACGGTTGCGGCGCTGCTCTTTTGTTCCGCATTGACGAAAAGCCCGCCGGCGCAGAAAATAAATTTTGCCGCGGGCAAAAAGAAAAGGGGCAGGGAAATACGTTACGTTATTTTAAATGAAAACGCGACCTTCCGCGACGCGCTGAAATTTGTGGACGGGAGCCGTTATCTTGTGTTGCAGATTTACGCGGAAAAATTCCTCGATGAAATCACCGAGGACGAGCTTTATGAAAGGTTGCTTGAAAGCAATCTTTACGATAAAATTTATAAAAGCCGAGGCGGATAATGCGTTTTGCCGCGTTTAACGCGGCAGGTGCATTTGACTATATTTAATGCTGGAGAAAGGCTTTGGAAAAAACCGCCGCGTCTATATTCCGCGATAAAACGCAGTTTACCGCTTCCGTTCCAAGGCCTACGGCTTCCTGCACGGCGCCGGCAAGCGAAGGGAAATCGAAATCGCATTTATAGCTTTGGCGCTTGGTTTTGAAAAGGTAGCGGGAGTAATTGAAATGGCGCTTCAAGCATCTTTCCACCCCCGTGACCGTTATTTCGGGGCACAGAGGCTTTATAGTATCATAAACGGCGGAAGTGCATTCCAAAACGCTTTCGCGCGGCAATATGCGGCGGCGAACGCCGTAAAGCCTGCTGATATAAAGACCTAAATCGGCTTCTAATTTCTGGTGGGCGAAAGGGGAGGAGTGGTTGTTTTCGTAAGCGTAAACCGCGGGGTGCAACGTGCAATCGAGCGCGTAATGAGTGGCGAAGCCCGCGGCGTAAGACGGGTCGCCCTGAGATAAGGCTTTAAAAACTTCTTCGGCGGGCATATTGTGAATAGCCCGCCCGAGATTGTTTTTTGAAAACTTCATATTGTAAGCAAATAAAACGTCTCCGCCCTGAGCGCCTAAAAGGTAAAGAGGGCGGGATTTTATTTTGGATTTTTCGCCGCCGAGCTTTTCGTAAATCTTTTCGGCGCAGATAAAGTGTGAAAAATAATCGGGCATACTATAAGTTTTGCCGTTTTCCGTAAAATAAATACTGCTGTATATAACCGGAATCTTCCCCGAACGTTTGGCAAAAATATTCGGTTATTTTCGCTCTGTCGGTTAAAGCGCCGTGAAAATCTTCTTTATAAACCTGTTCTATCCATGTATCCACGGGGAAGCTGCCGCGCTTGCCGAAGCCGAAAAGCGCCACGCAGTCCGCAACCTTTGCGCCCACGCCCTTGTAAGTGAGGAGCTGTTTTTTCAGCTCGTCTGCGGGGAGATTTTCAAGGTGTGTGATACCCTCTTTTAAAACGCGCGCGGAGGTTTCGGCAAGGAAAGAATCGCGGTATCCGCAACCGGCGGCTTTGAAAAATTCTTTGCCTGCGCCGGCAAGCTTTTCGCTGGTCGGAAAAGTGAAATACGTTTCGCCCATAAACTCGCGTTTTTCTCCTAGACCCTCACATATGCGCGAAATAATGCCCTTGATACGCGGAATATTGTTGTTTTGGGAAATTATGAAGGAATAAAGCATTTCTTCTTTGTTCTGGTTGAGTAAACGCAGACCTTTATATGCTTCCGCACTGCGCGTTAACAGGGGGATATTATGGGATTTGGCGCGCTTTACTATTTCGGAATAGTCGCGGGCGAGGTCGAAAAATTCGTAAAAATAATCTGGGTCGTCACATTCGGCGACTGTTTTTGCTCCGTCAACGTAAACGTGACACGCTTTATCTGCCGAAAGTACCATATATCCCTTGCCGAACGGATAAAAACGGAATATCTGTCCGCATTCCAGAACGTGTTCGGGGTTGAAATATTCGGCGTCGTAATCGATACGCATTTCGGGTTCTCCTTTGTGGAATCGGCGTATATGTTCCGCGGCGCGCAAACGGATAGGCATAGGCGGAGCGCGAAAAAAATACAGCCGTAATTTACGGCTGTATTTTATCATTTTATAAAGTTGTTGTCAATCGGTGAAATTTATATCTAGCGAGCCCGCGTTTATTTCGCCGCTAATTTTTTTGTCCGGGTCAGTGCCTTCGCGGTTGCTCTTGTTGCAAGAGCCGGCGTTCTTTTTTATTGAAATTCCGTATTCTTTTTCCGCGCCGGCAATTTCCAAATCCATAGAGCCTGCGTTTATCTTCGTGTAAATATTATCGCAGTAGATACGGTTTATATCCGCGCTGCCCGCGTTCATTTTAATCGAGAAATTATTGCACGCCGCTTTTTGGGCTGATATAAAACCTGCGTTGAGCTCAACCTTTAATTCGTTGCAGTTAATTTCGCCCGCTTCTATAGTGCCCGCGTTGATATAAATTTCAGTGTTGCCGTATTCGCCGTCCGCAATTTTTACCGTACCCGCGTTGAGGTGCAAATCGAGGTTGACTTTACTGTCTGCGGGCAGGCGGATTGTTGTAACGGGAAATTTAACCAAGCCCCAGCTTATCCAATCGTACCAATGGCGTTTGCCGGTGCTTATCGAAAGCACGCCGTCGTGTTCTTCTACGGAGGCGGAGTATTTTTTGTTTTCGGGATATTCTATTTTTACTTCTTCTCCGTCGTAAAAAGCTATATCGAGCGTGCCTGCGTAAAACTCTATTTCCAAGGTTTCAACTTTGTTTGAGGAGCTGTATGTTTTCATTTCAAAATCCGAATTGCCGAAAGCCGCGTCTACGTTCCAGCCGCTTGCGCCCAAAGCGATTATCAGAACCGCTATGCCCAAGCCCAGAATAACCGCGCCTGCTATAATTGTTTTAACAAATCCTTGCATCACGCTTTCTCCTTTCCGCTGAACAGGTTTTTAATTGCGCCCATTACGGCGGTAAACAGCTTCCATAAAAGCTTTATGAGTTTGAACATTAGCGGCATTATTATAAGACTTACGCCGAAAATAATCAAACCAATGCCTAAAGTGCATGCGCCGCCGATAAGGTCGGTAAACATTGCGCCTATGCCGGCGCCCATTGTGGCAACTCCGCCGATAAGGAGGGCGAAGGGTGCGGCGCAAAGCCCTATGGTTGCGCCGATTAAGCCAACGATAATACCGAATAAGGGTACGCAGAATATAATGCAGAGCAGTACGAATACCCAGACGTGGTTTTCCCTTTCGGGTTTGGCTTCTTTGCGGGCTTCTTCCCTGCGGCGGGGAGGCTCGCTGTAATAATCGTCTTCATATACGTCTCCGCGTCCGCGTTTGCGGCGGGGCTCGTCGAAGTATTCGTCTTTTGAGTAATATTCTTCTCTTTTGCGGTCCTTTTTTTTGCGTTCTTCGCGGGGGCGGCGGGGTTCGTCGTAGTCCGCGTAAGCGTTTTCCGCCAAAATTCTTTGCGCCGCGTCGTAGGGCGCTCCGAAATCTTCCACTATTTCGCGTTCGGTATAGCCCGCGTCGCGCCTGTCGGCATACGCTTCGGCGTAATAATCCAGAACGCGCCGCCTTTCCGCCTCGGAAACGCTTAAAAGGTTGCTTTTAAGTTCGTCGCGCCATTCGTTATAGGTCATTTGACACCTCCGTGAAAGAAAAACCTTTTCATATCCTTCCTCCGAAAATCTTTTTGTAAATTACGTTGATTTCCTGCAAGTCGCCTCTGCCCGAAACGAGTTTTTTCAGACCGAGGTTTGTTATTTTGTAGTATCTGCGAAGCCTGCCGCTGTATTCGGCTGTTCTGGTGGTAACGAAACCGCCCGTTTCCAGCCGCTTTAAAATAGGATAGAGCGTGCTTTCGGAAATTTCGATAACCCCTTCGAGGTCGCTTATTATTTTATATCCGTAGCTTTCTCCCTTGCTGAGCGCGGAGAGTACGCATACGTCTAATATTCCTTTTTTTAACTGAACGTCCACGCCGTATACCTCGCTTTGTCTAATACTATACATTGCATAGTATGCGTTGTCAAGTATTTTTTGCAAATTTTTTCGGATTTTTTGAAATTGCCGATTTTTCCGTCGGCGGGAGCGAAATTAAAAACCGTGAATTAATCAGCCGTTTTGAACTTTGCTTAAATCGGGAAGACGCGGAGCTTTGGGCTGAGTCTGTTTTGCGGGTTGGCTTTGAGGGGGCAGAGGTGGTAAGTGTTGGGAAAGGAGCGGATTTGCATGCGGCGGGCAACGGAAAATTAGGATAGGGTGCAAGCCTGTGGCGCGTGTATTAAAATATTATTTTTACAGATTATAAGAATATGGTTACGTTGGAAAAAAATATTAAATCGGTCAAAAGCGTTTTGACGAGCGAGGACGTGCTTGTTTTCGAATTCGAAAGCGAGAACAAAAAGAGGTTCGCCGTAATTTACGCCGACGGATTGATAGACAAAAATATGCTCGGCGAGCTGGTTATAAAGCCTTTGCATACTGCGGAACGCGAAGCGTCTGCGGAGGAGATAAAAAAGCTGCTTGCTTCCCCCGAGCTGAAAGACGGCAACAAAATAAAAGACGCGATTAAGGAAATTTCCGCGGGTAACGCGGTGCTGTTTATCGACGGCGAAAAAGATTTTTTTATAATCGGCGTAAAAATGCCGCCGATGCGCGCCGTTGCCGAACCGCCCACACAGGTTGCCGTACACGGACCGAGAGAAGGGTTTATCGAGGATATAAAAATAAATCTGGGGCTTATAAGAAAGAGAATCAAAAGCGATAAGCTGCAGGTAAAGACGATAACGGTTGGCAAGCAGTCGGAAACGGCGGTTTCCATAGTTTATATAGACGGAGTGTGCCCTAAGGGCTTGCCCGAAAAGATTGAAAAGGAAATTTTGCAGAATAAAATAGACATTATTCCCGATTCTTCTTACGTGGCGCAGTTTATAACGAAAAAGCCGCGTTCGCTTTTCAAACGCTGCGGAACGGCGGAAAAGCCCGATATCTTTTGTGCAAAGGTGAGCGAGGGGCGCGTTGGCATAGTTGTGGACGGTTCTCCTATCTGTTTGACCGTGCCTTATATGCTGGCGGAAGATTTTCAGACGGCGGAAGATTATTATATAACCTCTTACCGCGCCACAACCTTGCGCGTTTTAAGGCTTTTATCTATTTTGGTGGGAATTTTTCTGCCCGCGATTTATATAGCGGCGCAGCTTTTCAAAATACAGATAATACCATTTCAGCTCCTTTTGAAAATTTCGAGCTCTGTGGCGGGGCTTGCTCTTTCGCCCAGCGTTGAAATGTTTTTGACGCTGTTCGTTTTGGAGGTTTTAAACGAAGCTTCGATACGAATGCCTAAATACGTCGGGCTTGCTCTTTCTGTTGTGGGCGCGCTCGTTCTCGGCGACACCGCGGTTAAGGCGGGAATTATTTCCACGCCCGCGATAATTATAATAGCGTTTTCGGCTATCTGCCTTTATACGGTGCCGAACAACGTGGAAACCACAACGACTCTAAGGTGGCTGTTCCTTATAATCGCCGGCAGTGTGGGGCCGTTCGGAATTGCGCTTTTTACCGCTTATCTGATTTGTTACCTTGTTACCGAACAGACGTACGGAGTGCCGCTTGTTGCGCCTTTTGCGCCGCTTATTAAAGGGGATTTGTACGACAGTATGGTTAAAGCTAATATGTATACGCTGAACACGCGACCGGAAATGTTTAAACCGCGAAACAAAGTGAGGCTGAAAAAAGATGAAAATTAAAGTAAGACAGATTTGTTTTATAATGATAGCCTATACGGCGGTCACAAAGCTTTTGATTTATCCTACGGCTCTTGCCGAGCTGTGCGGGAGGGATTTGCTGTTCCCCGCACTTATAAACTTTTTTATAGAGGGACTGCTTGTCTGGGCGGTAAGCTTTTTGTGCTCGCGTACGGATAAAACGTTTTTCGAGCTTATTGAAGGAACTTTGGGGAAAATCGGCGCGCGCATAATTTACGGGCTTATCGCAGCGTTTTTTATGCTTTCGGTAATAATTCCGCTTTTCGAGCAAAAGCTTTACGTGCATACCATTTTTTATGATACCGTTCCTACGATTTTAGTATTTTTGCCCATATTCATTTTTACCGTGTACGCCGCAAGTAAAAAGTTTGAAAACATCGGAAGATGCGCGGATATCTGTTTGCCTGTTTTTATAGCGGTTACCGCGTTTTTGTTTTTAATGGCGTTTAACGAAGTGCAGTGGGATAATCTATTACCTGTATTGCAAACCCCTGCGGCTTCGCTTTTCCGCGGCGTATCCGCAACGGCGTTCCGTTTTATGGAGCCTTGCTGGATGCTTATGTTCATGGGCTATTTCAAATACAAAAAGGGCGACGCGGCGAAAATCACGCTTTCATACGCGGCGGGCGCGTTAATCGTTTTGATTTTTCTTGCAATGTTTTACGGGATATACGGAGAAATTTCCGCTTCGCGTACGTTTGCGATTTCAAGGACTTCCATTTATTTCCCCGCCATAGAAACAATCGGCAGAATAGACCTTATTATGCTTTACGTTCTGGAAGTGGTTATGTTGTTCGCGCTGGCTATAAATATTCAGTTTGCCGTTCACGCGATTGCGCTATGCACGGGGTACGGCGACAGAAGGATAATTTCGCTTGCGGTGAATATTGCGCTGTTGCTTATTCTGGTAATATGCGAGCATTACTTCCACTCCATACAGATTGTTTTTTACAGATGGCTGTGGATAGTTACCGTGATATTCGCCGTGCTTGTTCCCGCGCTTTCATGGGCGCTGAAAAGGAGAAAAGCCGATGATAAGTAAATTTAACGCAAGCAAATTTTCAGTCGTATTTTATTGGTTGCTTGTCCTGGCTATGCTTGCCTTGTTTTTTACGAATGATTTCGGACTTGTCGATTTGCATAAAACGGCGATAATAACCGCGGTGGGCATAGACGTCGAGGGGGAAGAGGTTAAAGTAACCTGCGAAATAGCCGTTCCTCAGCCCTCGCAAAGCGGCGATAATATAAAATACACGCAAATTCAGGGCAGCGGACTGACGATAGCCGACGCGTTGAACGAAGTTAACTCCAAAACTGGGTTTTATCCGCAGTTACAATTTTGTAAATTGATTTTGATAGGCGAAAGCGTGCGGGAGCACGAGCTGTTCCGCGTGCTCGGCTGTTTTTACAGGAAGAATTATTCCGAACTGACCGCGCTTGTGGCTATGTGTCAGGGGAAAGCTTCCGATATGCTGTCTTTAAAGTCGCCCGTATCCGATATGACTTCGGAGGCAATAAGAAAGGCGCTTTCGGAAGAAATTGAAAAGTCTGCGAACGCGACTTCGGTGAATTTAAAGGATATCGCCATGAGTGAGTATTCGAAAAGCTATGCGTGCTATATGCCTTACGTTGAGGCGAATATTCCCGGAACGTCGGAAAGCGGAGGGAACGGCGACAACGTAGGCGGAGAGGGCGGAAATCAGGGCTCCGGCAATCAACAGGGTTCGCAGAATTCCGGTCAGCAGTCCGGAGCGCAAGGACCTTCCGAAGGCGGAGGCTCTTCAGAGGGCGGCTCGGCGCAAAACGGCGCGACGCAACAAAGCGGGTCCGAACAGCAGATGGAGTTTACCGCGCGCAAAACGGCTATGTTTTCCAACGGTAAATTCAAAGGACTGCTTAACGACCAACAGGCGTTCGCTCTTGCCGTGATAGAGGACGAAATACGTCTTGCGGTATTGCCGTGCGACGCGGACGGCGTTCATTATACGCTGGGGCTTAAAAATATAAGTTGCGGCGTCGGACTTAAAGTAGAAAACGGCGTTCCCGTGCTGACCGTGGGGTTTGAAGGCAAAGCTCAAATACAGGGTGCGCGCGTAGTAGTTGACCCGAGTGAAACTTCTAAAGACGATTTTGTAAAGGAAAATATTTTAGAAGCGGCAAACGGCGAAATGCAGAAGCGTTTTGAAGAGCTTTTATCCGCATTGGCGGAAAACGATTGCGATTTGCTCGGAATAAGAGAGCTTTTGTATAAGTTCAACACAAAATATTACGACGCTTTCAAAGACGATATTCTTACAAGAATGGAAGTAAAGTACCAAATAGATATACAAAGCGTCAACTGAGTTTATATCGATATAATAA
>CAMWMZ010000056.1 GCA_947175485.1 uncultured Clostridia bacterium
TTTTGGTGCAGGTAGTCTTCTCGGATAATTTTAGCGGTTTCCATTGTCAATCTGTCTTTTGAGGAAAGCGCGTCCATTCCCACAAGCCTGACAATCTCGTTCAACGCGGCTTCTTCCTGCAAAACCGTCATTACGAATTGCCTGTATCTGAAAAAATCCGCGCTTACGTTTTCATCGAACCAATCTTTCATTCTGTCGGCGTAAAGCGAATAGCTTATCAGCCAGTCGATTGCGGGGAAATGGCGCTTGTAAGCAAGCGACGAAGAAAGACCCCAGAAAACTTTTACTATTCTCAGCGTAGCCTGGGAGACGGGTTCGCTCAAATCGCCGCCGGGAGGCGAAACCGCGCCTATTGCCGTAACCGACCCCGTCCGAGTGCCAGAGCCTAAAATTTTAACGACGCCTGCGCGCTCGTAAAATTCCGCAAGACGGCTTGAAAGATATGCGGGATATCCCTCGTCGCCGGGCATTTCTTCAAGACGTCCGCTCATTTCCCTGAGCGCCTCCGCCCAGCGAGACGTGGAATCCGCCATAATAGCCACGTTATAGCCCATATCACGGAAATACTCCGCTATGGTTATACCAGTATATATACTTGCTTCACGCGCGGCAACCGGCATATCCGACGTGTTGGCGATAAGTATAGTCCGCTTCATCAACGGTTCGCCCGTTTTAGGGTCTTTGAGCGCGGGAAACTCGTTTAAAACGTCCGTCATTTCATTGCCGCGTTCTCCGCAACCTATATAAACGATTATATCCGCTTCCGCCCATTTGGCGAGCTGATGCTGTACTACCGTTTTTCCGCTGCCGAAAGGACCGGGGACAGCGGCTACGCCGCCGCGGGCTATAGGGAAAAGAGTATCTATAACCCTTTGACCCGTAACCATGGGGTTGGCGGGAGAAAGCTTTTCTTTATAAGGTCTGCCCTTTCTTACGGGCCACTTTCTTAACATACACACGGGGCGCTTGCCGCTTTGTGTTCTTAAAACGGCGACCGTATCCTCGATTGTGAAGTCGCCTTCTTCTATGGAGACAACCTGCCCCGCCATTCCGTTCGGCACCATAATTTTATGTTCTATAAGCTCGGTTTCTTTTACAGTGCCCAGAACGTCGCCTTCGGCAACGTTATCCCCGACCTTTGCAACCGGATAAAAGTGCCACTTTTTTTCACGGTCGAGATTGTTTACGGATACTCCGCGTGAAATGCGGGCGCCGTATTGAAAGTAAAGCGTGGTAAGAGGGCGCTGTATACCGTCGAATATGCCTGAAATAAGCCCAGGCGCAAGCTCGGCGGAAAGAGGTTCGCCCGTGGAAACCACATCTTCGTTTGGCCCTAAACCCGAGGTTTCCTCGTAAACCTGTATAGAGGCTTTATCTCCCCTCAGCTCGATAATTTCCCCTATCAAGCCTTTATCCGATACGCGGACTACATCGAACATTTTACTGTCCGCCATGCCCTCCGCGATAATCAGAGGCCCCGAAACTTTAACTGTTTTACCCATAAATAAATCCTCCTCACGAAATCAACCTGCCATACCGCACAAATCAATTTCTGTGATTTAAGAGCTTTTTTAGCGGCAGCGGTAAAAAATATTCCGTTGCCTCGGATGCCGCGCTTGCTTTATATTCAAACGCTCTCCGCTTGCGTCAAAACATCATATCTATCTGTTTTGAGAAACTGCCTTGTAATTTTTGCGCAACTCTATGCGCTCAACGTTAAACTGCTAATATGTGAAGTTTAATGTTTTTATCTTTATTGTTTTAACGAGTTCTACATTACGGCGACAACAATGCAAAGAACATATATCACTGAAAGCAACCATTGGGTTATAATATGTTAATTAAACAATATGTCTACGCCGAGCGCGCGCTCCATCGCACTTTTAAGCTGATCTTTTGCGTATCCTGACGAACCGTTTTTAGACGGCACGCCGAGTATAACCGGATAGGGCTCTTCGTCAAACCTTTTTAAAAACTGCGCGAGCGGCACGGCAAGCTCTTCGGTAATAAATATTATCTTATATTCTTTGGCTATTTTTCTTATAATTTCTTTCGCCGCGGCTTCGTCTTCGGCAGGAAACGCAGAAACGCCCGCCGCCTTGAAAACCGTTATGCTTTCACCGTCGCCGACTATCGCCATTTTACCTTGCATATACGCACCTCACACCGCTCTCAAACGCGATTTTACAGACGCTTCGTCCATACCCGCGGAAAGACAGACAAAAATAATTCTTATATTGGCATTTTCAGCGCGCCGTCTTAAAACGTAATATAAAAACGGCTCTTTGTTTTTGAGTTCATATTTCTTTTTTTCAAGCGCATCGGTTTCCGCATTATCAAGCATAAGCTCTGCTTTGGTAAGCGGAAGGGAATTGTTTTTTGCGGCAAAGCACAAATTTAAAAACTCTTCGTAAGGAGTTCCGTTTAAAGAGTTTTCAGCATTTTCAGTGTTTTCCGAAAACAGCGCCTGCAGTTGCCCGTGTTTGAGTTTTCCGCCCGGAATAACGTTATTTAAAGCATATTCGGGGGTTTGCGAGCGAAAAACCGTTAAAATATTGGTCATATCGATTTTTGAAATTATCAGCTTTTTCAAAAATCTGTTTCTTGCACACGCTTTTAAAAGATATTTATATTTTGCATTTTCAAATATAAGCCCGACTGCCGCGCCCGATACGGTTTTTATATCTTCTTCATCGGAAAACATTTTAACCGCGCTTTCGCAAGCTTCTTTAAGCTCAGAGCAAAGCGCGGAATAATCGTTTTCTTTTACGCACCGTACTATTTCTTCCGCAGGAACAAGCCCGTCGGGGGCGAGCATTGCCTGAAGCTCCCCGCCCGCGTATTGAGCCTTTACCGCCGCCTTTGCGTTGTGGAAATCGCGCGGAGCTAAAAAGTAAGACTTTTCCGCGTCGGTCGGCGCATATGTCCTTATAAATTCGTCAATATCCGCATTATCCGCGGCTATCAGCTTTTCATATTCGCGGAATGATTTTATATCCGCGCCTTTACCGAAGCCGTTTTCGGTTAAGCTGCGGAACGCATCTTCCGCGCCCGCTTCGCAAAGCTTTAATATTTTTCCGCCCAGAAGCTGTGCTTCTTTCGCGGCTATAACACCGTTTGTGTAAACAACGTCCTTTGCCATTTTTTAACCTTTAACGAAGATTTTCTCCGCCACCGCGGTAACGTTTTGTTCTCTGTCGGCGGCAAGCAACGCGCCGTATGACAAGTCTTTATCCGCAGTCTTTCCCCTTAAAACGAAACCACCGTCAATCTTTTCGCCTTTATGCGATAAGGTAAGCTTTCTTTCTTTGACGACGCCGAGCTTTGCCACGTCTTCCGCATAAGCGTAATTAGCCGCGAACACGATTTCGTCGCCGATTTCAGCGTATTCGTTCAACAACCTTTCCGCAAGTGCGACAGACTGTTTTTTATCCAGCTTTATCAACGTTTGCAAAGCCTTATCATAAACGGCGTCGATTGCCCTTCGTTTTTCGCCCAACTCTATTTTTGCGCAATCGAGGCGGGCTGTTGCCGCCTTTCCGTCGAGAATAGCTTTTGTTCTATGCTCAACCTCGGCTTTTGTCCCCGCGAGATTGCGTTCCGCGCGTTCGTTTGCAATGCGGATAACTTCTTCTGCACTTCTTTCCGCGGCAGATATTATAGACGACGCCTCGTTTTCCGCGTCGGATATTATTCTTTCAACTATATTTTTACCGCTCATTTGCGCACCTTACGCCGCAACGAGCATAATTGAAATGATAAGCCCCAGAATTGCGTAGAACTCTATCATTGCGGGATAAATAATGAGCTTACCGCCAAGGGAATCCTGCTTGCCGACAGCATAAATACAGTTGACAGCCGATTTGCCCTGGAAGATACCGGTGATAAGACCCGATAAAGCCATAGGAAGAACCGCGCCGACCATCGACCAGCCCTGAGCCGCGGTTTCGATTCCGGCAAGCGAGCTTGACGCGATTATACCGATGATAAAGCCGTAAATTCCCTGCGTTGCGGGAAGCAACACCAAAACGAGCACCTTACCGAATTTTTTAGGATTTTCGCCAAGCACACCCGCCGCCGCGCTGCCCGTTTTATAAAGACCGAGCGCCGAACCCACGCCGCACAACAGCACGCAGAGCGCAATTCCCATGATACCTATTACGTATCCTTCGTTCATAAAAAAACCTCCGAGTTTTTTGAATTTTATTTTATATTCATACCGTTTATAACAACGGCTGATTTATCAAGCTTTATAAATTTATGACCTGAGCCGAGCGGAGCGAACAGTTCTCCCTCGCCCTCGTAAAATCTTCCGTAAAATTCCACGTATTGCAGCCTTGCATCGTGGATATATGCGCCCAAAAGCCCTATTGCAAGGTTGAACGCGTGCCCGACGACCATAAGAATAACTGCAAGAATTATGAGCGCAACGTTGCCGCTTTGGATAAACTGAACGGAATAGCTTGAAACGATTTGCGCTATTACCGCACCGGAAAGCATAAGCCCGTAAAGACGCGCGTAACTCAAAATATCGGAAGCGTAATTGATTATTCCGTAAGCCGCGCCGAAGCCTTTTGTGAACTTGCCTAAAAGCTTTTCTTTTCTGCCGGCGGTAAGCATGGCAATAACAAGCGTTACCCCCGCAGTTCCTCCGCCTATATATGCAAGCAAAGGCATTTCCGCCTCGTCGATTAAACCCGCGATTGCAAGCCCGACCCCAACGGAAAACACCGTCCAGACCAATCCGTCGAGAATGCCGTCCCAAAACAGTCCGCGGCGCATACATTGAATTGCCCTGCAAATATAGCCGACCATAAGGTGGACTACGCCGATTTCAAGAGATATCACGAGCACCGCGGGCACTTGTATGCCCATAAAGCTCCACATATCCTTTTGCGCGTCCGGTATGACCGAAGCGGAAAAAACGGGCAATCCGAACAACGAATTGAATAAAATACCCCATACTATAGCAAAAATACCGCCTATTGCGAATACGCCGGAAAGCCTTTTCAGTCCGCTGTCTTCTCCGCGTTTTTTCATATATATAAACCCGCCGCCCAACAGCATTAAAAGACCGTAACCGATATCGCCCATTATAAAGCCCAGAAACAGACTGTAGAAAAACGCCATTACGGTATTGGGATCGAATTCCCGAGAGTTGACGGGGGAATACATATTGGTGATTGTTTCGAAGTTTTTAACGACTTCGTTATTTTTATACAAGGTCGGCGGAATTTCGTCTTCGTCCAGTTCGCTGAATTCATAATAAACGGCGGAAGATACGCCGTCAAGGGCTTCTTTTACAAGTTCTTCCGCCTCTTTGGGAACGTACGCTTCCAAAAGAAACGTTGCCGCCGTTTTTCTCATCTTTTCCGCCGCGGCAAGCTTTTCAACCTCAAATCCGAGATAATCGCAATAGATTTTCATCGGCTTTATATATTTTTCGAAAGACAGAATTTCCCCTGCAATTTCGGCAAGCCTGATTTCTATTTCTTCTTTACGGGATTTGAGCTCGGCGTAATTTTCTTCACCCGACTTATTGTTAAAAGGACAAGCAGAAAATCCGAAACCGCTTAACAAGCCGTCGCCGTCGAACGATTTATGGCAAACGAAAATTACCGCCGTTAATTCACCGTTTGCGTAAAATTCTTCGGCAGAACAAAGCCCGCCGCTTTCAACCGCGGCAAAAAAATTTTCCTTTTCGTTATTGGGAATCGTACCAAGCCTTATTTTAGTATTGCGCGTATCGCTTAAATCCGAAAACGGAATATTCAGCCCGCGGTATATTTCGGCAGCTTCCAACGTACGAGAAAGCTTAACATCTTCCGCCGAAAGCAACTTTCTTTCCGCCTGTAGCGCGGAAACTTTTGCCGCAAGTCCGTCGATTTGCCCTTTAAGCTCTTTGGCGGAAATAAAATCCGAATAAGAAACGGTAAACCCGTCCTTCAACACATCGGTTTTAATTTTATTTTCTTTATTATAATTTTCAACCTCGGCGCAGATAAAATCAAGGGCGCTCTCCGTTTCGGAAAGATACGCACGCAAATTTTCGCAACCGCATTCCAAAGGGGCGGTATTCTCCGCCTCGCAATGGTGTTTTATTTCCGTTGCGCCCGTGAGCTGTAAGGCGTTGAGAACCTTATCCCTCTCATAAGACATCGCAACAAGGTTGAGTTTTTGCATTTCAGCAACTGCCACGCGTTATTCTCCCCGCTATTTCGTTAACCGCTCCGCCGCTTTCGGAAATTACTTTATCGGCGTAAGCTTTTGCTTCCGCCCGTTTTTTATCTGTTTCCGCAAGGTAAAGCTTTTCACCGTCGCTTTCGGCTTTCCTTAATGAGGATTCCCTGTAAGTTTTGCATTCGGCTTCGCTCCGCTTTGCGATAGCGGCAGCCGCGGCTTCCGCGTCTTCGGCGATTTTTGCCGCGCGAGCCAAAGCTTCGGATTTAATTTGCGCCGCCTTTTCTTCGGCTGCGGTTATTTCTTTCAAAATTTCAGTCATCGTTAGCCCCGCATAAATCACGGTAAATAATTTTATAATTTATTTTAGCACAGATTGGTAAATTTTGCAAGTAATTAACAAAAAACGATAGATTTTTTACAAAAACACCAAAATTTCCACATATTTTTCATTTTTGTTTCTTTTTATCGCTAAAATGTAAAATTATTCACAAAAATGTATAAAAATAATTTCTATGTAAAAATCGTTGATTTATTTTTATTCATGTGATATAGTTGTTGACATAAAATAAAAAATCAATTCAGAGGTATTTTATATGAAAAAGAAATTTATGGCACTTACGGCAGCGGGAATTGCGGCGGCGTGCGCCGTTTCATTGACGGCGTGCAGCGACTCCGACACGATTTACGTTGACACCAACGCTTATTTTGCACCGTTTGAATATTATGACAGCAATCTTAATATTGCAGGCGCGGACGTTGACATTATGAATATGGTAGGCAAAAAGCTCGGCAAAAAAGTGGTTTTTGAAAACACCGACTTCGACGCTATAATTCCCAACGTTGCACAGGAAAACAACAAATACGACTGCGGAGCGGCAGGAATTACCATCACCGACGCACGGAAAGAACAGGTAGACTTTTCCAAGCCCTATTTTACCTCCGTTCAGTACGTAATTTGCAGCAGTACTGACGAAATAGCGCATGCAACCTCAACTGACGGAAAAAATGCGGAATACGTGCTTTGGAGCGAGCTTGCCGGCAAAAAGATAGGATACCAGCGCGACACCACAGGCGATATTTACGTTAATCTTGAAATAGACGGTGAAAAAGGCGAAACTCCCGAGGACGATTATATCGGAGCTTTACAGGGTTCGAACGCCGTGGGCGTACCTTATGACAACGCGCAGCTTGCAGTTGACGCTATCGGAGCAGACCAGGTAGACGTTGTTGTTGTGGATAAGCTACCCGCCGAATACATAGTAGGTAAAAATACCAATTATAAATGCTACGCACTTTATTACGATTCGGAAACCGCCACCGAAGAAGAATACGCAATAGCCGTTCACAAGGGCAACACCGAACTTCTTAACGCGATAAACGCAGTGCTTGACGAACTCGGTGAAGAAGGCGTAAACACATTGGTTTCCTACCACTTCCTTGTAAGCTGATAACTTTTAACGCTATTAAAGGGAACCGCTCTACGGCGGGTCCCTTATATTTGTTATTACGGTGAAATATGGTACATAATTTATCCGCCGGTTTTTTTGAAAACATAGGCAAAATATTTTCAAATACAAGCTATCTTAATATGATAGGCCAGGGGTTTCTTACCACGTTGCTTATTTCCGTGGGCGCGGCTGTTGTGGGGCTTATCCTCGGAACGATTGTAGCCCTTGTAAAGCTACAGCCAAAAAGCAAGGCAATGATAGTGCCGAAAGCGATATGCAACGTTTACACAACGATAATCAGGGGAACCCCTATGGCTTTGCAGCTTTTTATTATGGCTTTCGTAATTTTCGCCATACGCGGCTTCCCGCAGGAAATTACCGCAATTATCGCATTCGGAATAAACAGCGGCGCGTACGTATCGGAAAATATACGCGCGGGCATTATGTCGGTTGATAAAGGGCAAACGGAAGCCAGCCGAGCGCTTGGAATGGGCACCGGCTATACTATGCTGAAAATTGTAATTCCGCAAGGCATGAAAAACGTTATACCGGCAATCGGCAACGAGCTTATCGCATTGATTAAGGAAACGTCTATCGTGAGTATGATCGGTATGGTAGACCTAACCGCCGTTGCAAAAATTATAGGCTCGGGACAAAACCTTGCAACCTACCTTGCCCCCATGCTTGTAGTAGCACTGTTCTACCTTGCAATAGTTTACCTTTTGACCCTTGTGATAAAGCTTATAGAAAGGAGGTTGAGAAAGAGTGAAAAGCGCTGAAACGAAAGTTAAAAAACCTAAATATCTCACCAACAAAAATACGCCCGTGGAGCCTTTCGACCCGAAAGCTTTGTTGGAGGTTCAACACCTTTCAAAGCATTTCGGCGAGCTTAAAGTTCTTGACGGAATAAGCGACAAAATTTATCAGGGGGAAAAAATCGCCATTATAGGTCCTTCCGGCAGCGGCAAAAGCACTTTTTTACGCTGTTTGAATATGTTGGAGGACCCCACCGACGGCTACGTGTTTTTTGAAGGCAACAATCTTTGCGATTTGCGCGTTGATATCAACGTTCAACGGCGGCGTATGGGGATGGTTTTCCAGCAGTTCAACCTTTTCAACAATATGAACGTATTAAAAAACATAACTTACGCTCCCGTTCATATTGCGGTTAAGGAACTCAACAAAACCAAACGGCAAAACTTAATTATTAAGCTTAAAAATATTTTCAAAGAAAAAGGCAAAAAAATTCCGCTGACCCCCGTTCAAACGGATAAAAAGAAAATCAAAGCCGATGCGGAAGAAAACGCTATGCGGCTTTTAAAGCGCATAGGGCTCGAGGATAAAGCGAACGTATATCCTTCTACCCTTTCCGGCGGGCAGAGGCAAAGAATTGCAATTATCCGCGCGCTTGCAATGAACCCGAAAGTAATGCTGTTTGACGAACCCACTTCTGCCCTCGACCCTGAAATGGTAGGCGAAGTGCTTGCGCTTATAAAAGAGCTTGCCGACGAAGGCATGACAATGGTTATCGTGACCCATGAAATGGGATTTGCGCGAGAAGTTGCAACGCGCGTACTGTTTATGGACGGCGGTAAAATACAGGAACAGGGTACGCCCGAACACATTTTCGGTTCACCGAAAAACGAAAGGCTTAAAGACTTTTTATCTAAAGTATTGTAATTCTTATAGCATTCGGCTTTATTTTATTTGACACAAACAAGCGG
>CAMWMZ010000057.1 GCA_947175485.1 uncultured Clostridia bacterium
TATAAAAATTGTTAAAATTTCAATAAAATTCCATATTTTTAACGGTAAAAATCGGCACATTTGCAAGATGTGCCGATTTTATTGCAAATTGTGTGAATTCGCTTGCAAAAAACGTACAAAATATGTAAAATTAAGACGGAAGAAAGATATAGCGAAATTAACACTAAGGAGAAATTTTAATGAAAATTATAAGCTTTACAGTGCCTTGCTATAACTCTCAGGCTTATATGCAAAAATGCGTTGACAGCTTGCTTACTGGCGGCGACGACGTGGAAATAATCATTGTTAACGACGGTTCGAAAGACGACACACTTAAGATTGCAAACGACTATGCGGAACGGTATCCCGATATCGTAAAAGTCGTAGATAAAGAAAACGGCGGACACGGCTCAGGAATAAACGAAGGACTGAAAATCGCCCAGGGCAGATATTTCAAAGTGGTGGATTCCGACGACTGGCTGGATACGAAAGCGCTTGAACAGCTTATTGCGGTTATAAAACGGCATATGGCAGAAAACGCGGACGTGGACCTTTATATAACCAACTTCGTTTACGACCATGCGGCGGATAATACGCAATATGTGAGCGGTTACGCAAAAAAAATGCCGCAAGGGGAAATATTCGCCTGGGATAAAGTAAAGCAGTTCCATTATTCGCATATGCTTTTGATGCATTCCGTAGTTTTTAAACTTGAAAAAATTAAAGAATGCGGCATAGTGTTGCCCGAGCATACGTTTTACGAAGACAATTACTTTGTTTACAGACCGTTGCCGTTTATGCGCAACGTATTCTATCTTAACGTTGATTTATACCATTATTACATAGGCCGTGCCGACCAGTCGGTAAACCGCAAAAATTTAGTAAAAAGATACGACCAGCAGATACGGGTTATGTTACTTATGTGCGACGCGTATAAGTGGAGCGAAATAAAGAGTTTTCCCAAAGGTTTGAAAAATTATATGTGGCACGCTTTGCAGGCGGTTATGATGAACACTTTGTTTTTTACCTGTGCGGAAAGCTCTAAAGAAAGAAAATCCGCTTTGAAAGAAATGTGGCGGCATATAAAAAAGAACGACAGAAAGCTTTATAACAAACTCAGAACAAGGTCTTACGCTACTTCGGTAAATTATTTGCCGTGGAGACTGCGCGGCTTTATTACTACTGTAGGCTACAATATACTTTGCAAAAGAGTTAAACTCGGTTAATATGAAATACGATTATCTTATAGTGGGCGCCGGACTTTTCGGCGCGGTGTTTGCCCGCGAGGCTGTTCAAAAAGGCAAAAGGTGCCTTGTTATAGACAAGCGCAACCATATTGGCGGCAATATTTATACCGAAAACGTGGAAGGCGTTACTGTGCATAAATACGGCGCGCATATATTCCATACAAGCGATAAATACGTGTGGGATTATGTTAACCGTTTTGCCGAATTCAACAACTATATTAATTCTCCCGTGGCAAACTAC
Source organism: uncultured Clostridia bacterium (assembly GCA_947175485.1). Taxonomy (GTDB): domain Bacteria; phylum Bacillota; class Clostridia; order Christensenellales; family Borkfalkiaceae; genus Coproplasma. The sequence continues at coordinate 1,468 of CAMWMZ010000057.1, forward strand.
AAAGGCACGGTTTATAACCTGCCTTTCAATATGAACACGTTTTCTAAAATGTGGGGAGTTACTACTCCGCAGCAGGCGCAAAGAATTATAGGCGAGCAGGTTCGTGCTTCGGGTATATCCGAGCCGAAAAACCTTGAAGAACAGGCTATATCCATGGTGGGGGAGGATATATATAAAACTCTTGTTAAGGATTATACCGAAAAGCAATGGGGAAGAAGCTGTAAGGATTTGCCGTCGTTTATCATAAAGCGGCTGCCCGTGCGCTTTACTTATGACAACAATTATTTTAACGATAAATACCAGGGTATCCCCGAGGGCGGATATACGAAGATTATAGAAAAGCTGTTGGAAGGCTGCGAAGTGCGGTTGGGTGCCGTATATTCTTCGGATAACGAGGAATTCAAAGGAATTGCGGACAAGGTTTTATATACCGGAGCGATAGACGAACTATTCGGATTTTGTTACGGAAATCTGGAATACCGTTCACTTGAATTCAAATCCAGAATTCTGGACTGCGATAATTATCAGGGCAATGCGGTGGTTAATTATACTTCCCACGACGTACCTTATACCAGAGTTATCGAGCATAAGCATTTTGAATTCGGAAAACAGCCCAAAACGGTTATAACGGAAGAATATTCCAAGCAATGGCGCGCGGGCGACGAGCCTTATTACCCTGTGAACGATGAAAGGAATAACGCTTTGGCGCAGAAATATATAGCGCTTGCGCTTGAAAAAGGTTATATTCTCGGCGGGAGATTGGCGGATTATAAATATTACGATATGGATAAAATCGTGAGAAACGCACTCGACCTTGCGGAAAAAATACTTTAAAGCTTAAAAAAATCCTCCGTTTAAAATATCGGAGGATTTTTTATCTTGCCGAGGAGGCAATGCATGGGCTCTTGCGGAGTTTATTATTGATTTTAGCTTTTAAAAAATGGAAACAAATAACGGTTAAACACCAAAAAAACGGAAGCGTCGGCGGTATTGATAAATACCGTTTTTAATTATATAATTTATTGGAAAAGTACATTATTTATACAAGGTATGGCAATATGAAAAAATATACGGTAAAAGATTTATCCGCGGAAGAAAAAATCAGACTGCTGTGCAGTAACGGTTTTTGGTATACGATGGATTTTGACGGAAAGCTTCCTTCCGTTTCGGTATCCGACGGACCTGTAGGCTTAAGGACGGAACGCAAAAACGAAAAGGGGGAAACGATAACTTTGCCGTCCGTTTCTTATCCTTCTTCGCAGCTGCTTGCAAATACGTGGGATAAAGAATGCGCAAAGCTTATGGGGGAATGCCTTGCCGACGATTGCTATGAAAAAGAAACGGATATACTTCTCGGTCCGGGTGCGAATATAAAGCGCCACCCGTTGAACGGAAGAAATTTCGAATATTTTTCCGAAGACCCTTTGTTGGCGGGCGAAATTGCCGAAAGCTATATAGACGGAGTTCAATCGCGCGGGATAGGGGCGTGTTTAAAGCATTTTTGTTGCAACAATCTTGAATATAACCGTTTTGAACAGTCAAGCGAAACGGACGAAAGAACTCTGCGGGAAATTTATTACGTACCGTTTGAAATAGCCTGCAAGGCAAAGCCCGTTTCTATGATGAGCGCGTATAACCGAATTAACGGACAATATGCAAGCGAAAACAAAAAAGGATTTAAGGTGTTGCGGGAAGAATTCGGGTTTGACGGCGCAATGTATTCCGACTGGGAAGCAGTGAGAGACCGCACTTTGTCTGCCAAAGCGGGTTGCGATATAGAATTTCCGTTCAACGAAAAAAATTATTTGCAGCTTGCGGAAGATTACAAAAGCGGGAAAATTACCGAAGAAGAGATTGACGCCTGTGCGGAAAGAGTTCTTAACCTTGCATACTGCTGTAAAGAAATGCAAAAAAACAAAGGCGTAAAAAGAACGTTGGAGGAGCGCCTTGCCGCCGCGCAGAAAATCGCCGAAGAAAGTATGGTTTTGCTCAAAAACGAGGACGGTATTCTGCCCGTAAAAAAGGGTACGTCCGTCGCTCTGTTCGGCTGTTATGCAAAACCTGAGCGCGGAATGCTTGCCGGTGACGGAAGCTCGCGCGTTGTGGGTTTGACGGAAAATTTCGATTTTGCTAAGCTTTTAAAAGAAGAATTGGGCGCGGAAATTCCGTTTGAAAGTATGTACTATTATGATAAGGTGCTCGGCACAAACGGCTACGCACATTACGCGGCAAAACCGCATATCGGTAAAAATTACGCGGCTTCCGCCGATATAAACATTGTGTGCGCCGGTACGGGGAGCAATATAGAAGCAGAGGCTTCGGACAGAAATCACATGCGCCTTCCACTTGTGCAGGAGCGAGCGATTGAAGATTTGGCGGCTATAAACCCCAATACCGTTGTGGTAATTTTTGCCGGTTCCGCTATAGACGTGAGCGCGTGGGAGCATAAAGTAAAGGCTATAATTTACGCGGGATTTTGCGGCGAACGCGGGTTGAACGCGCTTTGCAATATCATCTGCGGAAAAGTTAATCCGAGCGGAAAGCTTTCGGAAACGTTCCCCGTTAACTTTCAAAGCTCTTCGGTTGCGGATACGTACGTTGATACGGCGGTTACGCGCTATACCGAAGGGCTTGACGTCGGTTACCGTTATTACGACAGGCATCCCCAAGCAATCAGGTATCCTTTCGGGTTTGGTTTGAGTTATTCCGAGTTTGTGTATTCGGATTTGAAAATCACAGCGGACGGATTAAATGCGGAGGTGTGCTTCGATATCGAAAACGTTTCAAAAACGGACGGCAGCGAGACGGCGCAGGTTTACGTTCAGGAGTGTTCGCCCGTTGTGTACCGCCCGTTAAAGGAATTAAAGGGCTTTGCAAAGGTTAAAATAGCCGCAGGTGAAAAGAGAAACTTCAAGATTAAGCTTACAAGCCGTGCTTTTGCGTATTATTCGGTTGCGGACGATTGCTGGCGGGTAAACGACGGCGCTTACAAAATTTTGGTAGGAAGTTCTTCCCGAAATATTATTTTGACAAAAACGATTGTTGTCGAAAACGGAAAAATCAAGTTTTAAAAAATAAGAACGGTTTTATTTTTTGGAAATAATGATAAAACAAACAGTCAAATAGTGGAAGCAAGAGGACCGTTGAAAACACGGAGCTCTGATGATATAATAAACGCAAAGTATGGGGAGGAAAATATACCATGGCGGGGTTGACGTTAAAACACATTTATAAAAGATATAAAACGAAAAACAAATTCAGCCTTATTCAATTTATAAAAAACAAGGGTAAACTGCCTAAACAGGATAAAGAATTCGTTGCCGTAAAAGATTTCAATATGGAAATCGAGGACGGTGAATTTATCGTGTTCGTAGGGCCTTCGGGCTGCGGCAAGTCAACCACGTTGAGAATGATAGCGGGACTGGAAGAAATTTCCGACGGCGAACTTTATATAGGCGATAAGCTTGTTAACGACGTAGACCCTAAAAGCAGGGATATAGCGATGGTGTTCCAAAGCTATGCGCTTTATCCGCATATGACAGCTTACGATAATATTGCGTTCGGGTTGAAAATGAAAAAGATACCCGACGTTGTTACCGATAAAAACGGTAAAGAAAAAAAGATAATGCGGCGTTATACTAAAGCCGAGATAAAAGAAAAGGTTAACTGGGCGGCGCAGGTTCTCAACATAGAAGAACAGCTCAATAAAAAGCCAGGGGAGATGTCCGGAGGACAAAGACAGCGTATCGCGCTCGGCAGGGCAATCGTCCGCAATCCGAAGGTTTTCCTTTTGGACGAACCCTTATCCAACCTCGACGCTAAGCTCCGTGCGGCGATGCGTGCGGAAATAGTCAAGCTGCACGATAAGCTTAAAACTACTTTTATTTACGTAACACACGACCAGATAGAAGCTATGACTATGGGCACGCGCATAGTAGTTATGAAGCTTGGTATAGTTCAGCAGATTGATACCCCCACGAACCTTTTTGATTTTCCGGTTAACAAATTCGTCGCGGGCTTTATCGGTACTCCGCAAATGAACTTTTTCAATGTTACCATTCAAAAAGCGGGCGAGTTGCTGAACGTTACTTTCGAAAACGGACAGACGATAGGTTATAAGCTTAACAATCTGCGTACCATTAAGCCGCAATATCTTGACGGCGGGCAATACAATGTTACGCTTGGCGTGCGCGGCGAAAATATCACAACGGTAAAAAGCGGTTTAAAAACCTCGCTCACGTTAAAAGAAGTGCTTGGAAATACCACTCAGCTGTTTGTTCACCTTACGGAAAACAGCAATGATTTTGTCGTGTGTGTTTCTGAAAGAACGGATTTTAAAAACGGCGATACGGTAAATGTTGCTTTCGATGAAAAATACATTCATTTGTTTGACAGCGAAACGGAAGAAGCTATAATGGGTAGTGAATACGGCAACAAATAATTCAGGAGTTGAAATCCGACTGTATGAATTGGCTTAAAATATTTACGCTCTCGTTATTTTCCGACACTCATGCAAAAGCAAGCATAAACCGCGGGTTTGCCAATATTTTGCTTACCAGCGTTTTGGCGGTATTGTTTCTGTTTTTAGGGATTTTCGCAGGGAAAACGCTTACGTTCTTTGCATATTACGGCGGGGCGGAAGATTTCCGTGAGTTTGCGTATAACGCGTTTATAGGGTCGGAAAAAGCCGCGCCTATTACCGTAAAAATAAAAGACGGTAAAGCGGATATAACCTCAAGCGGCGGCGACGTGCTTATAAATACGTTTGTAAATGAAAGTGATAAAAACGTATATGAGGTAAACGGCTATCATTTTATTGCCGACTCGCGTAACGTCAGTTCCGTATACGACGATTTCGAAGCGTATTGCGTAAAAAACGGCACTTCTGAAAAAATTTCTTACGAAGATTATTTAAAACTGAACGAAAGCGAAAAGCAGACGTACCGTTTTGCGGTGTGCTATACCGGAAAGCAAAAGCAGATAACCGATACGGATGCGGCGGAATATAAAAATTATCTGATAACGCTTAATGACGAAGCGATAAATTCCAAATTAAAAGAGCTTGAAGATAAAAAGCAGGAATTATCCGCAGAAAGCTATAACGGCTCTGTTTATGAATTATACGTCAATTCATATTATCCCGATATTTCCTATGCCATAGGGGAAAGAGTCCCGACTTTGCGCGGCTACTATTACGGACTTACTTTAAAATCCGAAGGAAAGTATTTCTGCCTGTTCGGGGATATGGCGACAGCGTCTTTCGAATCGTATTCCTTCGGGGTTATTTCATTCGGCGGACTTTACAACGATGATAACGGGCTTATTATTTCCGATGGAGATAAAAACGCTTCCGCCGCAGTGGATAAATTTATAAAAAATCTTTATTACGGCACTTTGCCTATGCTGTTTTTAATGGAAATGCTAAGCGGTATTTACGCGATTGTCGTTATAGAGCTGATAATAGCGGGCTGTATGCTGTTGTGTTATGCGCTCGGCAAGCTTAAAAAGAAAGAGCTTTGCGGAACGTTCGGCAAATGCGTTAAATTAGTTGCTTCTTACGTTCACACGGGTGCGTTTGTTTCGGCAGTTGCCGCAATTTGTTTGGGGTTTGTGCTTACGGGTAACTTGCTTGCGATTGTGTCATACACGGTTTTTGCGGTTATTCTTATTGTAAGGACTTTGGTTTTAGTGTTGCGCGACGGAAAGCGGGAAAGCGCCGTATCCGACGACGGGGCTGACGGTGCTAAAGGGTTTCGTACCGATTTAATTTAAATATCGATTACCCCGCCGGATTAGTGCGGGGTATTTTTTTACGGAGAATGTATATGAAAGTTATAGTTGCAAACGACTATGAAGAGATGAGCCAAAAAGCGTTCGAGATAATGGCGGATGTAGTAAAAAATAAACCTGACGCAGTGCTCGGGCTTGCGACGGGAACTACGCCGCTGGGACTTTACGGCAGAATGATAAAAGACTGTAAGGCAAACGGTACAAGCTATAAAAATATAAAGACCGTCAACCTTGACGAATATGCGGGGCTTGACGGCAATAATAAAAACAGCTATGCAAGCTTTATGAAGGAAAATCTTTTCAACGGTTTGGATATAGATTTAAAGAACACGCATATAGAAAACGGTTCCGCATCAGACGCGGAAAAGGAATGCGAAAGATATAACAAGGTTCTTTGCGGTTTGAAACAGGATATACAGCTTTTGGGGCTTGGGAGCAACGGGCATATAGCATTTAACGAGCCCGGAACTCCGTTCGGCGCAGAGGTTCATATCGTAAATCTGGCGGAAAGCACCATACGCGACAATTCCAGGTTATTCGATAATAAAAAGGACGTGCCCGTAAGCGCGTATACAATGGGGCCTAAAAATATTATGCAGGCTAAAAAAATACTCGTTCTTGCAAGCGGCGCAAATAAAGCCGACGCCGTTTACGGCGCGGTCAAGGGTGAAATTTCGGAAAGCTTGCCTGCGAGCGTGCTTCAGCTTCACCCCGATTGTATAATGATAGTTGATAAAGAAGCGGCAGCACGGTTATGAAAGGTTTTGCAAATGCAAAGGTATATATACGCGGAAAAGGTGTAGTCCGTGCCGATATTGCCGTGGAAAACGGACGGATTGCACGTATTTCTCCGCCTTCTCAAAGCGTTGAGCCTATTGCGGAAACGGGAGATTGTCTTCTTGTTGCGGGGTTTATAGACGAGCATATTCACGGTGCGGGCGGGTTTGACGTTATGGACGGCACCCAAGCCGCTTTAACTGCCGTTTCCGATACGCTGGTAAAAGAGGGAACGACTTCGTTTCTGGCAACTACTATGACTTGCCGTGCCGATGACATTAAAAAATCTCTAAAAGCCGTAGCGGAATTTAAACGCAGACGCGGCGCACGCATTTTAGGCGTGCATCTCGAAGGGCCGTTTATTTCTCGGGAGTATTTGGGTGCGCAGGCTGAAGAACATATTCAATATCCGTCAAACGAGACGTTTTCGGATTTTCTTTCTGCTTCCGGAAGCAATATCAAAATAGTAACGCTCGCGCCTGAGCAGGCAGGGGCGGAGCGTCTGATAAAGTATATCGAGGGCTTGGGGATTACGGTTTCCGCGGGGCACAGCGGAGCAAGCGCAGAACAAATTGCAGACGCTATGGACTGCGGACTTACCTGCATTACGCATACGTTTAACGCGCAATCGCCTTTACGTCACAGAGAAATCGGAACGGCGGGGGCGGCGCTTTTGTTCGACGGGCTTTGCTGCGAGTTGATTGCCGATACCGTGCACGTTTCAGTTCCCGCTATAAAATTGCTTTTAAAAAACAAGCCTAAGGACAAAGTGGTGCTGATAACAGACGCAATGCGTGCAAAAGGCTTATCGGACGGTGTGTCGGAGCTTGGCGGGCAGACCGTTTACGTTAAGGACGGACAGGCAAGACTTAAAAACGGATCGCTTGCCGGCAGTGTACTTAAAATGAATACGGCGGTTAAAAATCTTGTTGAAAAGTGCGGCTGTTCCGTAGAATACGCATTGGATTGCGCAACGTACAATCCTGCTAAAAATCTCGGGCTTGAAAAAGAATACGGAGTAATACAGCCTGGGGCGGCAGCCGACTTTACGTTGCTGGACAGCGCGTTTAACGTTGTTTTAACGGTTGTCGGGGGCGAAGTGGTCTATACTGTCGGTTGACCTTTGATATCGATACTGTAATAATTTGTTTATTAAAAATTTATACGTCGGAGGGCTTTTGCCTGCCGACGTATATTTTTAATAAATTTTCATTATAATCGCATGACAGAAATCCCCGAAGTTTTTCCCGAA
>CAMWMZ010000058.1 GCA_947175485.1 uncultured Clostridia bacterium
TTCTTTGCAGAAATCATACCTGTATGCTCAGTTATAACTGCTGAACATTCGTCGTTCACAAGCCACTTCAAAAGCTCTCTTGCCGCTGACTTATCCGAATGGTGGTTTTGCGTTATTCCGAAAGACCAGCTCCCCGTCGCGCTCGCCGCGCACCCCGGCACGTCGCACGGATAAGGCAAAAGCCCCCAGTTTGTACCGGAAGGGAAAGCGGAATAATTCTTGTTTCTCAAATCCGCAATAGTCCAGCCTGAAGAAAGATACATTCCCGCCTTGCCGTTATAAAAATCGTTGGCGTCAACCTGGTCGGAAGTATATCCGTTATCCAGCAAAGATTTGAAAAACGAAAACGCGGAAACGGTATCGTCGCTGTCCAGATATCCCGTTACCGTTTTTCCGTCCTCAGAGGCGAACTCTCCGCCCGAAGCGTAAATAAACGGATATAAAAGATAGGGCGTAGTTTCGTCCGCAGTCCCGCCGAAGTTCATATTAACCGCGGCTTTTTCACACACGGATTTCAGCCTTTCGCAAACGGAAGCAAATTCCGCGTAAGTCCAAGGAGTTTCGTCGCTGTATTCAGCAATTTCCTTATCCGAAATACCCGCGTTTTTAAACAAAGTCTTGTTATAGTAAAACCCCGCGCTGGATTCCTGTATGGGCAAACCGTAAATTTCGCCGTTATAATAATTCAAACTGCTTTCATAAAATTCGTCCTTTATGTCCGCAACCATGTTGTTTATATTGTAAAGATATCCGTTCGCCGCGTAATAAGAGCATTTCGGGGAATCGAACGTAATAATGTCGGGCAGCTTATTTTCAAGCTTCATTGAAATCAGCGCCGTTTCATACGCGCTGGAACCGTCCGTCCTCGGCGTATAGCTTGCCGTGGCTTTGATTTTCTTGTCCTTATACGCTTCGTTGAACGCGTCTACGCACTTTTTATAAGCCTGCCCTTCCTTTGACGACGACGAAACGTGGAACATTACAGAAACTATCGTATTACCGCCCGCCTCTTCGCTGCTGTTGCTTAAGCTTATCCAACCGGGTATTCCGGAAATAACCAACGCGGCGCACGCGGCGACGCCTATCGCTTTAAAAACATTTTTTGCGCTTATCATTTTCCCACCTTTCCGATAATATTTTTTCTTACCGTTGCACGGTAAGAAGTCCCCGCGGGGACTGAGAGCTTTGTTTTCTTTTCTTATTTCGTGGTCGCGCCTATAACAAGTTTAGCCTTCATAGACGTACGCGTAGTTACCTGCTTGCCCTCTATAACTCCGTATAAAAGGTCTACTACGGCTTTCGCCATTTCGGAAATCGGCTGTTCAACCGCGGTAAGCGATTTGATATTGCCCCATTTCTCAAACGACCCGTCGTAACCTATAATCTGCAGGCAGTCGGGAACGGAATACCCCTTTTCTATAGCGGCGCCGTAAGTAGTCTGCGCCATTGTATATCCGGCGGCGAATATACCGTCCACGTCGGGATACGCCGCAAAAAATTTGTCAACCGCCCCGCGCTCTTCGCCGTGCATTATAACGTCGTTTACTATTCTGGGCTCGAAGCCGTGCTTTGCCATAGTATCCAGATACGCCTTTTCTCTTTGCATAACTTCGGAATCCACTATAGGCTTCGAACCTATGTATCCGATTTTCTTACAGCCTTTGGAAATAAGGTATTCCAAGGCTTCCGCCGTCGCCTCGTAATTGTTTGACGTAACGTAAGGTATATCCTTGCTCAACGGTCTGTCTATAGAAACGAAAGGGCAACCCTGCAAATCCTTTTCATCGTGCTTATAATGGGTAACGAAAATCGCCCCGTCTATTTCCTTTCTGCGGATTTTTTCTATAATACCGTTCTCTTTATCTAATTTCTGCTGGCTTGATACTATCAACACAGACCATCCGTATTTATCCGCCGCCTCTTCTACGCGCTCAACGAATTCGGAAAAAAACGGATGGTTTATTATAGGCACGAGCACCGCAATTACGCCCGTTCTGTTTTTGCGCAGTCGGTGCGCCGTAACGTTGGGGGTAAATTTCAATTCCCTCATTGCCTTCATAACGGTTTCGCGCGTCGTCTTATTCACGCTGCCACCGTTCAAAACTCTTGATACCGTGCCCACGCCGACGTTTGCATAGTTTGCAACGTCTTTAATCGTTACCGCCATCTTTTTTCCCCTTTTTCAAAATTATTAAAGCAATAATCACCGCTTCCGCAACCAATACCGCTCCTACCAACGAAAACAGAACCGCGTAAATCACGTCAGCGTGCCCCGCATTGAAATGCGGCTCCAATTTGGCAACTCCGCTAACCGTAACCTTTGCACACAGGTTTTCAGAAAGGGTAACCTCGTTTTCTCCGTAATCAAAAGCGTCGGCGTAAACGGTAAGCTGCATTCCTTCCACTTTATACAGCGAAGCGTCGATTATTTTTCCGTTTACTTTAACTCCGTCGGCAGACAAGTTGCCGATAAAAAATACCGCGTTGTTGTTTTCCGTAAGCTTCAAATCCCGCCAAACAGGCAAAGGAACGCTGTCAATCTTAAGCTCTATACAGTAAAAGCTCTTTTTTCCGCGGATTTCCAAAACATACGTACCCGCCGACGGCAAAGAAGCCATATAATTTTGAGAAAGAGTCACCAACCTGCCGTCAACCGTATAAAAGCCGCTGTCAACGATTTTGTTGTTTAAGCTTCTGTTAACAATCTCGAACGCACCGCCGTCGGTATGGCTCCACGCCTTGTCTCCCGCAATATAGTCTTTGTCTATATCGTCAGTCACGGATACGCATTTAAACAACACCTCCGCCGCGCAAACGTTAAGCCCGAAAAGCCCTTCCTTAGGAGCTTCTTCGCACAATACGTAATCTATAACAAGCATATCGTTAAGGTAAACTTTAATTGTGCGGTCTTTCGCGAATACCGTTAAAACCACGTTTTCCAAATCGTTCAAACGTCTTTCCGCCTGTACTCCGTCGCCCGCGCTCGACCAAAGCTTTACCAGTCCCGCGCCGTGGTCGTAGTTGGCTATAACGTACTGCGTCATTTCGCTGTCTGCGCGGAAAACGAGCGCCGCCGCAATACCGCTGTTCAAATCGAACGTTGCGGAATACATAAAATCTCCGCCGCGCCTTTCCGACATTACGAACGCGTCGCCCGATTTGATTTTACCTAAATATCCCTCATCAGAGCGGTACCAGTCGCCCGATATAACATCGCCGAATTCGCAATCCGAGTCGGCTTCTCCTCCGTGCACCTTTACCTTTATGTATTGTACAAGCTCCCCGCAAGACGCTTTGATAACCGCCTCTCCCGCGCTTTCGGCGTATATACTTATACCGTCCGAAGTCTCAACGAAAGTTACCGCGTTTTTACCCGAAATAACCTCGTAAGATACTTTCCCCGCGCCGCGTACAAGCACATCCTTTTGCTTACACAGCGATAAATCGAGCTCCACACTATCGCTGCCCACTGCAAGATAACCGTCGTCCGCACCGCTGTTCCACACGGAAGCGATTTTATTTACGGCAAGCTTTGTAAACGTCACGTCCTTCTCGCAATAAAACGACATTCCCGAAGAATTCGGGGAAGAAAATGTTACCGCATAAAAAGGATTTGCTCCGTTTCCGCAGAAAACCTCAAGAGAACCGTTATCACAAAGAATAAAAAATGAAAGCTTCGTATCGTCAGCCGTTGCGGAAACGTATCTGCCCGCGTAATTAGGCAAATAAAGATTCCCGCTCGCCGTATGCGTACGGTCCACATAATAGCCCTCTTTTTTATTCCAGCCCACTTCCGTATATTCGTTCTCACCCACGCGGACGCGGAAAGCCACCGCGCCGCCTTCGGGATTTTCTATTTCGGCAACTATTTCCGCAGTATTTGCCGAAAGAGCTTTCAAAATATCTTCGCCCGCTTTAACTTCGTAATTTTTTGCGGAAGCGATTGTAGCTTTGCCGTTTACGATATTTTCGGTTATAGGCGTCTGCGTCAGAACGTATCCGTTCCCGTCAAAGTGCAAGCCCCAGATTACAGGTATGGTCATACCGCAGTTCCAACGGCTTCTAAGCTGTGTCAAAAGCCCGCTGTCAACCGAAGCCTCCGCCCCGGGTACTCCCGATAACCAGCTTACGGAAACGGTCTTACCCGCATATTCGCCGTCCTCTATATAAAACGTCTGGGCGGCGTAGGAATCGGGCCCGAAATCCATTTGCTTTACAGGCACATCTTCCAACTCCATTTCTGCTACGTTCTTGCCGTTAACGGAAAATATAAATTGATTATCCGCGTATGAAAGATCGCCCGTTATATATCCTCTTCCCGCAAGCGTTATTACCGCTTTTTTTATACCGTTATCGGCTTCGATAAAAGCTATATCGGGGCATTCGGGGCCGTTCGTTCTTTCGGTGTTAACAAGGGGCACCTTCGCTTTAAAGCCGCCCGCCGCTTTCCAGTTCACCAAGTCGCCCGATTGTAAAAACCATACGTTATACGGCTCGCACATTCCCGTGAGCAGCATGCCGTAAACAGTCTTTCCGTTGTCGTCGTAAGTGAATACTTTGGGGTCGCGGCAATCGGTTTTCGCCGCACCTAATCCCAGAATATCCTGCGTGGGTATGTATCTTCTTTTAGTCCAGGTAAGTCCGCCGTCGTTGCTGGACATAATCATCTGGTCCTGCTTCGCGCCGTCGCGCGTATAAAACGCGATAAGTCCGCTGTCGTCGTTGCCGAACCATCTCTCTCCGTCTATTACCGCGCTTTCACCGCGGTGATATATGCGGGCGGAGCCGGACCACATATAACCGTCGCCGCCGCCCCATCCGTTCGCCGCCGCTTGTTCGGGATAAAGACATACGGGCAGATTTTCCCAATGCATTAAGTCGGTACTGCGTGCATGCCCCCAATACATAGCGCCCCAAACGTTGCCGAATGGATTATGCTGATAATACAAATGATAATAGCCGTTATAATATACAAGCCCGTTGGGGTCGTTGTTCCAATGCGCAAACTGACTGAAATGAAACTGATTGCGGTAAAGCTCGCTGTAATAGGAATAATCATGCCCGCCGATTACCGTGTCGGTAAAAGCCACGTCTGCGTTACAAACGTTATAGCCTAAATTCCCGCCTTCGTATTTGAGGCTTCCGAACCGCCCGTTCAAATCAAGCGTGTCTGCGGGCGCGCTTCCGTCCTTATATGCAAACCTGCGGATTCCGTCCGCGTAACATTCCAGATACGCCGCCCCGCCGTTTACCGTAACCGCAATTTTAAGATTAACCGCAGAAATCCGCCTTACGTTCGGCTCAACCATATTCCTTTCGGCTTGAGTAATTTTGTCGTTGCCGATAAAATATTCGCTCAAAAGCTCCCTTGCAGAATAGCCGCCGTCCGATTTCGTAAAATACAACAGCTTAACTCTGTTGCCCGCCCTGTCAACGTTAAAGGCCCATAAACCGTTTTCGGTTTCGCCGAACGTCAAAGCCGCCGCGTCGCCGTTAGTAAAATTAACCGTAGCGGAAAATACGAAAGACGCGTCTTTATCAAAAGATGCTTCTTCCGCCTTGAAAGTATCTCCCGCATTGGAAGTTATTTCTATTTTATCCGTGTATGCGTTCGCCGCGGATTTCACCGTGAAAATCCCTGCGGCCATGCACGCCGCCGCTAAAATCAGCAGAGCGCAAAACGTCAATTTCCGCTTTATTCCCATAATTCCCCCTGTTCAACGTCCGCAGTATTATTAATTGGTTTTATCAAGTAATTCCTTTATTTTTTCCTCGTCCGGCAGGCAGTCGATAGCTCCGCGCCCCAACGTCGCCAAAGCGCCGCAAATATTCGCCCTTTTAAACACGCCGTTCAAAAATTCTTCAGTCCAGCCGCTTTTCGGTACGCCGTCCACACCGCTAAGCACTCCGGCAAAAAACGCGTCGCCCGCTCCCGTGGTGTCAACGGGTTTTACGGATATGGATTTTATTCTGCCTCTTTTTCCGCCGAACCTCCATTCACTGCCGTCCGCGCCCAAACTTATACATATAAGCTTATCTTTGAGTACATTGCGTATATATTCTTCGCCGAACACCTCAATTTCTTCCTCGGAAAATTTCAATATGTCGGCAAGCTCCAAAATTCTGCCGTAACGCTCCGCCGCAACGCTCTCGTCGCGGAAAATATCGGAACGGAAATTCACGTCAAAGCTTACAAGCTTATTTAACGCGTGCGCCTTTTTTATCAGGTTTTCCGCGTAACAAAGCCCGCAATCCTCCGAAATCATAAGCGAGCCTACGTGTACGATGTCAACGTCCTTTAATTGCTCCTCCGATATTTCGGGCATTTTATAATCCGCGGTATTTTTACGGTAAAAGCAAAAAGAACGCTCCCCGTTTTTATCCAGCTGCACAAACGCAAGCGTCGTATTCGCGTCGCTCCGTTTCTCTACTATAAGTCCGTCCAAACCTCGGCTCTCGGCAAATTCAGCCAAAAAACCTCCGATTAAATCATCGCCCACACTGCCCGCAAATTTAACTTTGCCGCCGAATTTCTTTATCCCGCAAGCAACGTTGAACGGTGCGCCGCCGGCTTTGCGTTCATAAAAATACGCCCCGTCTTTTTCGGAACCGATCATATCGGCGAGTATCTCGCCCGCACACAAAATCATAAATATTACTCCGTTTTGCCCAATATCGAAATTTCCGTTTCCATATCGAACATATGAACACGGCTTTCATCAAATTTAATATGCATATCGCCGCCGGTTTCAATAAGCTCGCGCTCGTTCAGGCAAATTATAAATTCGCCCTCCTCGCCTTCCAATCCGAAGAAAACGTGCATATTGCTGCCGAGCACTTCGGTAATATTTATCTTTACCGATAACCCGCCCGCGCCTATCTTTATATGCTCGCCTCTCACGCCCAGATAAACCTCGTGCGGCTGTCCGTCAAGATATTCCGCTTTTATAGGGCGCAGCTTGTCGATTGCAAGCTTCATAGTTTCACCGTTGGCAAACGTAACGTCAAGCGATTTCGCCCGCTTCGTTATCGAAACCTTGAAAAAATTCATCTGCGGAGTTCCGATAAACCCCGCTACAAACTTGTTTTCAGGGTAATCGAAAAGGTTTGTCGGCGTGTCTATCTGCTGAACGTATCCGTCTTTCATAACCACTATCCTCGAACCCATCGTCATAGCCTCGATCTGGTCGTGGGTAACGTATATAAAAGTCGTTTTAAGCGCTTTGTGCAGCTTTACTATCTCAGAACGCATCGTTGTCCGCAGCTTAGCGTCCAGGTTGGAAAGTGGTTCGTCCAAAAGAAAAACCTTCGGTCCGCGCACCATCGCCCTGCCTAACGCTATACGCTGGCGCTGTCCGCCCGACATATCCGCGGGCTTGCTCTGTAAAAGCTCTTTAATCCCAAGTATGCCCGCCGCCCATTGCACCTTTTCGTCTATTTCCTTCTTGGTGTAATGGCGCATTATTTTAATTTCATTCCCGTCCTTGTCCAGAACAGGATTGCCGTTTTTATCCCTCTTGATATCGGGAATTTTTCTCATTTTAAGTCCGAACGAAATATTTTCATAGGAACTCATATGCGGGTACAGCGCATAACTCTGGAACACCATGGCTATATCCCTGTCTTTCGCGTCGACGTTATTCACAAGCTTTCCGTCTATATAAAATTCGCCCGCAGAAATATCTTCAAGCCCCGCAATCATTCTCAGCGTAGTAGATTTACCGCAGCCCGAAGGTCCTACGAACACGATAAATTCGCCGTCCTCGATTTCCATATTAAAATCTTTTACCGCAATAAATTCGCCGTTCTGCCGTTGCTCGCTTTCGGTTTTGTTCTTTTTAAACTTAAAAAAAGACTTCTTTGCTCCGCCTCTTGCGGGATAAATTTTACAAACGTGCCTTAACGAAAGATTTGCCATTATTTCCACCCTGTGCTCATTATTTTGGAAACGTTTCCATTAATATTATATTATCACATTTGCGTATTGTCAACACTTTTTTTAATTATTTTCATATTTTGACATTTTTTAACACTCGTCGGCTTCGGCTAAACACGTATCCCTCCGTCCAAATCCGCACTTCACGTCAAAAATTTTAAATTAAAAAGACGCGTATAAGGGTATCTGTTATAGGGATTTCCTTGTGGACAAAAAATAGCGCACTCTACTTCGCAAACGAAGATAGTGCGCTATACTTTATAAAAGTTTATAAAGATAAATTGAAATTTACCTGACTGCTCGTCATTGCGAGGGAGCAATGCGACCGCGGCAATCCAAACTGTTCCGCTCTTTCCAAATATTTACGTCCGGATTGCTTCGCTTCGCTCGCAATGACGGATTAAATATAATATCGCGCTATGACAATACTAACGTTAAATTAATGTTTTACGCTCCTTATTTTACCAATTTATTCAGCAAAGAAACCAACTTTTTATAAGTAATATCATATTCTTCCAATATGCCGGCTTTCAAATCTTCGTACAAAGCCGCGCCATCTTCATCTGTCTGTTTATCTAAATCCGCCTTTGATTTGATACTGTGGTTTTGCAAAATATCCATGACGGCTTGTTTCAGCGGTACGGACTTACCAAGAACTTTTTTGTATAATTCGGGATAAGCGGAAATCGCGTCTTTATTCCCTTTTTTCTTATATTCGCTTAAAATATTTAGAACCGTTTGCAAATTTCCACGGTTCGCATTTTCGGCGAAGTTCAAAAGCGGTGAAAGATTAGTATTTTGCGGAATGTCCAAAAACCAAATACTTATTAATATACTGTTGATAGTCCAATAATCGGTTTCGGTAAAAAGTTCGTTCAATAAAAACAAAAAACCATTTTCGTCAAAATTATTACTTAATATTTTTGCATATATAAACCGTGCGGCTCTACGCACTTCGCGTTCTTCATTGCTTTCGCCGCGGTGTTCGTCAATAACCTGTTCCAATACAGGCAATAATGAAATATCGCTTAATTTTTCCGCTTCCCGTTTTGCTTTCCATGATTCCGTTTCCCAACTAACTCTAATTTCAGGCTCGAATGGAGTGTTCATTCTTTTAATTAAATTTTCCAGCTGTACTTTATTCATATTTTTCCCGAATTTATGCGTAAAATTACTGTTTATCGTACAATCATTATAA
>CAMWMZ010000059.1 GCA_947175485.1 uncultured Clostridia bacterium
AATTAAATTATTTTTTTCAAATATCTTGATTTTATTTAAATTATTATGTATAATAAATAAGACTTTTTCAAAACAAGTCTTTTTTAATTTTGTAGATATTATGTTAAACACAGGCGAAACCTCAACCAACAAATTAATAATCCTTTTTGTATTTGACAAAATGGAAAGCGCGCTTTCGGAACGCACCATAGTCGATATGTGTTCCACCTCTAACAGTTGGATGGGGTATATGGACTGCGTGAACGTAATCCACAAACTCAAAGACGACAATTTTATATGCGTAGTCGGCGAGGACGACGACACCCTTTACACGATTACTCCCGACGGAAGAGAATCTCTTGCAAACTTTTATATAAACATACCTAAAAGCGTAAGGGAAGAAATTTCACAGTTTGTAAAAAAGAACAGTGCGAGATACAGAAACAGACAAGAATGCCGTTCAGACTATTACCAAAACAAAGACGGAACCTTTACCGTTGCGCTTAAAATTCTTGCACCCGTGCAACCTGTGCTCGATTTAAAATTCGTTGTACCCGATAAAAAAACAGCGAAAGCGATTTATAAAAAATGGGAAGAAAAAGCAGCCGACGTTTATTCGGTAATATATGAAAATCTTTGCGATTAGGAGAAAAAATGTTTACATATCAAACAAGCGGAACATGTTCACAAAGAATTTCTTTTGAAGTTGATGAAAATAACAGACTGCATAACGTAACATTTATGGGCGGTTGCCGCGGAAATACACAAGGAGTTGCCCGCCTTGCGGAAGGCAAAGATATTGACGAAATAGAAAATTTACTCTGCGGCGTTCAATGCAGAAACAATACCTCTTGCCCGGACCAGCTTTCAAAAGCAATCTCGGCTTATAAAAAATCAATTTCCAAATAAATAATAAAAAACCAAAAGCGGGTCTTTCGACCCGCTTTTTTATTTCTGACATTTAAATTTAGCACCCAGCTTTGAAGCAAAATAAGAATTCAATTCAAGTAAAGTTCCTTGTGTAAGGCTTGATTTATCTATAACGTGCGTCTGCGCCCTGGATATGTATAAAAAATAATTGAGACGTGTTTCCACAACCTTATATAAAAGCGAATATGACGATTTGACGTTTGCGTTATAAACTTCGCCTCTTTTTGTGTTTATTGTAAAGCAATTTTCGTCGAACGTATAAACTTCTTCCGTATCGGAACTCATAATACGCATTGATTTATTAAAAGAGCGTTGAGCAATCTTCAATAATATAAAAAATAACGCCGGACATAAAACTCCTATAATCAATATAAAAAGAGAAGAATAAAAGTCTTCTTTATCCTCTCCGAAAACCATACCGATTACAGCAAAAATAATAAGTAATCCGCTTAAAACTAAAATAACGGGAATAACTTTTTTAGCCTGATATCCGGTTGCGGCATACGCCTTGTCTTCATTAAATTTTTGGCGAAATTCAACCATTTTAATTTTTCTCCGAAATTATCGATATAAGCAAATCAAAAAAATGCGTTTTATCGGCTATTAAAAATATTGTATTTTTATATCTTTCTGATAAATTTTTTATGTTTTACGCGGTCTATGCGTTACATAGTACTATGCAATTATCCCAAATCAGACAAAAACGCATAGAAATCATCCATTGTTTTACCGTTTAAGTCCAAATAAAAGCATCTGCCGTCATATCCTCTTTGTGCCGTATAACGCACCACGTTAAATCCGTAAAAGCCTTTATTTACGTTTACCAGTAGCTTTTCAAACGGAAGTTCCGAGCGTTGGATTTGCCTTTCAAAGCAGAATTCCACCCATAATCCATGCTTCATTTCTTCCACGGTGTAGCTGTTTATGCTTACGCCTAATGCCGGCATCTGATGAGAATCTTCTATAGTTTTATTCCAACAATCAAGAATATTTTTATAATTTTCGTCGCCTAACGAATAGGTAGTTTTTACGCCTTCATTATAAACGTTTATATCGCGCGCTTCATTGAATACAGTTTGAATTTCCATAATGACCATATAAAGGCAGTTTTTGCCATTTAACCTTTTTTATACTTTTTGACGTAAATAATCGTCTATCTCTTTTGCCGCAGTCTTTCCCGCGCCCATAGCAAGAATTACCGTTGCCGCGCCCGTAACGGCATCGCCGCCGGCAAACACTGCTTCTTTTGAAGTTTTTGCACCCCCGTCTGTTACGATAATTCCGCCGTGACTGTTAACCTCTAATCCTTTTGTAGTATTTTTAATTAAAGGATTGGGGCTTGTACCTATAGACATAATCACGCAGTCTATATCAAGAATATATTCGCTCCCTGCAATTTCTACAGGTTTGCGCCTGCCCTTTTCATCAGATTCGCCAAGTTGACATTTAATAACTTTAAGCCCGCAAACAAAACCATTTTTAATATCGTGATTATCTTCGGGATTATCGTAACCCAGGATTTCCACTGGATTACGCAAAACTTCAAACTTGACGCCCTCTTCCATAGCGTGCTCCACTTCCTCTTTTCTGGCGGGAAGTTCCTCCATAGAACGGCGGTATATTATGTAAACGTTTTCGGCGCCCAATCTCAAAGCTGTTCTCGCAGCGTCCATAGCAACGTTGCCCCCGCCTACCACTGCTACATTTTTAGCATGCATGATCGGAGTTTGTGCATTACTTTGATAAGCTTTCATTAAATTTGCACGGGTCAAAAACTCATTGGCAGAATAAACACCTTTTAAGCCTTCGCCTTTTATTCCCATAAATTTGGGCAAGCCTGCTCCGGAGCCTATAAAAACCGCTTCATAGCCGTCTTTAAAAAGCTCGTCAACGGTAAAGGTTTTTCCTATAACAATGTTTGTTTGAATATCAACGCCGTATTTTTTAAGTGTTTCAACCTCTTTTTTTACTATTTCCTTAGGCAATCTGAATTCGGGTATACCGTAAACAAGTACGCCGCCCGCAAGGTGCAAAGCTTCGAAAACGGTAACCTTATAGCCCGCCTTTGCCAAATCTCCGGCGCAAGCCAAGCCGGACGGACCCGACCCCACAACCGCAACCTTACGTCCGTTTTGTTGAGGTAAAACTACTTCTCCTTTAAAATGCGCGTTATGCCAATCGGCCGCAAACCTCTCCAGCCTGCCAATTGCAACAGGCTCGAATTTTACACCGAGAGTGCATTTACTTTCACACTGCGTTTCCTGAGGACAAACTCTTCCGCACACAGCAGGTAAAGACGAGCTTTGCGAAATAATTTCATACGCACCCTCAAAATCGTTCTGTTTGATTTTTGTAATAAAATCGGGAATTGCAATGTTTACAGGACACCCTTTTACGCAAGGGCTGTATTTGCAATTTAAACAGCGGTTCGCTTCGGCAACGGCAAGAGCTTCAGTATAACCTAAAGCTACTTCTTTGAAGTTTTTTGCCCGCTCTTTTGCATTTTGCACGGGCATCTCATGTTTTTTCGGGTTTATTGCCATTATTCCACCGCCTTTTTTAAAAGGTTGCAATTTTCTTCACGTGAACGTCTTTCAAATTCTGCATAAGCGTTCGAACGCGCCATAGCCTCGTCGAAGTCAACTTCAAAGCCGTTAAAATCCGGACCGTCAACGCATGCAAATTTTATTTTGCCTCCAACCGTAAGCCTGCATCCGCCGCACATGCCTGTTCCGTCAATCATAATCGGATTCATTGATACCGTTGTTTTTACGCCGTAAGGCTTTGTAACGGCGACAACGAATTTCATCATTATCAGCGGCCCTATTGCGATAACCTCGTCATAGTTTTCGCCTTGTTCAATCGCTTCTTTCAAAGGTGCGGTCACCAATCCCCGACTGCCATAACTGCCGTCGTCGGTCATAACCGTCAGTTTATCCGAACAGGCGGCAAATTCATCTTCCAAAATAAGCAAATCTTTATTGCGGAACCCTATTATCGTATGAACCTCACAACCTGATTTATGAAGTTTTTCCGCTATCGGCAACGCAATTGCACAACCGACTCCTCCGCCTATAATGCAAACTTTCTTTAATCCGTCCGTATTCGTTGCACAACCTAAAGGTCCAACAAAGTCGGCAAGACAGTCGCCCGCGTTCATTGCGTTAAGCAGCATTGTAGTACCGCCGACTATCTGGAATATTATTCTTACCGTTCCTACACGGCGGTTATACCCTGCAACAGTCAAAGGTATTCTTTCTCCGTCTTCCCCGACGCGCAAAATTATAAATTGCCCCGCTTCCGCCTTTCTTGCAACAAGCGGAGCATAAATATCCATCAACGTTACCGTTGAATTTAAAGAACGTTTTTTTACTATGCGGAACGAGGAGTTTTTCACGGTTTCGCCTAAAACACGTTTAATTTTCTTTATATACGCGACGGGATACGGCGCAGAAAATTCATCGGCAAACTCTACCTTTCTCACAACTCCGACCTGTTCACCGTTTCTTCTGCCAAGCGGGGCAACAACATCAGTCCCCTCTTTTATATCTGTAAAAGGGCAAAGATACCAATAAGTTTGCCCTACTACGTTTGGATCGTTAACGAACTCGACAGCGGTGAAACACATTAAATCTTTCATAAGAAAATTATACAATATATTTTATCTTTTGCAAAGAAAAAAGGCTTGCGTTTTGCAAGCCTTTTGGCAATTATTCATAATCAACTACGTCTATCCATCTGCGGAGGAACTCCACTTCGGTTGCGGGCGCCTTTACAAGGCGCGATGCCGCCACAATGGGAATCCAGCGTTGAACGTATTGTATAGCCGTATCGCTCTTTTTGCAATAGAGTTTTAAGTATTTGTCTCCGAGTTCTTCTTTACCTGCAAGATAGAACAAAAGATAGCTTCTTGCAACGTCCGCAGACGAATTGCCCTGAGTTGCATGCGACCAGTCGATAATATAGGGCGTGCCGTCTTTGGTTATTATGACGTTTGTGGGGTTAAAATCTCCGTGGCAAAGGCGGTTATGCTTGTGCATAGAATCCAAACGTGTATGCAAATCGTAACGCGTAGTAGCGTCAAGATTTGTGGCGGAAATCTTACCTTGCATTTTATCCGTCAAATTGTTGAGCAAAGGCACTTTTTTGGAAAGCACGGTCATTTGCAAATCGACAAAAAGATTTAAATACTCTTCCTCTTTTTCGGGGTGAGCGTCCATAAGCGCCTGCAAAGTGTCGCCTTCAATATAGTCGAGAACGATTGCCCATTTCCCGTCGACAACCTGCACTGCCTGCAATTTGGGAACATTTAAATCGGTTTCTTCTACCCTTGCATGATTTAAAGCTTCGTTCAAAATATTTGCTTTTGAATAGTTTTCCTCGAATACTTTTATAAGCTTTCCGTCTTGTTTGTAAATTTTTTTATCTTCTCTGGAAAAGATTAATTTTGCGTTGTTCATATTTCCTCCTTATTTGCCGTAGTAAGCGTTAAGATACATCTGCTTGATTTCTTCAAACAGCGGATATCTGGGGTTTGCACCGGTGCACTGATCGTCGAACGCTTGTTCAACCATTTCATCCAGGCGATCAAGGAAATTCTTTTCATCGATTCCGTAATCCTTAATCGTCTTTTTAATTCCTATCTGCGCCTTTAATTTATCAATTGCTTTAATAAGATTTGCAACCTTCTCCGCGTCCGTTTTACCGCCCAAATTCAAAGCTTCTGCAACCTCGGCATATCTTCTCTGAGCGTGGGGATAAGCATATTGGCTGAAAGTACCCATTTTTGCAGGAGTTTCCGCAGAATTGAATTTGATAACTTCATCAATCATGAGCGCGTTAGCTACGCCGTGAGGCAAATGATGGAACGCGCCGAGCTTGTGTGCCATTGAGTGGCAAACACCAAGGAAAGCGTTTGCAAAAGCCATACCCGCCATAGTTGCGGCGTTTGCCATTTTCTCCCTTGCAACGATATCCGTCTGACCGTTTTCATATGCGGCGGGAAGATATTCGAAAATAACTTTCAACGCTTGTAAGGCAAGCCCGTCGGTGTAATCGGTAGCCATTACGGAAGCATAGGCTTCAAGCGCATGAGTTACCGCATCAATACCGGAAGCTGCCGTCAGCCCCTTAGGCGCGGACATATGCAAATCCGTATCGATAATCGCCATATTGGGCAGAAGCTCATAATCGGCAAGAGGATATTTTACGCCCGTCTTTTCATCTGTTATTACGGCGAAAGGAGTTACCTCCGAACCGGTTCCTGCTGAAGTGGGAATAGCTATAAAATACGCCTTTTCTCCCATTTTGGGGAAAGTATAAATCCTTTTTCTGATATCCACGAATCGCATAGCCATATCAAGGAAATCAACTTCGGGGTGTTCGTACATTACCCACATAATTTTTGCCGCGTCCATTGCACTGCCGCCGCCGAGCGCGATAATCGTATCGGGCTTGAAAGCCGCCATTTGCTTTGTTCCCTCTACAGCGCACGCAAGTGTAGGATCCGGAGCTACGTCAAAGAAAATATTATGGTCTATACCCATTTGGTCAAGCTTATCGGTTATACATTTTGTAAAGCCGTTTTCATAAAGGAATTTATCCGTAACCACGAAAGCCTTTTTCTTCCCCATAACGTTTTTAAGTTCGTCAAGAGCTACAGGCAAACATCCGCGTTTTGTGTAAACTTTTTGAGGCGCTCTGAACCAAAGCATGTTTTCTCTCCTTTCCGCAACGGTTTTAATATTCAAAAGGTGTTTAACACCTACGTTCTCAGAAACTGAGTTACCGCCCCAACTGCCGCAACCGAGCGTGAGCGAAGGTGCAAGCTTGAAGTTGTATAAATCGCCGATTCCGCCGTGTGAAGAAGGCGTATTTACGAGAATACGGCAGGTTTTCATTCTCTCTCCGAACTCAAGAATTTTATCCTTACCCGTCACCGTATTAATATAAAGCGACGAGGTATGCCCGTAACCGCCGTCCGCAATCAGCCTTTCCGCCTTATCAAGCGCATCGGAGAAATCTTTCGCTTTATACATTGCGAGTACAGGAGAAAGCTTTTCATGAGCAAACTCTTCAGAAAGCTCAACACTTTCAACTTCTCCTATCAAAATTTTTGCGCTTTCCGGAACTTCTACCCCCGCAAGCTTTGCAATTTTATAAGCGGACTGCCCTACGATACGAGCGTTTAGCGAACCGTTAATTATTATCGTCTTTCTTACTTTATCAAGTTCTTCGCCCTCAAGAAAATAACAACCGCGCAAAGCAAACTCTTTTTTAACCTTATTATAAACTTTATCCGCAACGATTACTGATTGTTCGCTGGCGCAAATCATACCGTTATCGAAAGTTTTCGAGTGTATTATCGAGTTTACGGCAAGCAAGATATCTGCGCTTTCGTCAATAACCGCCGGAGTATTTCCCGCGCCTACGCCAATTGCGGGTTTTCCGCTCGAGTACGCGGCTTTAACCATTCCGGGGCCGCCGGTTGCCAAAATAGTATCGACAGACTTCATTAAAAGATTAGTCATATCAAGACTGGGCACATCTATCCAACTTATTATACCCTCAGGCGCACCCGCCTCTACCGCCGCTTCATAAATAACTTTTGCCGCAGCAATTGTAGAGTTCTTTGCGCGGGGATGAGGACTGAAAATACATCCGTTGCGCGTTTTTAAACACAATAATGCTTTGAATATTGCTGTTGACGTGGGATTTGTAGTAGGAATTACAGCACCGATAACTCCTATCGGCTCGGCAATTTTTACAGTGCCGTATGCTTTATCCTCTTCTATAACGCCACAGGTTTTTACATTTCTGTAAGCGTTATAAATGTACTCTGCGGCATAATGGTTTTTTATGACCTTATCCTCTGCAACGCCCATACCGGTTTCTTCAACAGCCAATTTTGCAAGCGCTATTCTCGCCTTATTCGCCGCCGTTGCACAAGCAAGAAAAATTTTATCAACCTGATCTTGCGTATAAGTTGCGTACTTTTCCTGCGCCTTGCGAACACGAGCGATTTCGCTTTCCAGCCTTTCAACGCCGTCGCAAATTCCGTATTCCAACTTAAAATCCATATTTGTCTCCTTTGAAATATTATGTGAGATTGTTTTGAATTAATTAGATATCTTTTAATCGATAAAAGTTTATCAAATTGGCAATTAAATTGCAATCTCTATGAAAAAATTTATTATAAAAGTTTAAATCTGTTAAAATATTTAACATTTAGAAAGATTGTAACAAACTCAAAAAGAGAAATTTATTTACGGTTTGGCTTGACAATAAAATATTTTTTTTATATACTTTTATTGTTTTGCGGACGTGGCGAAATTGGCAGACGCGCAGGTTTCAGGTTCCTGTGGGCAACCGTGGGGGTTCAAGTCCCTTCGTCCGCACCAGTAACGATAGAGGTTGAACCCTTGTCGTTAAACCAGCAATAGCCTTGTCGTTATCGGCAAGGCTTATTTCTTTAATTTCCTTGTCGTTGCCGAAAATCAGATATGTAACTACTGTATCGTCGTAAACAAAAACCTTGCAAACAAGAT
>CAMWMZ010000060.1 GCA_947175485.1 uncultured Clostridia bacterium
GGCATAAGTATATGCATAAGCTCAATCAGCCAGCTCGATACGGGGAACGCCGCCTCTATAACAACCACAATGGTAAGTATCTTCGCATAGTCGAAGCCGTCAAGCAAATCCATCCAGCCCTTATACAGCAGATTTTCGGTAATAAACGGTATTGTGTAACACATTATGCAAAGCCCCATAACAGCAAGGCACAGCGTCGCACGGAACACGTTGAACGGCTGGCATATTCTGAATACCATAACAAAGCCCGAAAAGGTCATTGCAATCATACACATAGCAAGGTAATGGGTGCCGAATTCTTCCGGTTGAATAACGTTGGTAAGATACATTGCCATAGTACACGCAATCATCAATAGCGCGCCCGAAAAGGCTCCGCTCATAACGTGGGCTATAAATTTGCCCTGTACGCGTTCCTTGTTGGGTTGCAACGATATAAAGAAGGAAGGCACCGCTATAATCGCAGTTTCCAGCAACAGCATATTCTGCGGCATAAATAAATAAGGTTTGCCCATACATATGCAAAGGAAAGCAAGGATAGCCGTAAACAACGTTTTCATTAAATAAAGCGAAGACGAGTTTTTAATGTTGTTTATAACGCGCCTGCCCTCGGCAACTACCTTCGGCATCGAGTTGAAGTTGTTGTCCATAAGAACAAGGTGTGATACGTTTCTCGCCGCCTCGCTGCCCGAAGCAACGGAAATAGCGCAATCCGCTTCTTTGAGCGCAAGTATATCGTTTACGCCGTCGCCCGTCATCGCAACGGTGTTGCCCTGCGCCTTAATCGAACGCACTAAAACGGCTTTCTGCTCGGGGGAAACTCTGCCGAAAACCGTATACTTGTTCGCTACGTTTTCAACTTCCTTGTCGTTCAGCCCGTCAAGCGAAATAAATTTATCCGCGTTAGCAATTCCCGCGCGCTTAGCCACCTCAGAAACGGTTATGGGGTTGTCGCCCGAAATTACTTTAACGTTTACGTCGTTTTCCTTAAACCATTTAATGGTTTCAACCGCGTCCTCGCGCACATTGTCGGCAATGGAAATTATCGCAAGCGGCTTCATAACCGCAGGCAGCTTTTCACCCACGATAGGGGCGGGGGAGTGGGCAAGCACAATAACCCGCAAGCCCATCTGCGCATATTGCTTAACTATCTTTTCAACCTTCGCAGGGTAAGGCTTCAATACGAACTCGGGCGCGCCCATTGCAAACGTTCCGCCCTCGTCGAACGTAACGGCGGAAAGCTTTCTCTTTGAAGAAAACGGAATTTTCGCCGTCGCGGAATATTTATCGTTGTATCCGAAGTGGTTGTAAAGCGCAATGGAGGTCTGGTTGTTTCCGTCCAGCTCGCGCAGAATACTGCCCATTATGTCGTTTAAAGCCATATCGCCCACGGTGTTCAGAATAACGGTGTCGTTAACACGCATTCTGCCGTCGGTAATCGTTCCGGTCTTGTCAAGGCATAAAACGTTTACGCGGGCAAGCATTTCCAAAGAATACATATCCTGCACAAGCGTCTGCGATTTCGCAAGCCGCATAATTCCCACGGCAAGCGCGATACTCGTCAAAAGCAACATGCCCGAAGGTATCATGCCTATAACAACCGTGCACGTTCGCTGTATGGCGTAACTCACGTCTTTTGAAAGCACTCCCGCAACAACCTTCTGATAAGCCTCGTCCGCAGGATTGATGTTGTGCAGAGTAGTGAAGAATGTGCCTATCGCAATGGGGATTATAAGCAGTGATACAATCTTTATAATGAGCTTTGTGGAATTCATAAGCTCGGAATTGGGGCGCTTATATTTCTTCGCTTTTGAAGTCAGCTTTTCAAGATAAGTTTCTTTGCCTACCTTTTCAACGCGGAATTTTCCGTTTCCGCTCGCAATAAAGCTGCCCGCATAAAGCAAATCGCCGACTTGTTTTTTTATCGCCACCGATTCGCCGGTTAAAAGGCTTTCGTTAACTTCAACAGAGCCTTCTGCAAGTATAACGTCCGCAGGCACCTGGCTGCCCAAATCAAGAATAATAACGTCGTCCAAAACTATTTCCTGAATGGGTATTTCTATCGTTTCTCCGTCGCGTACGACTTTAATCGTATTCGTCGCAAGGATAGAAAGCTTGTCGATAGAAAGCTTTGAACGTATTTCCTGAATGATGCCTATAACGATATTTGCCGTGGTTATAAAAATAACCAGATAGTTTGAAATCCCCTGTGTGTTGGCAACAAGCAATGCGATAGCCGCAAAAAGGCACAAAAGGTTGAAAAACGTGCAGATATTGCCGATAAAAATACTCGCGTACGAGCGGGAGTATTTCTTGTTGGTATCGTTGAAAAGAAATTGCTTGAACCTCGTTTCAACCTGTGCGCTCGTAAGCCCCTTGTTAAGCTTGGGGGAAAACCTTTCAACCTTCGAGCTCACCGCTTTTTTGGGGTGGGCTTTAAAGTATTTTATAAGCTTTTCTTTATCAAAAGGCTGTTGCGCATTATCCGAAGCTTCCGTTTCCGTACGCGGTCTTTCCTCGTCTTGCGGGAAAAGCGCTATTTGCACGGGTTCGGCAACGGCGTCTTGCACGGAGCTTACGGCAACCTCTTCTTTGGGCGCTTCCTCAACCTTAACGGTTTCTTCTTCGGGCTTTTTATTTACTTTAAAAATGATTTTGCTCATAATACAACCGAAAATAATTATTCATTATAATCATATCATATTTTTAACGTATTTTCAAGAAAAAGAAAGCTATTTATTTGCATTTGGAAGTTATTTTAAGTATAATTGTTTTATTCCATTTTCCGAGGCGAAATATGTTAGATATCAATCTTATCCGTGAAAATCCCGAACTTGTAAAAGAGAACATTAAAAAGAAATTTCAGGATAAAAAACTCCCGCTTGTAGACGAGGTAATCACGCTCGACAAGCAAAAGCGCGAGCTTCAGCAGGAGGGGGATAACCTCCGCGCACAGCGCAACGTGCTTGCCAAGCAGATAGGCGCGCTTATGAAAGAGGGCAAAAAAGCGGAGGCGGAAGCGGCAAAAGCAACCTCCAAAGCCAATAACGAGCGCATCGCGGTTATAGAAACGCAGACCGCGGAAATAGAGGCAAAGCTCAAATCCGCTATGATGGCGATACCCAATATAATTGCAAACGACGTTCCCCTCGGCAAAGACGACAGTCAGAACGTGGAGGGCAAAAAGTTTTTAAACCATTCGGAAAAGCCCTTTGAGGTTCCCTATCACCTCGATATTCTGGAAAGTCTTAACGGTATCGATTTGGATAGCGCAAGGCGCACCAGCGGAAACGGATTTTACTATCTTACGGGCGATATCGCGCGGCTTCATTCCGCGGTTTTATCTTATGCCCGCGATTTTATGATTGATAAAGGCTTCACTTATTGCATACCGCCTTATATGATTAGAAGCGACGTCGTATCAGGAGTTATGTCTTTTGAAGAAATGGACGGTATGATGTATAAAATAGAGGGCGAGGATTTGTACTTGATAGGCACTTCCGAACACTCTATGATAGGCAGATTTATGGGAACTATACTTCCCGAAAACAGCCTTCCCCAAACGCTCACCTCATATTCGCCCTGTTTCAGAAAGGAAAAGGGCGCGCACGGCTTGGAGGAAAGGGGAATATACCGTATTCACCAGTTTGAAAAGCAGGAAATGATTGTTCTCTGCAAGCCCGAAGAAAGCGATTACTGGTATGAAAAGCTCTGGAATTACACGGTTGAACTTTTCGTTTCAATGGAAATCCCCGTTCGCCAGCTTATATGCTGTTCGGGCGATTTGGCTGATTTGAAATATAAGAGCTGCGATATAGAAGCGTGGAGCCCCCGCCAGAAAAAGTATTTCGAAGTAGGCAGCTGTTCAAACCTCACAGACGCTCAGGCAAGGCGCTTGGGTATAAGGTATAAGGCGGCTAACGGTAAAAACGAATTCGTCCACACGCTCAATAATACGGTCGTCGCGCCTCCCAGAATGTTAATTGCTTTCCTTGAAAACCATTTGCAGGCGGACGGTTCTGTTTATATTCCGCCCGTTCTCCGTCTCTATATGGGCGGAAAAGAAAAAATCGTCCCCAAAAAGTAAGCTGATAAAAAACAGAATATGTTTTGGTAAAAGCGCAAAAGAAGATAAGTTATAGCATTAAAAAACAATCTTGCGGATATCGCTTTTAATACGTTTTTAAAAGAGGGCGAACATTATACGCCCGCCGCAAGCGTTAACGGAGCCTTTTGGTTAAAAAGGTTGCGCGTTTGGCTGTTTGCAACGTGGTCGGAGATACCATAACCGCACAATTTTCAATCGAAACTGATAAAGGCGTTTATTGCTTTCGGGTAGCTGAAAGCAAAATGTCAATGGTTCCGTCGGATTTGTTTTTTTCGATTTATCCTGTGCTTGCACCGTAAGAATAAATCAACATACTTTAACAACAAGGTAGCCCGTCACTTATGATTAAACGCGGAATAAAAAATTATTTTGTCTGTCTTAAATATTTCTTTACTCCGCTCGGCACACTGTTTCTCGGAATTATAATCGGCTTTTCCGTTTTTATCCCTATTGCCGCGTCGGCTTTTAACGGCATGGCGGAAGAGATAAACAGGGTAATTACGGAAATAAGTATAGAGCCTGATAAGCTTTTCGAAAGGCTTTGGATTTGCATTACGGAGCTTGACTGGGGCAATAACGCTTCCGGCGCGCTTGAAACTATGCTCTCCCGCGAATGGCTCGAGCTTACGTTGCATAAAAGCATAAACTCGCTTTTCGGCGGCGATTACACAATCTACGCACAACAGATAAACGACGCGGTCAATGTTGCCGTTGCGCAAATTGCCGCGGGCGTTATTATAATTGCTCTTTGCGCAGTTGCTTCGGCAGTGGCGGGATATTTCCTCGTAAAATTTCTTATAAGGCGGACAATAGCAAAACGTGCGCTGTGGAAATTTTTGCTTGTAACCTTGGCGGACTGCACGGCGGTAGTTTTGTTGTTTATCTTGAATGTCTGGCTTACCGCGCTGTGGGTTCCGAGTATCGTATTTTCTTCTTTGATTTCGTTTTTATCTCTTGGCGGAATGTCGCTTCTTGAAGCCTACGCCGTGCACGCGGCGGGCAAAGTAAAATTCAAAGAAATAGTCACGTTGAAAAATCTCGGGCTTTTGATTTTGACAAACATAATTATCTGTCTGTTGTGGTTCGCGCTCGTCTTGATTGTGACGTTGATACTTAACGAAATCGCAGGTTACATAATCGGTTTGGTGCTGTTGGAAATTGCCGGCATCGTGATAGGAATGAACGCCGAATCCTTTGTAAAGGATTACGTTGAAAAGCGTTCGGAAAAGCGAGAAGAAGTACAAACCGCGGAAGCGGCTTAAAATAAAAAAGTGCAAAAAAGGACGCATAATGCGTCCTTTTTTGGTGACAGTTTGGTGAAAATTTTACTTCTTAATCTCTCCGTCGGTGCAGATTATTTTGTAGTTACCCGTATTGTAATTCCATTTCCAATCTTCAGAGTTGAAGCTTCCGCCTATTTCAATAGCGTTCCATTGCGCTTTTGTTCCGCCGAAATTTATGTTTTTGAGATTTTTGCAATATCCGAATACTAGATTATCAAAATAAACTACGCTTGCGGGTATGTTAACCGTATTGAGTTTATCACAGCCATTGAACGCTGCGTGTCCTATTTTAGCAATGCCGCTTTCAATAGTAACCTTTTCCAAAGAGGTGCAGCCGTTGCAAAGATAATTTGGTATTTCTTCAATTGCCGCAGGAATCGTTAAAGTTTTTAAATTTTCGCAATACTCGAAAGCGCTTGAACCCAGTTCGACAATATTTGCAAGATTAATTCCCGTTATCCCGCTTCCGCTGAATGCATTGCTGCGGATTTTCGTCACGCTGTCGGGTAAAGTAATTTGGGTAATGCCTTTACAATTATAAAAAGCATAGGGTGAAATTATTGTTACGCTGTTTGGAATAACGCTGGTTTTGCAACCTAATGCAAGATATTCGTCAATATCTGAACCATAATTCCGAATTATGCAGTTGTTTTCGCTTCTGAATTGTTTGTTGTTTTCGGAAACGTTTAATGCGGTTAAGTTGTTGCACCCGCTGAATATTTCCCCCAAGCTATTAGAGATATGGGTATTTGCTCCTAACGTAATTTCTTCCAAAGCTGTGCAGTAATTGAAAGCATAATTGCCGAGTTCTTCAACGCTATCCGGGATAACTACGGCTTTCACCGCGGAGCAATGCGAAAACGCGTTTTCGCCGATTTCTTCAAGATTTTCAGGTAATTTTAAAGCTTCAAGACTTTCACAACCCCCAAAAGCATATTTGCCTATTTTAGTTATATTATCGTGGAAAGTTATGCTTTTTAGATTAGTAAACGCGGAAAAACCGTATTCGCCTATTTCCGTAACGGAAGAAGGAATGGTAAGGCTTATAACGCTTGTGTTATGCGGCTCTATTTTATCGTCAATTAAGGCTGAGCCTGTTTTGACCGCCTTCCAAACGCCGTTCGCAGTTACTTCTCCGATTTTAACGGCTTTGCCTGTTAAAGAGTAATCGGAATATTTATCAGTCCATGAAATAGTTGCGCTTTCTCCGTTCAGTTCGGTTTTTTCATTATAAAGCCCTGAGCGCAACCAGCTTCCGTCTTTAAATTCTGCAGTGTAGGAGGCGGTTCCGTTACTGTCTTTTAAAATAACCGTCTTATCTTCAAGCGTGTTGTCAATGTAATAATTTATCTCGTCCGATGAAAGCTTAACGCTTTTAAGCTCTTTCTTAAAATCCGTTTTCGTTTCGTCTGCGGAATGTTTCGGGTCGAAAAACACGTTGGAAACGATATATGTCTTTTCGTTATTTGCTCCAGATTTAATTGTGAAGTTTACTTCTATGTATTTGAATTCAAGGCTTTCAAGCTCTTTTAAAAGCTGTTCTTCCTCTTTTAAAAGGCTCATAAGCTTACTTTCGTTGTCAGAAAGTATCGCCTTTTCCTGTGCTTCGCTATTTTTGTTTAATTTATCGATAACGCTCATATACGTATCGTCAAAATAAACCCATTGAAAATCCTTGCTGTTCTCGTCCGAATAGGGCTCTCCCAAAATTTTTCTCACCTGCTCCTGTGTAAAGCCGAGCTCGATTCGGGAAACCTTTCCAATACGGAAAATATTAGAGAGCGCGGAAGAAATCACGCAAGAAATAACAATGACCGCAACAAGCGCAAGCACGGCAATGCTTAGCCAAAGCTTGTTCACATCCAGCCAAACGACGGCGGCGGGGGTAGAACCGTCTTTGCCTTTATCATATCTTCGCTTATCGTGTTTGTAAGCGCAAGCCTGCATTTTATAATTGTTGTAAGCTTTTAAATGTTGTTTGTATTGCTTTTTGTCGTTGTAGTTTTCTTTTTTAGGCTTATCAACCTTTGTTGGTTTTACAGGTTCCGTAAGGAGCTTTTTTTCTTCGAAAGCTTGTCCGCAGTTCGGGCAAAATTTAGCCTTAAAGCTGTTTTGAGTTTTGCATTTAGGGCAGATTTTAGTTTCTTCTTGCGTCTTTGTTCCGCATTCAGGGCAGAATTTCCCTTCAAATTCTGCCCCGCATTGAGTGCATTTGTTCATTTTTAATCCTCCGAAAATATTTGCGGGCAAAAAAATAAGGGCAATCACCAAGGATTGCCCGCAATAGAGTACCCTTAGTAATCGCCAAACAACTAAATTCCCTATATTTTCAATACAACTTTTTGTACAGGAAAAAGGTACAACTATGCCGATAGTTGCATTGAAAAGCGGAGACGCTTCTCCGTATATAGGTTGTTGTTTGGCATAAAAATTATACCATACGTGAGGACTTGTTTGCAAGTTTTTTATAAAAAAAGTTTGCCGCCGCACTTTTAC
>CAMWMZ010000061.1 GCA_947175485.1 uncultured Clostridia bacterium
CATCCTAATTATACACTATCTTTTTGTTGGGAAGGGTTTTTTTTTTATATTTTACTGTTTTTAATTTTGGAAAATAATTAACCCCGCCCGCGGATTTTCCGCGGGCGGGGTTTTAATGTTTTATCAAGGTTAAATCAAAAGCCTTCAAGCTCGTCTAAGGTCAATGAAAAGGCGGGAATGAAATTTTCAAAAAAGTATTCTACTTCCGGCAGATTGCGGGAGTGCAAATCGTTTTTAATGCTCTTTTCCGCCTTTTTGAACTCCGCGTTGCCGCAACGGATTTCTTCAAGGCATTTAACGTATGCGGCAAGCCTGTCTGCCGCTTTCATCAGCTTGTATTCGTAGCTTTGCTTATCTGCCTTTAACGAAATTCCGAATTCACCTTTCAGCTCTTCAGGCAGGGCGTTAAGCAGCTTATCTTCTGCGCGCTCTTCAAGCTGTTTGTATGCGCCCTGAATAGAATTATTGAAATATTTTATCGGGGTAGGCAAATCACCCGTCATTACTTCGCTGCACTCGTGATACACTGCGTAAAGCACGGCTTTTGAAGCGTCTGCCGTTCCGCCGTATATTTTATTATTAATTACGGCAAGCGCGTGCGCGAACATAGCAACCTGCTGAGAGTGTTCCATTATGTTTTCTTCACGGACGGAGCGCATAAGCTGCCAGCGCTTTATGTATTTCATTCTGTCCATATATGCAAAAAAATTATAACCCATAAACTTACCTCGCCCCTATTATAGCGCAAAATATTTGACTTTGCATTAAAAACGGGATATAATTTTACCATAATAATTAAATACCGTCGGGGGTGTCCGCAAATCTTTATGCGGGCTGAGATTATACCCTTTGAATCGGCAACGTAATGGTTGAGCGATAAGACAAAGAGAATTTTCGGCGTTCCCTCTTTTTTTGGTGGGGACGTTTTATTTTTACGGCTTAAGCCGTACTGCGGCGGTAGAAGGAGTTTTTATGTTTCTTTCACACCTTTCGGGCGCGTACTTCGACCGCTTGAAAATCGACGGAACAAAATACTACCTTTATGAAGAAGTCTGGACGGAATATGCAACGGACTTTCTTACACAGGTATTTTTGTTTTCCGCGCTTGCATTAATCGTTGCACTTATAGGCGTAGGCGTTTTTGTGA
Source organism: uncultured Clostridia bacterium (assembly GCA_947175485.1). Taxonomy (GTDB): domain Bacteria; phylum Bacillota; class Clostridia; order Christensenellales; family Borkfalkiaceae; genus Coproplasma. Next base: position 1,148 of record CAMWMZ010000061.1, read on the forward strand.
AATTCAAAAAACCGGAAGCATTATCCGGATTTTTGAAAGCCGCGGCGGCGATTGCGGGCGGATTTATCATCACGGTAATTGTTGCGATGCTCGCGCTCGATTTTGCAAAAATTGCGGAAAAGGGCTACGCAGAATACAACGATTTGCTTTGTTACGAGCTTATCCCCGCAATAATTCTGGGTTGCGTAACCGTTTTGGGTATAGCGGCGGCTTATATTGCGAGCTTGTTTTCAAAAAAGACTTTCAAAATAACGCTTATAACCGCGGGCGCGGCTTTCGGCGCGGCGCTTATCGCATTGCTTGTTTGCCTTGCCGTTTATTATGCAAACGGTTCGGCGGAAGAAAACAACGGCGCAACGATAACCGTTACGGAAAACGCAGTTTTATATGTGAGCGCCGCCGTACTTATTCTTGCAATCGGGCTGTGCGCGTTTTTCTTCGGCAGAAAGGAAAAGCGTGAATTCGATTCGAAATCCATTTCGTATGCGGCGGTTTGCATTGCAAGCAGCTTCGCCCTCTCTTACATAAAGCTTTGGTCTATGCCGCAGGGCGGTTCTCTTACGCTTGCTTCTTTGTTGCCCCTTATGCTTTATGCGTATATGTTCGGTTTGAGAAAGGGCGTTATGGCGGGCGCTGTTTACGGAGTGTTGCAAGCAGTACAAAATCCCTGGCTTATACACCCTGCGCAGTTTCTTTTGGATTATCCCGTTGCTTTTGCGGGTATCGGACTTGCGGGGCTGTTTGCAAAAACACAAAAGCTTGAAAAGCTTCCTCAGGTTCAATTTGCTCTGGGCGCAATCGTTGCTTCGGTTTTGCGTTTTGCCGCGCACGTGCTTTCGGGCGTGTTTGCGTTCTCCGAGTATTCCACTCTTGACAACGTTTGGATATATTCCTTGGGCTACAATGCGTTCGTATTCCCCGATATTGCGGTTACGATTGCAGTCGGCGCGGTAATACTTTCCGTTAAACCGTTTTTGGCGCAAATTAAACGCATACAGACTTCGGCACTTATAAAACCCAAAGCGGAAGCTGTTGCCGCGGAAGAAACGCAATCCGCGGAATAATCTTAAAAAATTACCGCCCGAAGGCTTTGAAGCCTTCGGGCGGTTTTTTATTTTGAAATTTTCCGGATACGCCGCTAACAATGCACGAATTGAAGAATATCGACAAGGACGGCAAAAACAAGAATCAGAATAAACCCGACCGAATGTATAACCGCTTCTATTTTTCTTGGCACGGGCTTTTTGAAAACCCATTCTATCAGGCAGAAAATAACCTTGCTTCCGTCGAGCGCGGGTATTGGCAAGAGGTTGAAAACCGCAAGATTGACCCCTATATACGCTGCAATTTCCAAAAAAGACTGTACGCTTTGCGTTGCGAGCTGGGAAGTCAGCTTTATCGTAGTAACGGGTCCGCCCATAGAATCCAAACCGATATTGCCCGTTAACAGCTCCCCTAAAACCTTAAAAATAGTTCCCGCTATTTTAAAGGAATAAACGAAAGAATTGCCGAGCGTTTCAAAAAATCCGAAACGGTAATTTTCCGCCTGTACGTCCCAATACTTTACGCCGTCTTTAACAACCGTCCCCGCGCCGAGCGCGCGCCATATTTTGCTTGTATCAGCGGAGCTTTCAAAATTGCAGTCTGCGCGCAGTTTTACCTCCTGCACTACTTCTTCTCCGCCGCGGCTGACAAGCACGGGCACGTTTTCGCCCGCGGTTTTGCCCTTTAAGGCAGACATCATATCAGTGATTAAATATACGGTTTTTCCGTTTACCTTAAGTATTGTATCGTCTTCCTGCAAGCTGTATTCGGCGTATATCTGGGGGTCTGCGCCCTCGTAAGGTGAAATACTGCCCACGCTGAAAACCATTTGCCCGAAAGAAAACATGGAAATTATTATTAGGAACAGCGCGAGAATATAATTCATCAAAGGCCCCGCCACGAGCACGATTATGCGCTTCCACGGAGCTTTTTTGGTGAAAGCCTCGTCGCTTTCGTTTTCTTCCGTTCCGTCTTCGTCTTCAAACGCGCAAAATCCGCCGAGGGGTAAAAGCCTAACCGAAAAAACTTCTCCGTTCTTTTTGGAGGTGCGTTTGAACAGCCTTGGCCCGAAACCTATTGCGAATTCGTTTATTTTGAATTTTAACGCTTTTCCCGCGAGGTAATGTCCGAATTCATGCACGGTTATCATAACGAGCAATATTAGTATTGCAAGCGCTACAGAACCGATTGTAGCCATTACCGAAGAAACCGAAAGTAAGTTCATTTAGTCCTTTTCCCGCGGCGTAAGCGCGGATTATTTTGAGAGTTTATATATTAATTTCTGCGCCTTCCAACGCGCGGCACGGTCAACCTCAACGAGCTGTTTATATGAAACGATTTCGTCGCGCGCAGTTGTTGACATAACCTGCGAAACCGCGGTATATATGTCGGTGAATTTGATTTTTCCGTCAAGAAAAGCTTTGACCGCAACCTCGTCTGCGGCGTTCAGCGCGCAGGGCAGAGTGCCGCCCTCCTTGCCGCATTCGACAGCAAGGTCGAAGAGCGGATATTCCTTTTTCTTCATGGGGATAAATTCAAGGGATAAAGCGGCTTTAAAGCTTAAAGGCTTAACCGCGGTCGTCATTCTTTTGGGATAGGTGAGCGCGAGCTGAACGGGAACTTCCATATCGGGCGCGCCCATCTGCGCCATAACGGCTCCGTCGGCAAATTCCACAAGAGAATGAACAATGCTCGTAGGCTGAATAACCGTTTCTATTTTTGAATAAGGCGCGTTGTAAAGCTCGTGCGCTTCGATTACCTCGTAGCCCTTGTTCATAAGGGTTGCGCTGTCTACGGTTATTTTTTTACCCATTTTCCACGTAGGGTGGTTTAAAGCCTGCGCGGGGGTAACCTTTTCAAGCTGTTCGGGAGTGTATCCGCGGAAAGCACCGCCGCTCGCCGTGATTATAAGCTTTTTGAAAGACGCTTTTCTGTCGTATCCGAGGCATTGCCATATGGCGGAATGTTCACTGTCTACCGGAATTATCTCAACGCCTTTCGCCGCCGCAAGCCTTGTTACAAGCTCGCCTCCGCAAACCAAAGTTTCTTTATTTGCAAGAGCAAGATTTTTCCCTGCGTTAATAGCTTTAAGGCTATATTCGAGCCCCGCAAAACCGCTTACCGCGTTGAACACGATATCCGCTTCCGCACATTCGGCGCATTTTATTGCCGCCGATTTATTTTCCGACGCAGCCGCGGAAATAACGGGCGAAAATTCTTTTACCTGCCTTTGGAAATTTTTGGAATTATTGTCCGCGGCAAGCGCTACGATTTTAAAGCTGTTGGGGTGGCGGCGCACCGCGTTTAAAACCTGCACGCCGATTGACCCTGTTGAACCGATTAAAGCAATCTTTTTCATAAATATTATACCCGATAATTTTTATTTAATGACAAAAACCGCCGCTTTAAAAGCGGCGGTTTGAAATTTATTTTATACGATTGTCGCGAAATAGAACAGAACGACCACGCCGCTGTAAAGCATACTGTCAAATCTATCCAGAATTCCGCCGTGACCGGGGAGACAGTTGCCCATATCCTTTATTCCGCATTCGCGCTTAATCGCGCTTTCGAAAAGGTCGCCTATCTGGCACGCGACGGCGGTGAACAAGCCGCCGAACACGAACGAGAACATGCCGAACGCCGCGTTTTTAAACTGCAAGGTTACGCCGTTCATTCCCCATACGATAATCTGTCCGTCGATGCCGCCGCAGACGTACATAATATAATACGTCAATACCGCGCCCAAAATTCCGCCTATCAATCCGCCGATTGCGCCGACAACCGTTTTATTCGGGGAAAGCTTGGGCGCAAGCTTATAGGGGATATACCTTTTCAACAGGCTGCCGACCGCATACGCGCCCGTATCGGTGAGAGCCGCCACGACGAACACGAATATGATTGCCGCCATGGAATTGCTCTGCAAGTGATTTATAGAAGAAAGCATTGTGGGCAGAACGCCGCAATAAAGCATACAGAAAGCGCAGTATATAGTGCCCTTAACCGTGCTTTTGCCGTGGTCGAAAACCGAAAGCGCGGCAAGGAACATAAAGTAAACCGCAAACGCGCACGCAATTGCAAGGAAGCCCGTTCCGTTGGTCTGGGGAATCATCTCCATAATGGCGTACAACGGAACAGCCACGGCGCAATACGCTATCGTGAACGTACGCTGGGGAACGGATATCTTACAGTTTGCTCCGCTTTCGGAACGGTCTATCGCGCGCAGAAATTCAAACGCGCCGATAACCGCAACCGCGCAGAAAACCAGATCGAACCCGATAGAGCCCCAGCCCCCTGCCACACTGCCTTGCGGCACGCACCATTTGAGCGCGCACATTGCAACCCATATTATAACGTAACAAATGGATGTTATCGTTCTTTTCTGAACTGAAGTTAGTTTCTTTTTTTCGTTTTGAGGCGTTTGCGCCGCCTCCTGAACCTGCTCTTCCAAAATTTTTATATCCTTAAAATTTATTTATATCACAGTTTGCCGAACCGTCTTTCCCGACGGGAATAATCTTCAACCGCCTTTTTGAATTCCTTTTTATCGAAATCCGGAAAAAGCACGTCGGTGAAATAGAGTTCTGCGTAAGCCGCCTGATACATTAAAAAGTTAGAAAGCCGCTTTTCCCCGCCCGTTCTTATTATCAAATCGGGGTCGGGAACTCCGCTTGTGTATAATAGCCTTTCAAACTGTTCGGCGCTTATTTCTTTTCCGCTTGCCGCCGCGCCGTTTACCGCACGGAGAATTTCTGCGCGCGCGCCGTAGTTTATTGCAAAAATCAAAGTAAAAGACGCATCATCGGGCGAACCGTTTTCGCCCTCTTTCAAAAGAGCTTGCACGTCTGGGGGTAAAACGGACAAATCGCCGATTATCTTTACCGCCGCGCCCCTTTTATACAGTTTTTTCACGTTGCCGGTAAAATATCCGCGGATAAGATTGAAAAGCCCTTCGAGCTCCTCCGCCGGACGGGCGAAGTTTTCGGTTGAAAGCGTATAAACCGTAAGATATTTTATCCCCATATCGGCGGCCGCGTCGGCAAGCTCAATCATTGCGTTCATTCCGGCTTTATGCCCGAACGAACGCGGCATAAGCCGCTTTTTAGCCCACCTTCCGTTGCCGTCCATTATAAGCCCAACGTGCGAGGGAATTTTCGGATTGCTTTCCATTATTAAACGGTCATTATCTCCTTTTCTTTGGCGGATACAGCCGCGTCTACTTCCGCAACAGCGTCGGATACGTATTTTTCAACGTCCTTTTCGCAAGCGGCATATTCGTCCTCAGAAAGAAGTTTATCGTTTTTGAGTTTTTTAAGCTGTTCCAACGCGTCGCGGCGGATATTGCGCTCCGCAACCTTTGCATCCTCGCCCATTTTGCGCACCTGCTTTGAAAGCTCTTTTCTTCTTTCTTCCGTAAGCTGGGGGAACGCAAGGCGGATAACCTTACCATCGTTGGTCGGAGTAATGCCTATATTGGATTGCTGTATAGCCTTTTCTATGCCTTTCAAAAGGGAAACGTCCCAAGGCGCGATAACAAGGCATCTGCCCTCCTGCACGGAGATATTGGAAGTCTGCGTTACAGGGGTAGGCGCGCCGTAATAATCCACCATGATTTTATCGAGTATATGGGGGTTGGCTCTGCCCGCGCGGACAGCCGCGTATTCTTCCTTTAAAACGCTTACCGTTTTGGAAAGCTTGTCGTCCAAAACCAAGAGTATTTCTTCTACCTGTTCATTGTCAATCATAATGCTTCTCCGTTATTTATTGTCTATAAGCGTGCCGATATGCTCGCCGCATACGGCCTTTATTATGGAATTTTTTTCGTCAAGCCCGAACGCAAGCACGGGTATGTCGTTTTCCATACACATTGTTGCGGCGGTTGTATCCATTGCCTTAATGCCGTTGTTTATTATGTCTATATATTTAATGTGTTCGTATTTTTTTGCTTTGGGGTTGAGTTTGGGGTCGCAGTCGTAAATGCCGTCTATATTCTTTGCCATTAAAAGCAAATCCGCCTGAATTTCGCAAGCCCTTTGCGCCGCCGCAGTATCAGTCGAGCAATACGGATTGCCCGTTCCGCAAGCCATAATAACCACCCTGCCCATTTCAAAGTGGCGCAAAGCCTTTCTTAAAATGTAGGGTTCTGCAACCGAAGTCATAATGAGCGCGGTTTGTACGCGTGTGGGAATGCCCTTTTGTTCGAGAGCGTCCATCATAGCAAGCGAATTCATAACCGTAGCGAGCATACCCATATGGTCCGCCGTGGTTCTGTCCATCTGCTTGCCTTGCCTGCCGCGCCAGAAGTTGCCTCCGCCGATAACAAGCGCAATCTCCACGCCCATATCGTGAATAGCTTTAATCTGCTCCACAACTTCGGAAATAACGCTTTCGTCAAGCCCGTGCCCGCACTTGCCGGCAAGCGCTTCGCCGGAAAGCTTTATAAGCACCCTTTTGTATTTAGGCGACATAAATTCCCCCGATATATATATTTTATTTTATCCTAAACATTATAACCAGTATCATATACACATCTGACGATGCCGACGATAATGCTCGTGTAGATCTCGGACGTCGCCGTATCATTA
>CAMWMZ010000062.1 GCA_947175485.1 uncultured Clostridia bacterium
CATTAAAACAGCCGCATATTTTTTTGTCAACAGAAATAACAATAAATATTTATAGAATTTTTTTATAAAAACTCAACATATTGAAAAAATCGCACATGGGAGCGCGTTTTAAAAATTATATTGAATTAACCGATAAATCCGCCGACGAAGTATATTTCTATTATTACCGACCCCGCGACCGAGGCGATAAACAGCGCGAGTGCAATCCAGCTCCATGCGGATTTATTCATTTTCAGCTGAAATACAAGCCCGACAAGCGACCAGAAAAGCGCGACGAAAGCACCTATAAGAATTACTGCCGCAAAACCTATGAAAAGAATTGTAAGAACAACGTTTTCGGTAACGGCGGAAAGCAGAAAACCGCCGCCCGCCGCAAGACCTACCGCAATAAGAGCGCAAATCATACTCATCATTGCAAAGCTAAAGCTTCTTTTTCTCTTTTCCTCGTCTTGTTTTATTCTTTGCGAGCGGGTGCGCAAAACGTCCATAGTGCGGACAAAGTTCAAAAAGTTCATATTCGCCCCTTTTTTATTATTATAGCAAAAATGAGGGGAATTGTCAATAAGGGTTATACCAACAGCAATAGTATGCTTATAAACTGCAATACCGTGCCTGCGATATCGAAAAGATGCCATACGGAGTGGAAATATTTTACCTTTTTGCCGAGCGCGTAAAAGATTATGCCGAACGTATAGGCAATTCCGCCGAGCAGAAGGAGCAAAAAGCTTGCAAACGGAATATTTTGCATGAGCGGCTGAAACGCAACGAGTATGAGCCAACCCATTATAACGTAAAAAGCCATTGAAATGCCCTTTATGATTTTGTTGTTCATAGCTATTGCGTTGCCCGTTATTCCGAGCACGGCGAGCGACCATTCGGCTATAAGTATTGCAAGCCCGACAGACGTGCCGCCGAGAGCTATTACGCAGAACGGCGTATAAGTGCCCGCAATGAGCAAAAATATTGTGCAATGATCGAAAATGCGGAAAACTTTTTTTGCTTTGCCGTTTGGCAAAAAGTGGTATAGAGCGCTCATTGTATACAATATAATTATGCTTACGCCGAAGGCGGAAACCGCGCCTATATAGGCGGCTTCGGGAGCGGCGTACACCGCGAGCACAATCCAGATAATGAGCCCGAACGCACCGCCGACTATGTGCGACACCGCGTTGAAAATTTCTTCGCCCTTGGTATAGAGCGGATTTTTATTGCAAGTATTTTCAGTATGCAGACAGGTTGCGTGTTTCATAATTAAAATTATATACAGAAAGATTTGCAGGTAAACCTACTTTGCGCTTTACCCGCGCTACTCTTTACAAATGCGTCCGCTACCGTAAAACCGAGTTCTCTACTTTTAAAAAACTCCTCTCTACCGGCGGTAGAGAGGAGTTTTAAATTACTTTTTATCAGAACGGAACACGAAATCGTTATCAACGACTGTTACGGTTACCTGTTCTCCGCGCAATATGTGATTTGCGAGGATTTCATCGGAAAGCCTGTCTTCTATGCGCTTTTGGATTATACGCTTTAAAGGACGGGCGCCGTACATATCGTTGTAGCCCTCCTCCAGGAGTTTATCCATAGCTTCGGGAGAAATTTTCAACGTTATATCGCGCTTGGCGAGCCTTTCGGAAAGCCCGTCTATAATCTTACGGCATATTTTACCCGCTTCCTCTTTAGTGAGCTTGCGGAAGATAATAATATCGTCTAATCTGTTTAAAAATTCGGGCTTGAACTGTTCTTTAAGAGCCTCGTTGATGTTGTCTTTCATATTGTCGTAACCCGCGTCCGCTTCGCTGCCCGAAGAGAAACCGAAATTAGACATCTTTTTAATCTGACCCGCGCCGACGTTCGAGGTCATAATAATTATGGTGTTTTTAAAGTTAATTACCCTGCCCTTGCTGTCTGTAAGCCTTCCGTCGTCGAGAATTTGCAAAAGAACGTTGAACACGTCGGGATGAGCCTTTTCCACTTCGTCGAACAAGACCACCGAATAGGGCTTTCTTCTTACCCTTTCAGTGAGCTGCCCGCCGCTGTTATCGTCGTAACCGATATATCCCGGAGGCGCGCCGATAAGCTTTGAAACGGAATGCTTTTCCATAAACTCGGACATATCCATTCTTATCATAAGCTTTTCGTCTCCGAACATGGTTTCGGCAAGAGCTTTTGCAAGGTCGGTTTTGCCGACGCCTGTAGGCCCGACGAAAATAAAACTGCCTATGGGTTTGTTTGGCTCGTTAAGCCCTGCCCTGGCACGGCGAATCGCCTTGGAAACAGCCGAAACGGCTTCGTCTTGCCCTATGATGCGTTTATGGAGATTTTCTTCGAGATGTAAAAGCTTTTCGCTTTCCTGTTCGGTGAGCTTAACCACGGGAACACCCGTCCAGCCGCTGACTATTTCGGCTATTTCTTCCGAGCCGATATTCGGAGCGGTGGTTTGCTTTTCCCCCTTCCATTCAGTGTTGAGCTTTTTTATCTTTTCCTGTACTTCGTTTATTTCGTCGACAAGTTTTTGCGCCTGAGTGTAATTTTCCCCTTTTGCCGCCTTGTTCTTTTCAAGGTTTAAGCGTTTTAATTTTTCTTCGAGTTCTTTTACCTCGTCGGGGCTTTTAAGAGAATTAAGACGCGCACGTGACGCCGCCTCGTCTATTAAGTCGATTGCTTTATCCGGCAAAAATCTGTCGGTTATATATCTGTCGGAAAGGGTTGCGGCGGCAATTATCGCCTCGTCGGTTATAACGACCTTATGGTGTGCTTCGTACTTATCGCGCAATCCGCGTAAAATTTCAACGGTATCCTCAACCGTGGGTTCGTCTACCTGCACGGGGGTGAAACGGCGCTCCAGAGCCGCGTCCTTTTCAACGTATTTTCTGTATTCTTCAAGCGTGGTGGCGCCTATGGTTTGCAGCTCCCCGCGGGCGAGCATGGGCTTTAATATGTTAGCCGCGTCCATACTGCCGTCCGAGGTGGAGCCTGCGCCGACTATCTGATGGATTTCATCTATAAATAAAATTACGTTCCCGCTGTTTTTTATTGAGTTGATTGCGTTTTTCAGCCTTTCTTCAAAGTCGCCGCGGTATTTTGCGCCCGCAACCATACCCGCCAAATCAAGTGAAAATACTATTTTGTTTTTAAGAAGGTCGGGTACTTCGTTTTTTACTATAGCTTGCGCAAGCCCCTCTACTACGGCGGATTTTCCGACGCCCGGCTCGCCTATAAGAACTGGGTTGTTTTTTGTTCTGCGCGACAAAACCTGAATTATTTTATCTATCTCTTTTTTTCTGCCGATGACGGGGTCGATTTTTCCCTCGCGCGCTTTTTGCGTGAGATCTGCGCCGTATTGTAAAACGGATTTATCAAGGCCGGAAGCGTGTTTGCTTTCTTTAGCTTTGGGAGCCGCCGCCTGCTGTGTGCCGAAAAAGCTTTCAAACGATTTGAAAGGGTCTTCTTCCTCGTCTTCCTGTTTATAATCGAACGCTCCGCGGATTGCCAGCTCTATTTTGCTTGCAAGGCTTGCCATATTAACCCCGAGCGCGTAAAGTATGCGCATTGCAAGACATTCGGTGGAGGTTATCACGGCAAGCAACATATGCTCAGTTCCCGCGAGGGAATCCTCCCCGTTAATATCAATCGAAAGCTCAAGCGCGCGCTGTATCATTGCCTTTGTGCGCGGGGTATATCCCGTTACGTTCGAGCGTTTGTCTATCGAACGCGCGAAGTATTCCCTGTAATCGGATTCCGAAACCCCGCACGAGGTAAGAACCTTATACGCGGTACAATCGGGACAGTTGAGCATTGCAAAGATTATATGTTCGCTGCCGATATAGCTGCTGCCGTAAATTTTCGCCGCTTCGTTTGCGACTGAAATTACCTGTTGTAAATTGTCTGTAAATCTGTTCAAATATTCCATTTTATATTTTATCTCCTTTCACGAAATTCACCGCCGTTCTGCAAACAAAAGCCTTCCGTGATTTCGAATTGCGCTGTTTATTTTATAATTGCCCCGCATATATGCTTTAAATATCGCATATTTAATGCGTGATTTTTTTAAGATATTTAGCAACGTATTGCGCGCGGTATACGTCGCGTTCAACGGGGCTCAGCTCTCTGCCCGCCGCCTTGTTTATATTGGACGGACGCATCCTTACAGCGAGCTCGTCTATCTGCGAAACGTCGTTGATTTTTATAAAGCCAAGACAAGCGGCAAGCTTTACGTTTGCCGAATACCGCACGAGCTCTCCTGTGGTGAGCTTTGCGCAGTTTGTCAGAATTCCGTATGAACGCATACAGTCGTCCTGAATATCAAGAGCGGAGCCGCCGTTTTTCAGACTTTCCCTTTCCGCTTCTTCAAGCGCGCATACCTTTCTGACTATTTCATCTACCTGTGAAATTATTTCTTCTTCCGTTACGCCGAGGGTTACTTCGTTGCTTATCTGGTATATATAGCCCTCCGCCTGACTGCCTTCGCCGTAAATTCCGCGGACGGTCAGACCGAGGCGGGACATATTTTTGATTACCCGGGGCATAAGCCCGTTTATTGTGAGCGCGGGTAAAAAGACCATTACCGAAGCCCTGAGCCCCGTTCCGAGATTGGTGGGGCAAGCGGTTAAAAACCCGAGCTGTTCGTCATATGCGAACTTCATGGAATTTGAAATATTATTGTCTATTTCGGACATAGTGTCATAAGCAAGGTTTAAATCAAATCCCTTTACTATGCACTGTTCGCGAAGGTGGTCTTCTTCGTTAATCATAATAGAAACGCTTTCTTCGCGGTTTATGAGCGCCGCGGATATGCGCTTGCGGTTTATCAGGTTAGGGCTTATGAGATGGTTTTCTTTCAAAGACAGCGCCTCCGCCTCCGAAATATTATCCATATAATAGATTTTAAATTCGTCCAAGCGTGCAAGCCCCGACGTCACGAGACGGATTATATCCTTTGCCTGCCTTTCGTCTTTGAGGTGTGACGGAAAAGGATAGCCCTCCAAATTTCTTGCAAGCCTTACGCGCGTGGAAATTACGGTTTTGGAAACGTCAGTCATTTTCACCGCCTCCGTAAAGGGTTTTATTAATTTCGTAAATGCGCTTATTTAATCTGCCCGCTTCCACGAAGCGTTTCTCCCTTAAAGCCGATTCCAACTGCTGCTGTAAGGATTTTAGCCTGCGGTGTAAGCCAAGCTCGTCGTTATTCGTGCCGACCTTGCCCACATGCTCGGTTTTGCCCTGTATTGCGTGTATCGCGGGCAAAAGCTCTTCTTTAAAAACGTCGTAGCAGCTTGCGCAACCTAAAAGTCCCGTTCTTTCATAATCGGCGTAAGACGTTCCGCAAACCGGGCAGACTTTTTTTGGCGCGGGCGAGCCGAAAAGCCATGCGCAGACGTTATCGCTCAATTTCGAATGCAAATCTCCGTGCAGTTCTGCACTGCATTTATCGCACAAATGGCTTTCGAACTTTTCTCCGTTTATTATTTCCACGTAATTTTCCGTGGCTATATTTTTTTTACACCTTTGGCAGAGCATTTAATCTCCTTTAAGTTTTACCGTTCACTTATATTATAATATATTTGCGGCTGAGGTAAACAGCAATTGCAAGGTTTAATAAAAAAAATTGTGATTTTTTTATCTAATTGAATTGAATATTGTAACTGCGCGTGTTATAATGGTTACGAAAATTTTTTTGGAGGATTTGTTAAGCAATGCAATATTCGAAGGATATTGAAAATATGATTTGCGTTGCCAAGGGCGTTTCGGGCAGATTCGAACACGGCCCCGCTCCCATTCCCGAAGAGGGGCTTTGGGTTCAGGCAAAGGAAATCAAGGACATTAAGGGCTTTACCCACGGTATCGGCTGGTGTGCGCCCCAGCAAGGCGCGTGCAAGCTTTCTTTAAACGTTAAAGACGGTATTATAGAGGAAGCTTTGGTTGAGACTATAGGCTGTTCGGGTATGACCCACTCCGCCGCTATGGCTGCGGAAATTCTGCCCGGAAAAACCATTTTGGAAGCCTTGAACACTGACCTTGTTTGCGATGCGATAAACACCGCTATGCGCGAATTGTTCCTGCAGATAGTTTACGGCAGAACGCAGTCGGCGTTTTCCGAGGACGGACTTACAATAGGCGCAGGGCTTGAAGATTTGGGCAAAGGGCTGCGCTCTCAGGTAGGCACGATGTACGGAACGAAGCTTAAGGGCGTGAGATATCTTGAAATGGCCGAAGGCTATGTAATTGCGCTTGCGCTTGACAAAAACAACGAAGTTTGCGGATACAAATTCGTATCTTTGGGCAAGATGACCGACTTTATAAAGAAAGGCCTTTCCCCCAACGAAGCATATGAAAAGGCTATCGGAACTTACGGCAGATACTCAAAAGAGAGCGGAGCCGTAAAACATATTGACCCCAGAACGGACAAGGAGGTTGACTGATTATGGCGCTTTTCGAAAGTTATGAGAGACGCGAGAAAAAAATACTCGGCGTTTTGAAAGAATACGGAATAAAGTCGATTGAAGAATGCAAGGATATTACTCTTAAAAAGGGTATTGACGTAGATAAAATCGTGCGCGGCACACAGCCTATCTGCTTTGAAAACGCGGTTTGGGCTTACACCGTAGGCGCGGCTATCGCTATAAAGAGCGGTTGCAAAAAGGCTGCCGACGCGGCGACGAAAATCGGTATCGGTTTGCAAAGCTTTTGCATCCCCGGTTCTGTTGCCGAAAACAGAAAAGTAGGATTGGGCCACGGAAACCTCGGTTCTATGCTCCTTTCGGAAGAGACGGATTGCTTCTGCTTCCTTGCGGGACACGAATCGTTTGCGGCGGCTGAAGGCGCTATCAAGATTGCGGAAAACGCAAACAAGGTACGCGTTAAGCCTTTGAGAGTTATATTGAACGGCTTGGGCAAAGACGCGGCTTATATCATTTCAAGAATTAACGGCTTCACCTATTGCAGGACGAGCTTTGACCCTTACACCGAAACGGTTAAGGTGACCGACACGGTTGCTTTCTCCGACGGTGCGAGAGCGAAGGTTAAATGCTATGGTGCGGACAACGTGCCCGAAGGCGTGGCTATCATGAAAATGGAGAACGTTTCCGTTTCGATTACGGGCAACTCCACCAACCCCACCCGCTTCCAGCATCCTGTTGCCGGCACTTACAAAAAGTGGTGCGTTGAAAACGGCGTAAAATATTTCTCGGTTGCAAGCGGCGGCGGCACTGGCAGAACTCTTCACCCCGACAATATGGCGGCAGGTCCTTCTTCTTACGGCATGACCGACACTATGGGAAGAATGCATTCCGACGCGCAGTTTGCGGGTTCTTCTTCCGTTCCCGCCCACGTTGAAATGATGGGTTTAATCGGAATGGGCAACAACCCGATGGTCGGCGCGACGGTTGCCGTTGCGGTTGCAGTTCAGGAAGCTATGACGAAGTAAAATCACAAAATATCGTATAAAAATAGAGTTTCCATACTAAATATGGGAACTCTTTTTTTGTTATTTCAAAACCATCGGGTTGTTTTCGGTCTTTCGTCCACGTCTCGTCCACATTTCGTCCACGTTTAAAAAATTTGTGGACGA
>CAMWMZ010000063.1 GCA_947175485.1 uncultured Clostridia bacterium
AATTAGGTGTGCCAAGCGTTGTTGCCGCCCTGATAACGGCAAACGATATCGAACTTTTCCGAAAGAAGGTCTACCATTCTTCCTTTGCCCTCGTCGCCCCAGTTGATTCCGCAAATACTTGTAAGCATTTTAAAACCGCCTTTTCGTTTGATTTTTTTACTTGAATATTATATTACAAACGCGGATTTTAGTCAAGTATAAAATCAGCGGCGCAAGGCATGCGCCGCTGATTTTGATGCGTTTGTTTTTTTATTTTAAAATAAACATTTTTACGGTTGTTTTTCCGTTTCCGCAATCGGATTTTGTTGTTTGCCGACTATAGCCGCAAGGTATTCCATTACCTCTTTTTCGTCGTCGGTTTCACATTCGAAAACTATTGTTTCTCCCGCGCCGAGCACCGTTTCTCCGTCGGGCACGCTTTGCGTTCCGTCAACCGCGATACGCGATACAACAAGCCCGTTAGAAGGCCATACAAGACGGCGGATTGCCGTTCCGACTGCTTTTGCGCCCTGTGCTATAACAAGCGTAAACTGTACTTTTTTGAAATTTTTATAAATTTGCTCTTCTTCGATATATCCCGCGAGCGATTTTTCATAAATGGCATCGGTTTTAAACAACAGACCCACTATATGCCCTATCACTATTCCCACCAAAGCGGGAAGAAAATTCACGAATTGCCCCGTGAGCTCGAATACCATAACTATACCCGTTACTGGAGCTTTTACTACGCACGTGAAAAACGCCGCCATACATATAATTACAAAATAATCTCCGCACGCAGCGTTAAGCCCCGCACCCTGAAACAGAACGGAAAGTATCGCACCGCAGCCCGCCCCGACGGAAAGCATAGGAATAAACACTCCGCACGGAACTCCGCAGCCCATTGTAAGCGTTGCCATAACAAAACGAATAACCGTTATTATCACGAGGCTGCCTAAAAGCCCCGCGCCGAAAACTTCTGAAATTGCTATGGCGCCGGTTCCGCCTGTTGCAATACTGTGGATAAAGGAATGACCGCCGCCGAGCGAATAAGCGGTGATAAGACCGAACGCGCCCGCAAGCGTAAAAGGAATAACATATTTAAACGCGCCCTTTAAAATTTTAATGCGCTTAAATAACTTTTTGGAAAGAAATACAAGGTGGTAAAATCCAACGCCTGCAAGAGCGGTTAAAAACGCCGAAATAGCGAGATAAACGTACGAAAGTGCGTCGAAATCAGCAAATACGAAACCATCGAACGCAAATCCTACGGTAAAGCCGAGCGCGGGACGGATTGCATTGCGGGTTACCAGAGAGGTTATAACGCTAATCGAAGCGCATATGAACACCTGAGGAGAAAAAGAACGGAAAGCTTCCTCCATAGCAAATACAATACCGGTTATCGGCGCGTTGAACGCTACGGCAAGACCCGAGCTTGCACCGCTTGCAATCTGGATACGCTTAACCATTTGATTGCGCTTTAACAGCGTACCGACCGCCGAGCCTGCGCAACCGCCGAGCTCTAAAGAAGGCCCTTCCCCGCCTGCGGGATACCCCATGAACACACACGCCAAAGATGCGGCGAACATGGAGCACATTGTAATATACCATTTAAAACGTACAATTCCACGCGCGGCGCCCTCGATCTGCGGTATTCCGCTTCCTCTTATCATCGGCACGAAACGCACTAACGTTCCTATAACGACCGCACCTGCGGCAAGCCCCAGAAATAAAACGGGAATAAACGCGGGATTTTCAAGCAAAAGCTTGTAATACGTTTCCGCAGTTCCCTCGCCGATCGACATAAGAATATTATAAAACGTTACTACCACACCGGCAAAAAGCCCGGTTAAAACGCTTACGCAAAACAAATTTAAAGCGTTGTCCCAAAATAACCGCAAATTCTTTTTCATCAGAAAAAAATTATAACACTTATAAAATCAAATGTAAACTTAAACCGCCGCGGCTTTATAATAAAACCCGCCCGCGTTTACGAAATCATAAACGCGGACGGACTGAAATTATCTTAATTTTATTTTACGCTGTATAAAATATCGAAATACGAAGGATAAGGCCAATAATCGGACGAAGTTAACGTTTCCATTTCGTCAACAAGCTTCCTTACCTCTTCCATATCGGGAATAATAACGTGCGCCATCGAGTGCGAAGCATTCAAAACGTTTTCTTTATCTATTGCTTTAAGGTCGTTTTCCAGCTTAGCTACCGCCGCGCTGGTTCCGTCGTTCAGCTCGGCAAGACGGGCAATAAGGTTCTTTTCCGTTTCAAAAGGAATTTTATCGCAAACCGCCTGTTTTGCGGCTACGTTCTGGCAAAGATCGGCAACGAAATCGGAAACCGAAGGAATTATATCGCGCCTTGCCATTTCTATCATGGTCAAAGCTTCTATATTAATAATTTTCGTATAGTTTTCAAGGCGGATATCCGCGCGGGCTATTGCCTCTTCCCTTGTATAAACTCCCTGTCTTACGAACATTTCTATATTCTTTTCGTCATACAGGACGGGGACTGCATCCGCGGTGTTTTTGTTATTTAAAAGCCCGCGTTTTGCCGCTTCGGGTTCCCATTCGGGACCGTAACCGTCGCTGTTGAAAATTATACGGTAGTGCTTTTTAAGCTCGCGGGAGATAATTGTGTTTGCGGCTTTTTCAACGTCTTTCTTGCCCTCAAGCTCGTCGGCAAACTGCTCTAAAGCATCGGCGACGATTGCATTAAGGCTTATATTTGCGTCTGCAACGTTGGCCTGCGAACCCAACATTCTGAACTCGAACTTATTCCCCGTGAACGCAAAAGGAGAAGTTCTGTTTCTGTCGGTTGCGTCTTTGGGGAAAATCGGACTTTCGGGAACGCCTATCGAGCCCTCCGCTTTTTTGCAAGCAACGTAATTTTCACCCTTTACAATGCTGTCTACAAGCGCGCCGAGCTGGTCGCCGAGATAAACCGAAATTATTGCGGGGGGCGCTTCGTCGGCGCCCAAACGGTGGTCGTTGCCGGCAGAGGCTACGAACGCACGCAAAACACCTTGATAATCGTCCACAGCTTTGATTACCGCAGTTAAAACAAGTTTAAAAAGTGTATTGCTCTCGGGCGTATCACCGGGTTTTAAAAGGTTTAAGCCGCTATCCGTAGAAACAGACCAGTTGTTATGCTTGCCGCTTCCGTTTATACCCTTGAAAGGCTTTTCATGCAAAAGGCACACAAGCCCGTGCCGATGGGCAACCTTTTTCATAAGCTCCATGGTGAGCATATTCGTATCTACGGCGATATTCGTTTTCGAATATATGGGCGCCATTTCATGCTGTGCGGGAGCAACTTCGTTATGCTTGGTTTTGGAAAGTATGCCGTAGCTCCAAAGCTCTTCGTCCAAATCACGCATATATTCGGCAATTTTAGGTTTTAATACCCCGAAATAATGGTCTTCGAGTTCTTGCCCTCTTGTTACCGGCGCGCCGAAAAGCGTTCTGCCCGTGAGCTGCAAATCTTTTCTTTTAAGATATTCCTCTTCAGAAATTATAAAATATTCCTGTTCAGGACCCGCTTCGCAGTTTACTTTTTTACACTCTATGCCGAAGCATTTCAAAATTCTTTTGGCTTGTTTGTCGAGCGCGGTCATCGAGCGCAGAAGCGGCGACTTTTTATCGAGAGTTTCACCCGTATAGGACACGAATACAGTAGGTATGTAAAGCGTACCCTCTTTTACGAACGCGGGTGAAGTCGGATCCCACGCGGTGTATCCGCGCGCCATATACGTTGCACGCGACCCGCCCGAAGGAAAGCTGGACGCGTCCGGCTCTCCAACTATAAGGCTTTTGCCCGTAAGCCGCATTATTACTTTATCGCCCTCGGGTTCTATAAAGCTGTCGTGTTTTTCCGCGGTAAGCCCCGTAAGCGGCTGAAACCAATGCGTATAATGCGTTGCGCCTTTTGAAACCGCCCACTTTTTCATTGCGGAGGCGACGGCGCCCGCTATCGAAGTATCGAGCTGTTTACCCGCCTCTATAGTTTCCCTCAAAGCCTTGTAAACTTCGCTGGGAAGGGTTTCTTTCTGAACGGAATCGTTGAAAACGTTCTCGCCGAACATTTCGGGCAATCTCATTGTTTTAAACTCCTAAGTTTATTTCATAAAAATTATATTATGTTTACCGCGCGTCTGTCAAATTAATAGCGGCTAATAAAGCATTACTCTTTTTTATCCTCGAAATTAGCAGGCTTTATGAGGTGGCTGTTTTTGATATCGTTTTTCATCTGCACCGGCTCTTCCGCCATAATTCCGCGCTGAACTTTTTCATAGCCGTATTTTTTACGTATTTTATCCACGCAGCGTTCCACCGCTTCCAGCTTGTTATAATTACCTGAGCTTTCGTCCAAGGTTATCTGTGATAAGCCGTTATCGAAGCCCGATACCGTAACACCGAGAGAGCGCACGGCAAAAGGCGGCTTTATATTGGATTTGAAAAGAGAAAACGCGTGTTTGGCTATTTCACTGCACAGCACGGTGTGCCGTACCTTTTTCTGAACGGCGAAATCGCTCAAATCAGCATATCTTACCCAAAGATGAACTGTATCCGCCGTTCCTTGGTCCGCCTCCCTCAGCCTTGCGGCGACGCTTTCGGAAAGAACGTATAAAAGCCTTTCGATTCTTTCGTAATCTGTAATATCTTCGGCGTATGTGCAGGAATTGCCTATCGACTTGTATTCGCGCTTTTCGTCAAGGCGCTTGACTTCGTCTTCGTCCTGCCCGCGGGCGAAGCGCAAAAGCGTTTCACCGACCTTGCCGAATGTATCTGTAATCTTTTTATCGTCCGCCGCGGCGAGCTTGCCTATCGTGTTAAGCCCCATTGCGCCTAATTTCAGTTTAGTGGCTTTGCCTACGAAAAGCAAATCTTCAACGGGCAAGCCGTTTACAACGGATTTATAATTCAGCCTTGATATAACCGAAGTTCCGTCCGGTTTTTTCAAATCCGAGCCGAGCTTGGCGAAAACCTTGTTAAAAGACACTCCGCACGAAACCGTTACGCCTATTTCTTTTTTAACGGTGTTTCTGATTATATCGCCGAGAAAGCACAGATATTCGTCTGTGTAGTACTTTTCCCCGCCGACTTCGGCAAACTTGTTTTCAAAGGGCGGAAAAACCAGCGTGGAACGGGTTAAATCAAGCCAGCATTCGTCTATGCCGTAGCTTTCTATCAAATCGGTATAGCGTGCGTAAATTTGCTTTACCCTGCGGGAATAATCCATATAAAGCCCGAAGTTGGGCGGAACAACTATTAAATCCGGACATTTGCGTTGCGCCTGCCAAACGGGGTCTCCCGTTTTTACGCCGAACTTTTTGGCTTCTTCACTTTTTGCAAGCACAATGCCCTTGCGCTCTTCCTTGTTGCCGCATACCGCTACGGGTTTGCCCTCAAGCTCGGGATTGAGCTTTTTTTCAACGGAAGCATAAAAATTATTCAAATCGGAATGAATTATAATCCGTTCTTTCATTTGATTAGTTTGCCGCAAATTCCGTCTAAAATTTCAAAATAATTTTTAAAGGTTTTCGAGCAGACTTCCGCATTCTCGATTATTATACCGTCTGAACGCAGCCCCGTAAGCGCAAACCCCATTGCGATACGGTGGTCACCGAATGTTTTTATCGTTGCGGGCTTCGGTTGCGACGGATAAATTTTAACGCCGTCTGGATATTCTTCGTATTTCACGCCCATAGCGGCAAGATTTCTGCATATTGCGTCAATTCTGTCACACTCCTGCCCGCGTATATGCTCCACGTTGACTATTTTAGTAGGATGTTCAAGATATGGAGCGATTGCCGCCAAAGTAATAGCCTGGTCGGAAAATGCGTGCATATCGATTTCTCCGCCGTTAAACGAACGTAAAAGATTTATGAATTTAATATCGCCTTGCATACTGTGCGGCATTATACCGTTTACGCAAACGTCGGTACCTAAAATTTTATTCATTGCGTAAAAATAGCAGGCGGCTGAAACGTCCGGTTCTATATCGTACCGTTTTGCAGAATACGAGCCGCTAACGGCGTATAAACCTTGTTTTTCTTCAACGGAAACGCCGAAAGACCACATCATATCCAAGGTCATATTCACGTAATCCGTCCCGTGCGAGCCTTGCGCCTTAATCGCTATCGGTTTGCCCGCGCACACGCAAGAAATAAGCAAAGCCGATAAAAACTGACTGCTTTTGCTTATATCAACCTCAACCGTATTCGCAGGAGTTTGCGCGCCCTCGATTATGAAAGGGTAACAGTTTTCCTCACCTAAAAAGGTAAACTTTGCGCCGAGCTGCTTTAACGCTTTTATGAGCGGAGCAACGGGGCGGCGCTTCATCTGTTCCGAGCAATTCAAAGTGAATTTGCCGTTTTGAAAAGCTAAAAACGCAGGCAGAAACCGTGCCGCAGTTCCAGCGCTTCCCACGTTAATTTCCGCCTTTTCCATTCCGAGTTTGCCGCCGCATCCTTGGATTTTTACGGTTGTTCCGTTAACTTCCGTGCGGATACCCAAAGCGTTTAAGCAGTTCAAAAAGGTCTGGCAATCATCTGAAAATTGCGCGCCGTAAAGAATGCTTTCTCCGTCTGCTATAGCGGCAAGCAAAAGCGCGCGGGTGGTAATGCTTTTGGAGCCGGGCACGCTTACGGCTATTTTTTCTTTTGAAGTTTTTCCGTAAATGTTATTTACCGCGTAGTTCATTTTCTTCTTCTCAAAATATCTCCGCTTTTAAGTTCGAACGGACAGTTGATTTTGTAATGCTCCTGCACAAGTTTACAGTCTTCGACTATTTCGCCAGCGCTTGTGAAAGCCTTTTCAACCTTAAAAGATTTACCGAAGCTGTCGGAAGGCGACAATACTTCCAACGTATCGCCGACCTTGAAACGTCCGCGCATTTCAGCAACCAAAAAACCGTTGCCGCCCGAAATAACGTTTGCTATATAGTCGCAATCGCCTTTTGCCTGACTGTCGGCGTAATTCACCGTCTTTTCGTTTTCGCCCAAAGCGTAAGCAGGTAACTTATACACAACAGACGCTGCCGACCA
>CAMWMZ010000064.1 GCA_947175485.1 uncultured Clostridia bacterium
ATAAAAAGCTCGGGCTTGTAAACGTAATTATGTCGCTAATTTATGCGCTTGTTATCGTTTGTGCGCTTTTGTTGATTGAAATCCAGCTCACAATCGGCGGAGTTGTTACGATAGCGCTCGGATACGCGCTTTTGATGTTTACGAACTTCCGTGTTTTCGAAGCGGTAAGAGGCGAAACGCTTGCGGGCAGAACCTTACAGGCTTCCGTTAAAACAGGGTATAAGAAAACTTTATTTTCAGTTCTCGATTTGCATGCGCTGTTGGTAGTCGTTGCCGTGATAGTAGCTTTGGTTTGTAAAGGCGAGCTTGCGGCTTGCGGGCTTATATTGTTTATCGCGGTGCTTGCTTCGTATATACTTTACTGGTTCACCAGATTTATGTGGTTTGTTATTTCTTCTCCCGTGAAGGATAAATTCAAGTTCTGCGGTTTCAAGAGGGAGGTGCTTGACGATGAAGACTAATTTAAAACTTTCTTCAAAAATGCACATCTTTATAATTGTTTCCTGTATTTTAATTGCGGCAGGGCTTGCGGTAGGAACAATTTGCCACTTTATAGCCGGCGGGTTCTTCAATTACGGCGGAGATTACGAAAGCTTTAAAAGCGTTACGGTAGATTATCAAAGCATAGATTTCAGCGGCGGGGAAAAAGAGCCGTTGGAGCTTATTGAAGAAATTTGCGATAAAGCGTTTGCCGACGCCGGCGTAAGCAGTCATGTCGTAACACAAGGGACGATAAGTAACGGCGGTAAGCTTGTATACAAGTTTGTTTATTCAACCGATTATAATAAGCTTAGTGAAGCTTCGGAAGCGATAAACGTTGCTATTAAGGCTTCGGTTACGGGAGCAGACGGAATACGTTTCAGCTATGCGTCTGCCCACAGCGCGGAAACGTTGCTTGGCAGCGGACTTGCGTTATCGCGCGCGGCGATTGTGGTTGCCTGTATGGTTGCGGTACATTTTATTTATTTTGCTGTTCGTTACAAGCTCACAATGGCAATCGGCGCGTTGCTTGCGGATATTCATAACTTTGCGTTATTTATTGCACTTGCCGCGCTTTGCAGAATTCCTGTAGGTTCGGCTATTGCGGTTTACGCTGTTATTGCGGTAGCGCTTTCGATTATCGGAACATGTTTCTTCTTTGACAGGGTCCGTAAAAATATCAAAGACGAAGCAGGGAAGAAATTAACCGCATGCGAGCTTTCGGATAAGAGCGCAAACGAAAGCTTTACGACCAATATATCAATGCATATTTGCCTTGCGGCGGTATCTGTTTTATTGTTCGTGCTTCTTTCAATCAGCTCTCTTTCGCCGTTGGCGATACTTTCGCCCGTGCTTTGCTCGTTGATAGCATTTGTTTCCTGCGCATACGGCACGACAATGTTCACGCCTTCCGTATACGCCGGTATTAAGCAGCTTGGCGACAAAGTCAAGCCCGTTTCCAAGACGGTAAAAAACACGAAATAAAAAATAATCAAGGCGGGGCGACCCGCCTTTTTGTGTATTAAGAAATTTTTAAAACCGCGGCGGTTAATTATGAAAAGAATTTTGCCAGAGTTTGAGTTTTCAAACGAACAATTGAATATTGTGCGAAATCTTGCCCGCGAATGTAACTTGTGTGAGGAGACCGTAAAAATCTTATACGGCAGAGGGATAAGGGATAAAGAAAGCATTTTCAATTTTATGCATCCTTCTAAATCCCGATTTATTTCACCGTTTAAAATGAGCGGTATGCGCGAAGCGGTGGAATTGATAACACAGGCGCGGGACGAGGGCTGGTCCGTTGTGGTATACGGCGATTATGATGCCGACGGTATATGCGCTTCCACGATAATGGGAAGGGCTTTGAGAGATTTCGGTTTGGAGCCGATAATATGCGTGCCCGAAAGACGGAATGGGTACGGACTTTCGCCTGAGCTTATTGACGAGATTTTCGACGAGTATTTCCCGCAGCTATTGATCACGGTGGATTGCGGAATTTCTTGTGCGGAAGAAGTTGAATATATAAAGGAGATGGGCGCTGAAGTTATCATTACGGACCACCATGAATTGCCCGAACGCATTCCCGAATGTATATGTATAAATCCGAAATTCAACGACGGATATATTTATGATAATCTTTGCGGCGCAGGTGTAGCTTTTAAGGTGGGGTGTGCGCTTATCGGCGAGGACGCATATAAATACCTTGATTTTGCGGCAATTGCGACTGTTGCGGACAGTGTGCCGCTTACTGGTGAAAACCGCGATATAGTATATGAGGGGTTGCAGATAATAAATAAAAATCCGTCTGATTGTTATGCACAGTTTATAAACAGACAGGACGTTATAAACTCGCAGTCGATTGCGTTTGCTATTGCGCCTAAGATAAACGCGGCGGGCAGAATGGGGGACGCAAAGTCGGCGCTCACGCTTTTTAACGAAACGGATAAAGCTAAGATATTCGAGCTTTCGGCAAAGCTTGCGGAGTATAACATCGAAAGGCAAAAATGCTGTGACGAGCTTTATACAAGCGCAAAGCAGATGATAAGGGAACGCGGCGGACGCAAAAATGTGATTATGCTTTGCAACGAATCGTGGAATTCCGGTTTCATTGGCATAGTTGCGGCAAGACTTGCCGAAGAATTTTCTTGCCCTGCGATTTTATTCGTAAAAAACGGAGGTATGCTTAAAGGTTCTGCCCGTTCGGTTGAAAACGTCAATATATTCGAGGCTTTGCGTGCGTGCAGTGAATTTATAGCGGAATTCGGCGGGCACTCCCAAGCAGCAGGCGTAAACGTAGCCGAAGAGAATTTTTTTAATCTGGAAAAAGCTTTGGAGGAATATATAGGGGAGCATTACAGCCCGACGGATTTTGTGCCGACAGTATATGTTAACGGTGAATTAAAATCTGATTATCCATTAAAACTTATTAAGGAATTAGAGCTGTTAGAGCCTTTCGGGGTCGGGAATCGCCGCCCTGTATTTGTTGCGGAAGAAAGCTCGTTGTCGGTGCGTACTGTTAAGGCGGCGCATATTTCGGTAAAATGTGATAATTTAGAGTTAATGTGTTTCGGCGGCTTGAAATACAAGAGGCTCATTGAAAGCAATGCTTTTAAAAAGTTTGTTTTTGAGTACAGTGTTTCCAATTTTCGCGGAAAGGAATACGTTAAAGGCATTGTAAGAGATATAGTTTACGAGCCTTCGGCAAGATTCAGCGCCGAAAAAGATATTGCTTTGAGCGGTATCGAATTGTTTTCCAATGCTGCGGTTAATGCGGAAGTAAAACCTGTTTCTAAAAACGAAATAGAAAGCTTAATGAAAGAGGGCGGATTTGGAACATTATTTGTTGCATGGGATAACGCCGCGGTTTCAAATTTTGAAAATTCTAATTTGTTAAATTGCGAGTTGTTTTTGCCGTCTTCGCGCAGTTGCGTTAATTCCGTTTTAATCGCCCCGTCTGCGGATTTGGATTTAAACGGTTATAAAAGGGTTATATTTTTAAATAAGGTTCCGGTAAATATCGGAAGTCTGGAAGGCAGAGAAATAGAGATTTATGATAAAGCGGTAGCGCCGGAATATTTCAAAGAGCTTTCTTGTGAAAGGGATGGACTTTTGCGCATTTTTGCAACCGTTTCTGTAAACGCAGGCAATTTATTCGGGATAAATGCAGAGGAGGTTGCCGTGAATAACGGATTTGAAAACGTTTTGCAAACTTATTTTGCGTTAAAAGTATTCCGACAGCTCGGACTGATTAATTTTGAACACGGCAGGCTTGAGGTTAACAAAGGAGCAAAAAGCAAGCTGGAAAATTCCGAATTATATAATGCGGTAAAGGACGGTAAAGCAGAGTAATGGACGTTATAGATAAGATAAATAAAAATTATTCTCCTGAGGACGCAGCTCTGTTAAAATCGGCTTACGATTATGCGGAGGAGATGCACAGCGGGCAAAAGCGCGCTTCCGGCGAACCTTATTTTACACATCCCTGCGCAGTGGCTGAAATACTCATTGACCTCGGGTTGGACACGCCTACTGTAGCGGCGGCTTTTTTGCATGACGTGGTTGAAGATACTCCTGCGACCGAGGATGATATTATGCGCCGCTTCGGCAAGGAGATAATGACCCTTGTAGACGGAGTTACAAAGCTTGAAAAACTGCATTTTCGTACCCACGAGGAAGAGGATGCAGAAAATTTCAGGAAGATTTTCGTTGCAATGGCGAACGACGTGCGCGTTATTATAATTAAGCTTGCAGACCGTTTGCACAACATGCGTTCTTTGAATTTTTTATCGAACGAGCGCCAGCAGAGAATTGCGAAAGAAACCCTGGAGATTTTTACGCCGCTTGCGGGCAGGCTTGGTATTTCGCAGATAAAATGCGAACTTGAAGATTTGTGCCTTAAATATCTTGACCCCGAAGCCTATGAATTTTTGGTTACGAATATAAATCAGGAGCTTCGTGACAGAAAATCGTTTGTGGATTTTGTGGTGGAGCAGATAAACGAAATCCTGAAAGAGAGCGGTATAGAGGGAGAGGTTATCGGCAGACCCAAGCATTTTTATTCTATATACCGCAAAATGAAAAACCAGGGAAAGACGCTTGACCAGATTTACGATATCACCGCAGTGCGGGTTATTGTAAACACTATGGAGGAGTGCTACGAAATTTTAGGTAAAATCCATAAGCAGTGGAAGCCCGTACCGGGGCGCATAAAGGATTATATCGCTACGCCGAAACGCAATATGTATCAGTCTCTCCATACGACGGTTGTGACGAATTTCGGACAGTTTTTTGAAATTCAGATAAGAACCGCCGAAATGCACAGAATGGCTGAATACGGTATTGCCGCGCACTGGAAGTATAAAGAAAATAAGGCGAGCGAGAACAATTTCGACGCAAGACTTTCATGGATACGCGACGTTATGGACTGGCAAGGCAGTTTAAACGAGTCCAAAGAATTTGTTGACAGCCTTAAAAGCGATTTATACGACAACGAGCTTTTGGTGTTTACGCCGCAGGGAAAAGTAATTTCTTTGCCGCTTGAGGCTACACCCGTAGACTTTGCTTACGCTATTCACTCCGAAGTCGGGAACAAATGTGTCGGAGCAAAAGTCAACGGCAAGATTGTTGCGCTTAATTCGCAGCTTTCTACGGGCGACGTTGTGGAGATTTTGACACAGGCAAACGGCAAAGGTCCTTCGTGGGATTGGCTTAAATTCGTAAAATCGGGTTCGGCGCGCGCAAAGATACGGCAGTTCTTCAAGCGTGAGATGAAGGATGAAAACATCAAGACCGGAAGAGCAATGCTTGAAGCCGAAGCAAAGAGAAAGGGTTATAACTTAAATGATTTGCTGAATGAAAATTCGTTTAACAAGCTTTCAAATAAGCTTGTATTCAGTTCTGTAAACGAAATGATGGCATCTGTAGGTTATGGCGCGGTCGGCGTGAACCAAGTAATTTATAAGCTTATAGATTACTATAAAAAGGAAATGCCGAAGCCCGTTGAAGCTATTGACGCGGGCAAGCTTAAACATACTCCTGCGGGAAGCGTTACCGTGAAAGGTATGAGCGGGCTTTTGGTGCGGTTTGCTCATTGCTGTAATCCTGTTCCCGGTGACGATATAGTGGGGTTTGTTTCTCACGGCAGAGGCGTTATCGTGCACAGAACGGACTGCACCAATCTTTCCGATTTCGACCCTAACCGGTTACAGCCTGCGCAATGGACCGGAGATATAGATACGGACTTTCTTGCGGGCATCAAAGTCGTTGCGGAAAATTATGACGGTTTGACGGCTTTTGTAATAGCCGAAATTTCGGCGATGAGACTTTCTTTTACTTCAATAAACGCAAGGATTAACAGAGATAAGCAAGCCGAAATTGAAGTAAGAGTGAAGCTTAATAAACGCTCTGATATAGATCTATTAATAAACCGTTTAAAGCGCGACAGACATATAATAGACGTATTCAGAACTACTAATTGACCCGCACATATATGCAAGTTTTTAAAGTTTTGCCCGAATTTGACGGGAGTAATAGCTATATTGTTACCGCTGACGGAAAATCTGCCGTTGTAATCGATCCTGCCGAGCCTTATATAGCAGAAGAGTTGAAAAGCCGCGGACTTGTGTGTGAGTTTGTATTGCTTACGCACGGGCATTTCGACCACGTTGGAGGCTGCGGAGCGCTTGCTGAAAAAGGTGCGCGAATATGCTGCGGCGAACGAGAGAAGCAATTGATTTTCAGTAAGGAATATCTGGGCATCTTCGGCGGAGTATACGTGCCGAAGTTTGAAATTTCGCGTACGTTTTCAGACGGTGAATGTTTTGAAATGTGCGGTATAAAATTCAAGGCTTTGGCGACTGCGGGGCATACTGCCGGCAGTGTATGTTATCTTGCCGAAAACGCGTTATTTTCGGGTGACACTTTATTTTGCCGTAGCATAGGCAGAACGGATTTGCCGACGGGAGATTATAGGGATATGATTGAGAGCCTTGAAAAGATAAGATATTTAAACGGTGATTTTACTCTTTATTGCGGGCACGGCCCGAATTCTTCGCTCGGTTTTGAAAAAGAAAATAATCCGTATTTAAGGAAATTCTGATGCTTAACACAAATATAGATGCCTTTCGTGAGGAAATAATGCTGGTAATCCGTTCTTTTGATTGCGAGGAAGAGGATTTCACGCATTATTTTTCTTGTTCGGGAGGGAAATTTTTTAATTCAATAGAATTCGAGGGGAAATTTTACGACTTCGAGGAAGAATATAAAGCTGAAAACGATCTTGTATTTAAAAGACTTGCAAAACGTGCGGTAAAGCTTGCTTTTTATAAAGTTTTATCAAATGCAAAAGGTTTAACTTTGCCTTGGGGAGCATTAACAGGCA
>CAMWMZ010000065.1 GCA_947175485.1 uncultured Clostridia bacterium
GTTTTGCCGCGGGGCGCGTTAATAGAATTTAATTTACATATTTCAGTTTTCTTCGCCGCCGAAATCTTCCGCGTCGGCTTCCTGCTGATAAAATTCAAACACCTCTTCCAACAGGTTTTCGTCTTCTATAGGTTCAAGCACTTCCTCCTGTTCGTTGAGGCGGAAGATAACAACCTCGTCTTCGGCGATTTCTTCGCTGGGTTCGGCAGCCAAAAGAAGGGTATACTTTTCCCCTTTGTACTCCGTTACGTCCAAAAGCTTGAATTTTATTATATTGCCGCCGTCGTCCACCAGCTCGATAATCTCTTCCTCAATCTCTTCGTTTTCCAATTGCTCGCTCATTTTTTATACTCCTTTATTGATTTTAGCAAGATAACCGTCCAGAATATTCGCGGCGGCAAGCGCGTCAACGTAGTTTTTGCGTTTTTCGCGCCTCATACCCTCCGAAATCAGCACGTCGTGCGCCATTTGCGTGGTAAAGCGCTCGTCCTCGCACACAATAGGGATTGCCGTTGCGTTTTTAAGCGCTTCGATAAAACGTCTTGTTTTTTCGGTTTGCAGCGCTTCGGAGCCGTCGAAATTGACGGGAAGCCCGCAAATTATAAGAGTAGCCCCTTTTTGCTTAGCTATTTCGGCTATTGCGGCAACGTCTTCCTTAAACCCCTTGCGAAAATACGTTTGCGAGGGCAAAGCATATGTATTGAACGGATCCGAAACCGCAACGCCTATCCTTTTATCGCCGATATCGAAAGCGACGTATCTTTCCATAAAGGTATTTTAACATAACCCGTTAAAGTTATCAAGTATATATCCCGCCATTTTTTTACATTCATAATCCGCAATAATATGATAAATACTGTTATTAGGGCAAAAAGCCCTTTACAAGGAGAAAAATCGTGGAAAAGTTTATTTTCGGACTTGCCGTAGGTATGGCGGGCGGCGCATTGCTTGTTGCAAATAACTGTAAGCTTCTCAACCTCGTAAAAAAGAACCAGGAAGACATTATGGAAAAAGCCGAATGCTATATCGATAAAAAGCTTGAAGAGCTTGAAAAAAACGGCGAAGAAAAAGAGAAAAAATCTCCCCAGAAATCGCAGGGCTAAGCAAATTATTCGGTTTGAATTATTAGCCGGCGCAAAAGAGCCGCCCGACGCACGGAGCGTCGGGCGGCTTTCTTTCGGCATTTTAAAAATCTGCTTTACATATCAAAATCAATTATTGCGGAGCTGCAATCTTAAAAGAGCGTTTTCGTCGGTCAAGCGTTTTATAAGAGTGGTAAGCCGCTTGTTCTCTTCTTTGAGGCTTGCCGCAAGCTTATCGTAAAGCCCGTTTATTTCTTCTTCTATGCGCTTTCTCGCGTCGTCGCTTTCGGTTTTTAATCCGCATTCGCGCATAAGCCTTTCTATGCGCTCAGGCTCTTTGCCCGCAACGTTGCGATATTTGTTCTGATACCGCAGCATAAGCTTATCGTCACCTTTGGAAAGGTTCAAAACAGCACGGCGCACCGATACGCCCCTGCTCTTCTGCAAAAGAATTTCTTTTAAAATTTTGTCTGTTTCCTCGTCGGAAAACGGAACGATTTTTTCCGCTTTCAAATCCTTTCCGTTCAATATCGCACGCACGCGCTTATCTCCCGTACTGCGCAAAAGCGCGTAATAATAATTGCGCACGCTCCCTTTTGCTCTGCCGGTTTTTTGAGCATAAGAGGCGAACAGCCCCGAAAGCGTTTTTCCTTCTCTTTTTCCGTCGCTCACATATTCCACAAGCCTTTTAGCCTCTTCTTCGGTATAGCCGTTAATCTTGTTCATAAAAAATTTCCTCCATACGGACAAGATATTGACATAATTTCAATACGATATACATTAAATAATAATAATCGGCTCACAAAAATTAAGGCTGTTCTGCGCCGAAAAACCGCTGCGAGGATTTTATGAGAATATATTTTTTGTCGTACAAGCCCGCCATTTTGAAGTTAAACGGGCTATATGTCGGGGGGATTGACCTTTTTGAACGGCGAGTCGAGATAGATTTGAACGACAGTGTTCTCGCCGAAATAGTTCCAGGGGAAAATCTTCAGCCGGTTAACTTTTTTATCAACGAGCGGCTTTTATT
The DNA here is from genome assembly GCA_947175485.1 of uncultured Clostridia bacterium. Taxonomy (GTDB): domain Bacteria; phylum Bacillota; class Clostridia; order Christensenellales; family Borkfalkiaceae; genus Coproplasma. Next base: position 2,113 of record CAMWMZ010000065.1, read on the forward strand.
TGAACCGCCCGCATTTTTAGACGTATATCTTATGTCAGGCGAAGCGCTGATTTACGTGCGCGAATACGGAAACAAAGGCATATCCCTTAACGTAATCGCACAAACGCGTTTTTGCGGCAATCTTATAACCGCGTTTTCACAAGGCGGAGCGTATCTATCCATAGAAGGCTCCGACTATACGCTTTTACCTATGCCCGCGCGGTTTTTAAACGCACGTTTTGAAGAAAAAATGCTCGGCGGTTATCCCGTACTCGCCGTTTGGGGCGGGAATATATTGCAGTTAATCAATAACGGCGGTAAAAGGATATTTATGAACGAGGTGGAAAGCGCCGAATTTTCCGACGTTTTGAAAGTTACCGCCGCATTTGAAACCTGCACCGCCGCAAAGGCTGTTTGCACCTATTCTTTCGACGGAGAAAAGCTTACTCTAGAAACAAGCAAAACGATTGAAACGCGTCCGCCCGAAAAAAACGTTTTACACTTCGCGTTTTTCGAAAGCGTATTGACGTGCGGCGATTACCCCGCATATATGTGCGAAGAACTTAAAAAAAAGGCGGGCGCGCTTAAAGATTATTTAGGGGAATTCGTAAGCGTTACGGTGCCAACGGAAAAATTTTACTCCGACCACGGCAACATACGGGCCGCCGGACTTGTTTACCCCAAAGCATCAAATTTATTCGAGGTAAAGTATTACGCCGTTGACCTTGACGGCGATAAAATATCGAACGTTTATCCCGTAGAATAAAAACGATTGTAAAAATCCCGCCATAGGCGCTGCCTATGGCGGGATTTGTTTTTAATTTTTTAGATTATTTTTTAAGCTCGAGCTTTATTCCTTCCATTGCAAAGGAAAGAACGTTGCCGTCAAGGGTAACTTCCATGCTTTCGCCGTCAGCGGTAAATATGTACTTACCTTCCTTTTCTTCCCAGGTGCCGGTTTGGGTCATTTCATCACCCATATTTACTTTAAGCACGAACGTGTTATCGTCCTTTACTTCAAGCACATAAGCGTCCTCGGACACCTTTACGCCCATATACTCTTGACCAGCCTTGATTTCAACACTAAGTCCGCCCTGAGTCATGCTCATCTTGGAGAACTTATAAGTTCCGACGATGCCCGTGGAGCACGCCGTAAGGCAAAGGCAAAGCGCTACAACAGCTATTGCCGATACTATTCCTGCAATTACTTTTTTCATTTTTGTACATCTCCCTTTTTTATTGTGTAATATAATATTACACGTCAAATTTATTATATGGTGAACGAAAGTAAATGTCAAGCAAAACGTGTAAAAATTTTCCATAACAGAATCACGCAATTAAGGGACGAAAAAAGCATAAGCCGATGTGCTTTGACAAAAAAGATAGGAACAAGCCCGAACGTCGTAAATTTTTGGGAAAGCGGAAAAGCAGAGCCTTCGACTAAATTCACATGCGCTCTTGCCGATACTTTCGAGGTTACCTGTGATTATCTTCTCGGCAGAGAAGACGACTTCGGCAACGTGAACGTTATGCGCAATCTTACGGAAATCGAAAAGCTTTGGCTTGAACTGTATAAAAAGCTTTCCCCGAAGCAATTTGCGGAAGCCGTTAATTACGCAAATCACCTTATTTCCAATACTTAACGAAATCGCGCCCGACGGTAAACACCGTCGGGCGCGTTTATTTATACAATCAAACCAATATCTTAGCTTTGTCAGCAACCGCGGGAACCGCCGCCTCCGCCGCCTCCGCCCGAAGAGCCGGAAGAACCGCCCCCGCCTCCGCTTGACGAACCGCCTCCGCCTCCGTGCGATACGCGCGGCGCGTACGAGCTTGCGTGCGCCATCCCAGAGCTGAAAGAACGCAAATCCACGTTGTTTTCAACGTATTCGGGCACTTTTATATTCAAAGCCGCAAAACGCTTTTTTATCCTATCGCTTACGCCCATAATGAGGCAATAAGGCAATATATCGGTGAAATATTCGGGGTTTTCGTCAAACAGAAGCTGAATTTTCGGCAATTCAGCCTTAAGTAAAAAACCTTTAAAGCCCAACAGCTTGCCGTAATCGCCGTAAGATTTTTCAGTGCGGTAAGCAATGTAATTTGGCAAAACGAACGCCCCGACAATCCAAAATAACGGTGCAACGTATGTAAGACCGAAATAATCGTAAGCAGGCATAAAATACAAATATATAAACATCGCGAAAAGCACCGCGTTCCAGAAAACAAGTATAGCGGACGGAACAGCGTTTTTCTCTTTTATTATATGCGCAAGCAATAACGTGCCGAAAATCATAAACGTCATAAACACTACGGGAACGGCTTGCTGCCAAAGAAAGCAATACCAGCCCATAGCCGCAAACAACGGAATCAGGGAAACAACGCCTATTAAATAGGAAACAACGCTGTTTAGCGTATCCCTTTTAACATAATAAGGCCGTCTGTCCGCCTCCTTTATAAGCTCTTGAGTTGCACTGTAAAGCCGCTCCTTTTCCAAACGGTTTTTACGTTTTTTATAATATTTTGTTGAAAACGTATAATTCAGCCCGCCTATACCCCCGAACAGCGTATCAAAATACTGCCTCTCTTCCGGACTTTCCAAAATCGCAAGCATTTCGGGCGCAAGCCTGTTAGACGGCGCTTTTTTTCTTGCTTTTATCACGTTAGCCTTTAAAACGACGTCCTTCTTACCGTCACGCTCTATGCTTATAAGTCCTTTGCCCGCCCACTTTAATAAAAGCGCGGCAACGTCTTTGTTTTTTGCGCCCGCCCGCCATACAGAGGCAAAACGCAAAACGCCCATTCCGTCGGGAGGATAAAATTCAACCGTTTGCAGGGGCTTTCTTTTCAAGCCGAATACAAGAAAAAACGCGAGCGCAACTCCCGCAAGAGCAACGCCGATAAATATAAAATAATAATAGTTAAACTTAAAAACACGCTCAAAGTATCCGTCCGGCAAAATAACCTGAACCGTATACCCCTTGTTTGCGCTTTGCGGAGCCGCGGATATTTCAATCACACTGCCCGAAACGGAAATCTTTTCTTCTTTGCCAAAATTCGGCTTCCACTCCGACATATCGTTAGAACGCACGGACACATCGGATAAATCCGTTCCGTCGGGAAAAATAATCTTTGCGGAAAAGCTATCCGTCATCGCCATCGCATAGCCGAGAACGTCAAGCGTAAAATCGTCGTATCCGCCAAGTTTATCTCCGCTTTGGTCGTAAATATAGCTAAGCTCAAAAACGTGCGTAGAGCTATCCCCGAAATATCCGTCGGGTTTTTGCATTTTCACCGAATAAAACTGTCCGCCGCTATAAAGGCTTTGGGTCACTTTGCACTCGCCGCCGTCAAGGGTAACGGAAACCCTGTCAATCCCCGCAATATATTTACCGCCGCCGTGATTTTTTCCGTCTATTATTCGCGTTGTTTTGCTCACGCGCTGAATATCGCGGATTATGCCGGTATTTACGCCGCCGCGCTTGAAAAATACGGTTAGCCTTTCGGTTATTTCATAAGTTTTGTCTTTGCGCACGTTTATTACGGTATGTATATCGGTAAAGCTGTAATTATCGTCAACGGAAGCCTTTGCCGCTCCGTAATTATCCCCGCATAACAGTAACGCGGCAAAAACGGATAAAAGCAATAAAATAAATACGTATAAAGAAATTTTCAAGCTTCTTTTCATTGTTTTTCCGCACCTTTTTTGCTTACACGCACACGCGCCGCACTCTTTACCGATGCAAACAACGAAGCGGCGAATTTGTCAGAATCAAAGCCTTCCGCCCAATCGGGAACGGCGTTTGCCAGATTAGAAAACTTTTTATCAACCTTGCGGCTCAGCCCCATCATCATAACGTAGGGCAAAATATCGTAATAGTATTCCGGAGTATCGTTCATCATTATCTCCAGACGGGGAACTTCTACCGTGGAAATGAATTTTTTAAAGCCAAGCATTTCGCCGTAAAGCCTTTGCGCCTCTTCGGTGCGTTTGCATATAAACTTAGGCAAAACAGCCGCGCTTATAACAAACCATAATATACTTACCACAATGAGATACGCATAATCGAACACAGGATTATAATTCATAAACCCGAACACAAACACAGCTATAAACGGTCCGACGCAGCCGAAAGCACACCCGAAAACAATCGCCCTTAGCACGGGCACGCTTCTGGTCATTTTCAGTAACATTCTGAACGTATACAGCCAACTCAAACAAAACGCGCCCGAAAAGGCACAAAAACCGCCGAGTATTATAAAGCCTATATTTCCTGAAACTATTGCGAAATAAAGCGTAAGCACAGCCACGCACAGATATCCCAAAACGGGGACGGCGGCACGCGCCTTTTCCACCCCGCGGGCGTACGTTACGGCGTTATCCGCCTTTTCCATAAGCTCGTACATTGCACAGCTTATTCTTTGCCTTTGCCAGAAGTGACTCCTCTTCTTTATCTCTTTGGAAGAATAAACTTTTACGCACACAAAAAGAGCGTCGAAATACTTTTTTTCCTCTTCAAGCCTGTCCTCGGGCAAAGGCTTGATT
>CAMWMZ010000066.1 GCA_947175485.1 uncultured Clostridia bacterium
TATATATATTATTGTATTTTATTAAGCTTTTGTTAAAACCGCAAAATTCTTATATTCGGTTTCAACGGAACGGTCCGCCGAAATATATTTATTGTAGCTTTTGATTTTGAAATCCTTTATGTACATTACATATATTTTATCATAACTGCCGTCGGCGCTGAGGCACATAAACCCGCTTACCTCTCCGTTATTATCTACGCCGGTATGAGCATATTCACCCGAAGAAGCCGCCTTCCAGCTATATTCGGTTTCGTCGGTTTTGTTCCCGCCGTTGTTTAATGTGTAATCGGCTTTAACCGTTTCGCCGTCAACCGTCCACTTTTCGGCAGAATATGTAATCCAATATAAATCATTTGCGGGCACGTATCTGTTCCATTCACCGTTGAATTTGGTTTTATCAAAGCTTGCAAATTTTGCAGTTTCGTCGTTGCAGCGAACTAAATACCATACCCAAACGGCTTTTTTCCAATCGTAAGAGCCGTCCTCTTCGATTTTGCTTGCACACAGTCTTATTACGCCGTCGGAAATTACTTTTACACTGCAACGCAATTTTTTATCCGTAAGCTCGAAAGCGAAGCCCCAATCCAGATTTACGCCGTCTTCAGATAGGTAACCGCTAGAACCAAAGTATTTCATACCGCTTTCAAACGCGCCGACCTGCGATTTTAAAGTGAATTTCTTGTTCTTTACCACTAAGAAATCATCATCGCATATACTTGCAAGCCCGTCTTCTTGCTGACGGAAAACGACTTTCCACGTGCCGCTGAAATATTTGTCGCTTTCACTGCACCCCGACGCGGTGCAAACCGAAGCAATCACCGCAATGCACACGATTAAAGAAATTAAAATTCTTTTGATTTTCATAAAACCCTCCTGTAAGTTTCATAATATTTAACTGTAAACACATTATACTTTAATATTATTAAACTGTCACCCTAATTTTTGTAATTTTATTAAAGTTATCTTTTGCGGAATTTAATAATATTATATTATCAGTTTAACGGAGGCTTGTAATGTACGACGATACCGCGATAAGCCGCAGCTTAAAAAAATATCTTGCAAAACACCGCGTTCAGCAAAAAGAGCTTGCCTTTGCGTGCAACAAGACGGAGGGCACTATTTCCCACTGGGTGGAAGGGCGCGTAAAAGTGCCCGTAAATTATATTCCGGTTATTTGTGAAGTGCTGGATATAACGCTTTACGAGCTGTTCGACATTCCCGACCCGAGCTTGCTTTCCGAGCAGGAAAAGGCGGTTATTTCCGAATACCGCAACGACGAAGAATTAAAGTTGATAATAAACCGGCTTATAAACAAAAAATAAAAGACGGAAATCCGCAACGGATTTTCGTCTTTTTTGTATTTACATAATTAAACTTTATCGGCGGTTTCCTTTAAAAATTCTACCGAGCGTTTTAAATCTGCGATATCGGAAAAGTTCGCCGTTTCAATCAGCACGGCACCGTCGAACCCCTCGCCTTTAAGCTGTTTGAAAATTTCTTTAAAATCGTATTTGCCGAAAGAGGGCAAACATGTATTTCCGTTTTCGTCTGCGTCGGAAATATGAACGTGAGAAATCGCCCCGCACATATCCTTTAAATACATCTGGTATGGATATCCCGATTTGCGGGCTTGCTTTATATCGAACACAGCGGATAGCCCCGAACAGCGTTCTTTAAGCCGTTTGAAAACGGAAGGACGGTTATACAAACAGCCGCGCACGTTTTCAAGGCAAAGCTTAATGCCGTAGCGGGCGCAAAAATCGTATATTTCGCATATATACCGAGCCCAATCGTCTGATTTTTCTATTTCGCCGCCTTTGCGGGCAAAGCCGTGGAACGTATAATTCTTCGCGCCCAAAAGCTGAGCGGAACGCAAAATCTGGTCAAGCCAATAAAAGCCGTCGCCGCGCTCCCTGCGTTTGGAGTAAAACAACTGCGGCTCGAAATTATCAGGCGCAACGTGAATTGAATTTACTTCCGCGCCGGAAAGTCTTTCGGCGTATTTTTTGGCAAATTCGGGGCGGTACTCGTAAAAGGTTCTCAAATAAACCTCACACGTTTCCGCGCCCAAGCCCTTGATTAAGCCGAACGCATCCTCCGTTTCGTAATTTTTGCACAAACACGCAGTCGATATCCCTATTTTCATATTCGGATTATAACATAAGCACAATTAAAAAGCAATAGCGGACGGATTTTTATTGCGTTTATACAAACGCGAACGAATAAAAATCAAGCCGATTCAATTACAAAGACAAAAATTCAACCAACGGTTTAGCGGATTTTATTGAAGATACAAACCAATTTTAGTATACTGTAATTAATCAATAAGCGAGGTAAAATAAGATGGACTATGGAAAAAAAATATCCAACCTGCGAAAATCTCACGGAATGACGCAAGAGGAATTGGGAAAAGAGCTTAACGTAACGTATCAGGCGGTTTCCAAATGGGAACGCGGCGAATCTCAGCCGGATTTTGCTACCATGTCGCAGATAGCGAAAATTTTCGAAGTACCTTTAAGCTACTTCGAGGACGGAGAACAGCACGTACAAGAGCCGCAAAACAGCGAACCCGTCAATTATGCGGGAGTTTGCACGTCGTGCGGGAGAATGTTGAAAGATGAAGAAGTATTTACAAGTTCGCCTAAAATAGTTTGCAAAAGCTGCGCCGAACGGCAAAATCAAGACAGGCTGGCAAAAATCAAAAGCGAACAGGAAGAAGCAAAAAGGCGCAACGCGGCTTTGGTAAGCGCACAGCTCGGCGGAGGCTGTGACGCAAAGCTTATAGTGAGTTTATTGTTTTGCGTTGCAAGCTACGTTTTATTTCTTATTTTATTTTTTACCGATAAAGAAAACGATATGCTTTACGGGGCGATGCAGTTGATAGTTCCTCTCGCCGTATTCGCGTGTGTTCAATCGATTTTTGAGTTTATACACGATTTAAGGAGCGATTACGACGACGGTCCGGACGGATATAAGCTTGGTATTTCGCTGATAGTCGGGGGGATAATCGCGGTTATCAACTTTGCGCTGTTCCTTGTTATGTACATAAATTCCGGAAAGGACTTTTACTATATGGGGTTGATTATTCTGGGAACAGTTTTATCGTTTGCGTTCGTAAGCCAGATTATGTGGGGCAGCGTGTTAAAAGACATTTTCACCTGCGGCGGGTTTACGTTCAAGCTCCCCGGCTTTATATTTTCTTTAACGCCCGAATCCATTATATGGATGCTGGTAACTAAAGTGTTTCTCGGGATACTTTCCATATTCATTTACATAATTACCACTCTGTTTTTCGCATTGGTATCGGTTTTCGGGTCTGCATTTACTTTTATACCTTGCATTATTTCAAAGGCGGCCAAAGACAACAAGGCAAAAAGCACGCTTTAAAGTTAAAACAAAAAGCCGCGGCAGTAAAGCCGCGGCTTTTTTAATGCGTTTTTTAATTTTCCGCCGATAAGTATTTTGAAAGCGAATATGTAATGTCGCGGTTGGCGACGTTTGATATGGGCGCGAGCGGGAACGAAATTGCGGGGTTTTGTTGTTGCGTTTGCGCGTTTACCCCCTCACTATGGCTGAAATAACCGCTGTTTACATCGTTTGCCGCATTATCGGGCTGAGGGAAACCGCCCGCAAGCTCTTTTACGGCGGAAAGCATTTGGGAGATTTCTTCCGCGCTTTTTAGCGCCTCTTTTATTTCTTCCCCTCCGAATGTTTCGAGAACGGGCTTTACTTCCGAAATAAGGTTTTGCGCGTTGCCTTTTCCTCCGTACAACAATAATGCGAGAATGATTAAAAGTTGCATAAAAAAGTTTCCTTGCATATTTTGATAGTATCATTATATGCGGAGATTGTATGAAAGATTTTAAAAGCTATTCCGACGAACAACCCGAAAAAAAGCCCGAAGGCAATTCCGCGGGCGCTTATAACAACACCGTAGAGCTTGCCAAGGTTCTTACAAAAGCCATGAACGGCAAGAGCGAAACACAGATTTTACATACCATTCTTGCCGAAGCCGAACGCGGAAAGCGCGAGGGAACTTTGACAAACGCCGACCTTGACAATTTTTATAACGCGCTTTCCCCCCTTTTGGACGGCATAAAAAAGCGCAAGCTAAGGGAAGTTATAACGCGGCTTAAAAACATCTAAGCCGTTACCGCTTTTTCAAATTTCACGAAAGATATTTAAAAGCGCCGTCGGGGAAAACGGTAATTATAGATTTGCCGAAGTTTTCAGGGCGGCACGCAAGCTCGGTTGCGGCTTGCAGCGCCGCCCCCGACGATATACCCGCGAACAAACCGTCGGTACGGGCGATTTCTTCCGCCTTTTTTGCGGCGCTTTCGTCCGAAACTGTTATTACCCCCTCTAATATGCCGCGGGTAAGCGTTTTGGGAACAAAGCCCGCGCCTATGCCCTGTATTGCGTGCAAGCCGCTTTTACCTTTTGAAAGCACGGGCGAGCCTTCGGGTTCAGCCGCGTAAATTTTGATTGCGGGATTTTTTTCTTTAAGATATTTGCCTGCCCCCGAAAGCGTTCCTCCCGTACCTGCCCCCGCAACGAATATATCGCAGTTGCCGCGGGTTTCATTCCAGATTTCGGGGGCGGTAGTTTCATAGTGGGCGAGCGGATTGGCGGGATTTTCAAACTGACCCAAAACAATACTGCCCGAAATTTCTTCGCGCAGTTTTTCGGCTTTACGTATTGCCCCCGCCATACCCATTTCCGGTTCGGTCAAAATGAGTTTTGCACCGTAAAACCGCATTATTTTTTGCCTTGAAACGCTCATATTAGAGGGCATGGTAAGTATAACTCGCAAGCCCGCCGCACGACCGAAAGCCGCCAAAGAAATGCCCGTATTGCCGGACGTAGGCTCTATTACCGTGCCGCCGCGCTTTAAATCGCCTTTTGAAAAAGCCGCTTCAAGCATATACTTTACCGCCCTGTCTTTTGCCGAACCCGTCGGGTTGAAATATTCGAGCTTGGCAAAAATTCCAGCCTTTAAATTATTGGCTTTCCGATAGTTGACAAGCTCGAAAAGCGGAGTGCCGCCGACGAGCTGAGCTAAGCCGTTATAAATCATTTTTTTGCAAGCTCCGCCACTGCGCCGAGGAAAATTTCACATTCGTTCATAGAGTTGAAAGCGCTTACCGAAGCGCGCACAAGTCCTTCGCTTCCCAAAGCTTCATGCATTTTCGGGGCGCAATGCAAGCCGCCGCGAACACAGACGGAGTACTCTTCCGAAAGGTTATACGCAGTTAATTCCGACTGCATATTTTCAAGATCGAACGCCGCAATACCGAAAGGATTGGGCTTTGAATACAATTTTAAGCCCTTGATTTTCACCAAATTATCACACAAAAACGCACACATTTGCTCTGTTTTTTGCATGTTTTTAATCATGTTGTCTTTGAGAAAAAGCGCGCCTTCTCCCAGTGAAACTATAGCCGGATAAGAAACCGTGCCGCTTTCGAGCGCGTCGGGATAAAAGTCCGGCATATTGAGATTTCGGCTTTCACTGCCGGTTCCGCCGAAGAGCACGGGCGAGGGATTGAACCTTTCGGAAAACAGCAAAGCGCCGCTGCCCTGTATTCCGAGCATGCCCTTGTGCCCCGCCACGGCGAGCGCGTCTATTCCGCTTTTTTTCATATCGATTTCAACGTGCCCGCAAGCCTGCGCACCGTCGCAGATGAGCAGACAGCTTTCCGGCATTGACGCGCGGAGTTTTTTTACGTCGGGCGCGGTGCCCGTGACGTTTGAGGCGAGTGTGATTATTACAGCGCGCGTGTTCTGCGTGATTAGAGAGATTAGCGCGTTCAGGTCTATTCCGCCGTTGGCGTCAAGAGGCGCATAAAAGCATTTTACCCCTTTGCTTTTCAAGTGCTCCAACGGGCGCAAAACGGAATTGTGCTCGGCAACGGTGGTGACGACCTCGTCGCCAGCTTTAAGCGTTCCGAGGATTGCGATATTCAAAGCCTCAGTACAGTTTTTTGTGAAAACAACTCTGTCATAGCTGTAACCGCCGAAAAAATCGCACAGTAGTTTTCTGCAAGCGTAGACGCGTTCAAGGCAGGCGAGCGAAAGCTTATGACCGCTTCTGCCCGGGTTGGCGCAAAATTCGAGGGCGGATTTTGTTGCGGAAATTACACAATCCGGCTTAAAGCCGCCGGTTGCGGCGTTATCGAAATAAATAGGCAAAATTTTTTTCTCCGTCATAATATAATAATATAT
>CAMWMZ010000067.1 GCA_947175485.1 uncultured Clostridia bacterium
TGTTTATCTGCGCCTTTTTTATGTATTTTTTATAAATATCTTCTATTCCGTGAATTGACAGTGGTTTTCCGTAACGGTTTACAAACAAGTAATTATTATTTGACTTTTTGCGCTCTCTTATAAGTGTTTTTATGCGTTCCCAAGTAACGGGAGACGATATGTAAATTAAACGTTGTTTGCGTCCTTTTCCATGAATAAGAATTGTATGTTCTGGACTTATTATATCGTCCAAAGTTATTGCCGCCGCTTCGCCAATTCGTATTCCGGTGCTTATTAATAAATCTAAAAGCGCAGCATCGCGGAGGTAAGTTTTTTTTGCGAAAAAAGAGAGGAGATTGTAATCTATATTAAGACAATCAAGTATCTTCATTACGTCTTTTATAGGAAGTGTCTTGGGTAATTTACGTTCTTGCTTAAAACGGAATTTCAATTTTGCAAATGGGGAAAAAGCTATTAGATTTTCGTTATACAAATAATCGTAAAAGTTCTTAAGGGTGATTATTTTTCTTCGAATAGACGTGTCCTTAAGTTTTAAATTAGAATTAAGGTATGCAATAAATCTGCAAATATCGGGTGAAAGAATTGTTTTTTCAAAATTAAAAAATTGATTTAGGTCGCTGGTATATGCTTTTAAAGTTTTATTAGATAGGTTTTTTGTTGCTTGCAAATAGTTGATAAATTTCGATAAATATTCCATAAATTCTCCATATTTTTGTATTTTACTATTGAAAATTATACCAAAATATGGTAAAATCTTATTAAAATAACTAACTATTATTTGAGGGGAAAACTTTATATTTATAAGTCTTTTCATTATGTATAATTTGAGATAATGCTTTTTTTAGGTTTGATACAAATTTAAGCGGTAATTGCATTATTAGTGGTCTTGGTAAAAATCCTAAAAACAGAAATTGAAAAAACAAATTAACAGAATTGCTTTTTGTAAATGCGAATTTAATAAAATCAAAATTTATATTTTTTGTTGCTTGATTGTAAAGTGACTTGAACTCTTTAAAATTATTTAATTCAATTGATTTTTTTAAATAATAAAGTTTACAATAAAAAAACTTATCCGTAAAAATAGAATAATGCTGTGGAAAAGACTTTTTTATGTCTTTTTTAACTTCCAGCATAATTTTAAACAAATCAAAATTTTTCTGTTTAAACGGACTTGTCGTAATAGAGTTATCCCGTATGCGGTAGATATAGCCACTATAATTAGTGAAAACTACTTTTTGCGCAATTTTAAACGTTTCGTACGAATACAATACGTCTTCGCTTGTATAACCAACTTTAAAAACAACTTGCTTTGCAAGTTCACTTTTAAATATTTTCATACAAACACCGTGGTTGAACTTATTTTGAATTATAAGTTGTTTCATTGCCTCATCGGTGTTTAAAATCTCTTCGGAGATGTTGCAGTTATCAGGTATTTTATCGTATTTGCTTATGACAGAGCAAACTATGTCGGCTTTATGCTTTTCCGCTAAATAGACAAGGATTGTATAGTAATCGGGTAAAATAACGTCGTCGCTATCAATAAAACTGATATATTTACCTTTTGAATACTGCAACCCCAAGTTTCTTGCCGAAGACAATCCGGCATTTTTTTGGTGAAAAACTTTTATTTTGTCGCTTGCATATTTATCGCAAATTTTTTCGCTGCCATCGTTTGAGCCATCGTCAACGATTATCAGTTCCCACTCCTTATAAGTTTGGTTAATGATACTGTTTAAGCATTCTTCAAGATATTGGGCAACGTTGTATACTGGCACTATTATACTTAATTTACACATTAAAGGTCCTCTTATGTTTGATTTAGACAAGTTATTAAATTGCACACCGCGAGAATTTGAAGAAATATGTTGCGCATACGCGCAAGCCAAATACGGCGACAGGGCAGATGTGAAACTTACACCACCCACAAACGATGGCGGAAAAGATATCGAAATTATTATAATTCCGACAAGTATTATTCATTGGGGCGAATGCAAGATGCATGACCGAAATATCGATTTAAGTTCTATCGGTAAAAACGTGGTGCTTGTCCAATCACGTAAAATTCGCAAGATAATCTTTTTTTCTACAAAGGATATAGTCTACAATACCAAAAAGCATATTATAAACGTTGCGCATTCGCATAAGTTCGAAGTCGTGTTTTTAGACGGCGGAGAACTTTTTTCCGAGCTTGCAAGTGTTAATATTCTTCAGGATTATTCCGTTACCGCAAAGCCGGTAAAAATTGATATTTTTGCCGAAGAATTTACTTATAACGAAAACGCCGCAAACTATGTCCGGCTATCGGAAAACACGGATTTTACACTAAAATCGTCAAACAAGTTTTCATTTTTGTTACTGTTAAAAAACAGAAGTTTTAATCCTTTTACGGCAAAGGTAACAATTGAAGATGATTACAAGCACTTTAAAATTAAAATTCCGAAAAATAAAATCAAACTGCCGCCTTTTTCCGATATAACTACAAAAATTGACGTTGAGTCAAACGTAAAATACGGAGAAAGAGTTAAACTGTCACCCATAACAATCAACGTTGATGGAAATACCGAAACCTTTTATTTCGGCGAAATAAAAACCGATTTTTATCCTGAAATTTCACTTGTGGGGCAAAGTAACATTGACAGTATAAATGCAATACAAAACGGCTTTACGTGCGGTAAGTTTAACATTGCCAAAATAAACGGCAAAAAGGGAATCGGTAAAAGCAGACTTGTTAAAGAGCTTATTCAAAGGTTTAAAGTCGCCAAAATATTTCGGTTTTATTCGCAAAACGATAATGTTTCTTCAATGCTTTCAATATTTTCGTTCATATTGGGAATCCAGTTGAACACTGCCGAAAAGATGAACACGGAAGTGTTTAATGCAGTATTAAGAAGTAAAAATTTTGAAGCAAATATTTCTTATTTGGTTGGCAAATATTATTCCGACCCTTACAGTTTAAAACCTGTCGAAATTAATGCGCTATTCAGTTTTGTAATAACAAAACTTATGAATAAGTCAAATAAAAGACCAACTCTTATTGCTTTTGACGGAATCACAGAACTTGATACTGACTCCGTCAGGTTTTTATTGGATTTGATTAAATCGGTTTCCGGCAAAAAAAGCGGATTAAAAGTTATTGTCGTGCTCGAAGACGATAAAAAAGATAAAAATGAAAACTTAGAAATATTAAAAACCGAACTTGCGAAATTAACCAAAGAAAAGAAATGCTTTACTTATAAATGTAAAGAACTCGAAGATAAAGATAAACTAGTATTTTGTCTTGAAATTTTAGGCAAAAATGAAGAACCGTGTGCAAAATTAATAACCGATAAGTTTCCCGGTGTCCCCGCCACTTTAAGTAATGTATGTAATAGTTTGCTGCCTTTTGACCGTGAAGAGCGGATTTCAAAATTAAACAAATTATCGGACGGTGCAGACTTTAAAAAAGCATGTGATAATCTTATTGCAAATCTGGTTATCGAAAAAGACGGCAATTACGGTGAATATGTAAAAACTTTTTGCAAATGGCTTATACTTTTTCAGAATAAAGTACCGGCAAAATTTGTTAAGGAAAACTCGACGGGAAATTATCTGCAAAACATAAAATGCGACAGGCTTATCAAATATAGTCTTGAAACGGACACGTTTATGTTTAATCAGGAGTATCACTTAAACATTTTTAAAGACTATTTCTGCAATTTAAAGCAAGAGGCAGAAACAATTCTGCATTGGCTTGATAAAAACAAAATTAGAAATTCATTAATGGTAACTTTCGCATGCTTGACTGCTTTAAACCAGCCAGTCAAAGCTTTGGAATGCGGATTTCAAATATTGGAAAACAGTAAAACGGACGTTCGTATAAAGAAACAAATTGCAGAAACTTTATATCTTACGCAAATCAATTCGCAAGATAATCGGTTACGGTACAATCTTGTTAAAACTTTGGCACATATTTATCTTTTCAACAATAATTTCAAAGAAGGCGTAAAATTTTTTAAAAAAGCGTACGTTCTTTCTTTAAATAAAAGTATTGGTCTGAAAAAAACGGAAATCTACCATATTCGTCACGAATATATTAATTCTCTTATTCATTGTGGCAGATATATTGAAGCGCTAAACACACTAAACGGTATACGGGAAATCGATATTGATTTGTTAAAGTACCGTTTTCTTTTACATAACAGGTTGGGTGTGGCAAATACATTTTTATACGATACGGAAATTGCCCAAAAAGAATTGCAGATTGCGATGGAACTTGCGACCGCAATGAACGATAAATTTTTCATAAGCACGGTTTATTCCGATATCGCTTATTTATACCTAAAAAGCAACAAAAAGGACAAAGCAACAATTTACTTTAATAAAGCTTGTTCCGAACATAGGTCCTGCGGATATTCTGAATTATACAGAGATATAGAAATTAACGAGCAAAAAGCGATTGCGCTTGCATTAGCCAAAAAATATGACAAAGCATTGGAATATATCAATCGGGCTTTGACTTTGTGCGAAAAAAATTATAGTAATTTTTCCTTGATAAAAGTTAATTTGGTAAAAGCATATATTTGCATTTGTACGGGCAATTTTGAAATCGCCGAAAAAATATATAACGAAAGCATAACCTTGGCGAAAATTTTCAATAGTGACATTCAATTAATTTATACAAATGCAGGGCTTGCAACCTTATATATGCTTCAGAACAAAGATATACAAGTTAGAAAAATTTTTGATAAGCTAATTCATTTTTTTAAAAAGTTTGAGGGTGTTGGTGCAAAATGTGCAATTTTAAAGAATTTTGCACTTTGGTTTTATTTAAACAATGATACAGAAAGATTGAATTTGTTGTGTGCTTTGAACTTAACGCAGTTAAACTATTACATTCAACAAATCAATGAATGTAAAACTTTATCAGAACCGTTTATTTCTGCGCTTGCACAAAACGCCGCAAACTTTAACGGATTAAGTTTTCTATATTAAATCGTTACACTTTATTATGTTGCCGTTTCTGTCAACTATTAAATCTCCGCAATTTTTTCTTCCGCTAAACCAAAAGTAATTTTTTACGATTTGTCGGTAGTCGTCGCAAAAATATATAATGGCAAATTTGGAGTTTTGGACGCTTATCGACAGTACATCTTCTAATATGACGTTAGAATTATTTTGAACATTAATAGTATAGTTTTGTAGTATATTTGCTATTTCCGACAGAATAGACATATAATCGTCTGAAAAAAGCGAACGTGAAAAATTATAGAGCAAGTATTTATCGTTAAACTTAGTAAACGCATGATTAAAAATGTTTTTTAAAATGGCTAAGCCCTCCTTATAAAAACTTTGCCCCCACCGTGAGCAGAATAATGCCTTTGTGTCTGTTTTAAGGTAAGTTCTGACTTCTTCTGAAACGCAGCCCCTATGATAGACATATGCCGTTCGGCATAAAATATTTTTATATCCGGCGGAATTCATCTTATAAAATAAATCCAAGTCGCAATATCCGTTATAAAGTTGCTTGTCCATTCCGCCGACCTGCAAATAAACGGCTTTTCTAAACATACAGCAACCGGAAGTTAACGTTGGAAAACGATATAAGTCTTGCGGAATGTCGTTAATTATCTCTTTGATAGGGCGGCCAAAATACGGCTTTATCATATCTATTTTGTTGGTTGCAAAGCCATAATGAAGTACCGTGTTGTTTTCCATATTTAAAATTATGGAAGATACACCGCCGATATTTTCAGATGAGCAAAGAGATTGGTACATATTATTCAGCCAGTTTCCCTTTACCATTATGTCGCAGTCCATTAGAACAATTACGTCACCGCTTGCATTATTTATTGCAATGTTACAAGCTTCGGCATAGCCATGATTTTCGGTGTTATCAATAATTAATATTTCTTTAAAGTACTTTTTTATTTCTTCGTTTTTTTGAAGTTTTAACGAAGGGTTATCGTTAATTAAAATAATTTCGGGCGGTTCAATTTCTTTCAAACTGTTTTTTAAATGATAAAGACAGTTATAAAGAATATTAAAATTTTTATAGAAGGTTATAAT
>CAMWMZ010000068.1 GCA_947175485.1 uncultured Clostridia bacterium
TGTGGACGAAAATGCTTTCTCGTCCACATTTTTGATTGATTTTACAGCATTACATCTCTATATCAGAGCCTCCACCGCTTCCCACACCGCCGTCATCGTAGGATTCTGTTTGCATAGCACCGCTACCCGAATATATCGAAAGCCATATTTTCATGCTTGCAAGTTCACTCTCGGCAAGCAATTTTGCCATTCCTTCCGTTTTGCTTTCGGGGCGCGTACTGTACTTTTCTTTATCGCGATAAGAGCTTATTGCCGCATAATATCTGTCGCGTTCTTCATAACGCACATCGACAGGCAACAACCCTAACGAAATCATTTCATAAATTAAAAGTAATCTTCCTGTTCTTCCGTTACCGTCTACAAACGGGTGTATATTCTCAAACTTTATATGATGCTTGGCAAGGTTATGAAACAGCTCAACCCAATTAAACTGTCCTTGCTCTGCAAGCTCTGCATTGTGCTTACAATCGGCTTGTACTTCTGCAACATACGCTTTCATCTTTTCGGGAACTTGCGTAGGCGGGCAAGGCGTATAAACTATTCTCGTCAGATTACCGACATAGTTCTGTGTTGATCTGTATTTACCCGCTTCTTCATCGCCACGCAATACAAAGCCGTGAAGTCGCTTTATAAATTCTTCGGTAATCGGCTTCTTTTCCTTAACAGACTCATAAAGAAAATCGAAAGCCTGCTTATAGCCGATGATATCTTCGCTATGGCGTAAAGTGTGCGCACGAATTATAATGCCTTTTTCAATAAGCAACTTTGCCTCATCGAAAGTAAAGGTGTTACCCTCTATGGCGTTTGAGTTATGGCATGCGCTGATAGAAAACTCGTTATTGAAATATTTGAGTTCGCCTGCAGTAAGCGGACGTACTTTTTTCATAAGAGCATAGCTGTTGTCTATTTCGCCGATGATGTCTATGTACTTTTGTTCTTCTTCTATTTTAGGCATAGCTGTTACTCCTGTATCCTATATTATACTCATTTTTCAACCAATAGTCAAAGTTAATTCCAACTGTAGCCTTTTATTACATATACAATTCGTTTATCGCTTTTCTGCCACGTTCCCGCATCGTGTCCGTTGTGTGTTCGTAAATGTCAATAGTGAGTTTCACATCCGTATGTCCCAAACGCGTTTGTATGTATTTTTGGTCTATACCGATTTCGGCAAGCATACTTGCGTGCGTGTGTCGTAAAGAGTGAAAATCAAAATCCTTGAAGATATCTTTTTTAATGCTTCGTGTTACGTGTTGCATTGTTCTCGGACTGATAAAAGTTCCGTTATCCCTTACGCAAACTAAATATATCGGGAAATCTTCTTCATTGTTCCCAATTCTGTTTATGCCGATAGGGTATTGCGGTTGTTTGCCTTCAAGTATTAACGGAGTATCAGCAAAATAGTTCGTATAAAAATTGCCGTAGTAATCTTTTGCTCGTAGCTGTCTTAATTTTTCCCGTATAAGCAAATTATTCAGTTCGTCGCTTATCTCAATTACGCGATAGGACTTATATTTCGGCTCTGCAAAATACCAATATCCGTTTCCGCTTTCCGCCGTGCCGTTTTTCTGCAATTTATCCAAAGTATCACGTTTCTCGTCCTGCATCCATTGCACTTGACGGTTAACGTAAATGAGTTTCTTCTGAAAGTCAATATCGTCCCAACACAAGCCGAAAACTTCGCCCAACCGCAACCCGCACTCGTAACCGAGCTTCAAAGGGATATGGCTCGGATGCCGTTCGGGGAAGCGCTCAAATATCTGTTCCATTATTTCCTTTTTGATATAGACATGAGGGGCAGAGCGAGTTGGCACTTTCGGTATTCTGTTTTTTGGTGTTTTTAAGCGCACAGCCGGCGAGTAAGCGATATAATGATGATCGACAGCGTAATTAAAACTTTTGGTAAGTATTCCTTTTATGCTCGTTATAGAATTATACGAAAAGCCCGCGTCGTACATATCGATAATAAAGGCTTGCAGAATTTCTCGACTGATAGATTTGAGTTTGTATTTGCCTAACTTCGGCTTGATATGATTTTTTATCGTGTTTACATATCCGCTAACAGTATTCGGCTTCAAGTCGATATTACAATCGTTCTCAATCCAATAATCAAGAAAATCGGCAAATGATATTTTGTCTTTTTCTACAACGTGTCCGAAATTCTCATATTGGATTTGAGCTTCCCGTCCTGCCTGTCTTGCTTCGCCTTTGGTCTTGTAACCGCTTTTACTAATCCATTTGCGCTGTCCATCTACGCTTGCTATTTCAAACCTGTATTCGTAAACTGCGCCGCCGTTTGTCCGTTCCCGTTTTCTAATCTTTATTTCTGCCATTCTTGTTCCTTATTATGCTGCCATTCTTACAACGTTTTTCATATCGGTAAAATCACAATTCTCGTATGTCGATAAAAACTCGTCTATCGTGCTTTTCTTGATTTTTAAGCCTCCGAGGTTTAGCGCAGGCAAATAGCCGTTTCTTATCAGCTCATAAACTTTCGGTTTTCCTATGCCGAACATTTTACCGACTTCCGCTACCGTAAATAATACCTTATTTCTTTCCATAAATTCCTCCTTAAATCCTAACTGAATCGTTACTCGAAAACGAAGGCGGGTATCCCGCTTCCGTCGTTTTTGGAGTAGGCGAAAACCGTCTCTGACGGCAAATTGCGCCTACTCCTTATCCTGCTCACCTTTTTGGGGGTATTTTAGCCTTTTTCTACATTTGAATCCTTACCTCCGTACCATTGTTTTTCGTAAAATTGCTTCACTATAAATGGACATTTACCTGTTAATTTTCAGGGTATGCCATTAAATTTGCCGAAAGAAATTTTCCCTTCACTTATTAGAGAAAATTCGCCATATCTGCACCCACTTTTGAGAAAAGTTTTTTAATTTATTTTTTTGGTCATTAATAGAAGTACAAAAGATGTCCCCACTTATTAGAGAAATTTCTGTTGTTTGTTGGGGTGTTTTTGAAAAAATAATTTCAAAAAATTTACCCCTACACTAATTAGAGAAAAATCGGATCATCTACACCCACCTTTGAAAAAAGTTTTTCATTTTATTTTTAGGTCGGCAGGGGACGCGCAAAAGATATCCTCACTTATTAGAGAATTTTCAGGCATTTGTTAGGGTGTTTTTTCTAAAAATAGTTCCAAAAAATTTTGCCCTACACTTATTAGAGAATTTTTGAGCGTTTGTTAAGGTGTTTTTCGGAAAAAAGTTACACAAAACACACCCCTCAATTATTAGAGAAAAATAAAGGGGTACTTGACGGTCTATTGAGAAAAATTCTTATAAAAAATCATAACGCCGTAAGAAAAAATCTCACGGCGTTAAACTCAAAAATAATGTGTCAACATTTTAATTATACTTCTTAAAGTTTTCGACTTGGGCGATGACTTTATCCGTTGCCTCGGTGCTACTATCGGGCGGATAGCCGTTGTTGACCAAAAGCACAATTAGATCCCGTGCAAGTTTGCTTCTGATAGTAGCGTGCGTAGACCAATTTGCATATTGGATTTTGTCATCCACAATCGGCTTCATTTTTCGTGCAAGATCCAAACATTTTTCATCGGCATACTCGAATCCGTGCGTATCGCGCACGCGCACTAAAATATCATAGAAAACCTTTTCTTCAAAAGAAATACCCATTTTCTCGAAAGAGGTTTTATCTTCCTTCAAGTCATTAAATATATTCATAATTTTATCGCACAAATCGTCCATAAAATCAGCAACGACTTCGCTTGTGTAAATGATTATATCGCGGTTGTTGTATGCCTCTACCACACGTTTGAGACGTTCGTCGAATTCCAATGCCTTGATTTTATTCGTTTTGCCATAACTCATAATCGCTTTCCGCAAAAGTTTTATGAGTGCATTAAACTTTGTAATTGGCAACTTTACTTTATCAAGCTCTTTCAGAAATTCTTCGCTGAATAAGTCTATAGAATTATTATCATCGAATATATTTTCCACCCCTGTGCAAGTTATAGCTTTGCGCACCATTTCTTCCACAACACTGTTCATAATTTCAGTGTCAGGGGCATCGCCAATTGTTTGCTTGTAAATAATCGAACGTATAGCAAGATAGAATTGCGCTTTTGCGATTTCCGCATCGGTAAGCTCGCCTGTCGGGAATACGATTTGATATGCACCTTTTAAGCGTTTTGAAAGCCCCATAAATCGTGTTTGAATTTCCTTATCCCGTTGCACATATTCGGCAGCATCGTTAAGGCAGTACAAGCGTTCTAACGGTTCTCCCACATAGTAACGTGTCGCATTGAATCCAATCATTAAATCATCTATCATCGCAAGATGATTACGGAATATACCAAGCGAAATCGCAATTTCGTCGATAGGGCTTTCCTGCAAGCTGCCGTATTTCTTGACAGCTTCTAACATATCGTTTTTTATTCCGATATAATCTACAATCAAGCCTTTTTCTTTACCCTCAAAAACTCTGTTGACACGAGAAATTGTTTGTATAAGCGTGTGCTTTTGCAGAGGCTTATTGATATACATAACCGCAAGCGACGGTACGTCAAAGCCCGTAATCCACATATCGACGACAATAGCAATTTTGAAATTGGAATTATCGTTTTTGAACTGTTTATCAAGCATTTGCCGATACGCGCTTGTGCCGCACATTTCAAACAATGCACGGTTTTCTTTTTTATCTTTAACGCCCTGTGTTGCAACAAGATTGACTTTGGGCAACGCTTCTAACTTATCCAACTCTTCTTTTGTCAGCGTACTTTCATTTTCGGCTTTTTTCTTTTTGCCCCAATCTTCGCGAATCGACAAAATTTCTTGCAATAGCTTAAATGCCAAAAGTCTGTCGGCACAAACGATCATGGCTTTTTGCACGATATTTGGCTTTTCTGCACACAACTTTTCGTAATGCTCTACAATATCTTTTGCAAGCCTCTTTAATACATCGGGATGTCGAAGTATTACTGAAATATGCGACATAGCTTTTTCGCTTTCTTCGATTTGCTCGGGTGTAGAACCCAACTCCGCACACTTATCGTAATACTTCTGTATTTCTTTTGCTTGCTCTTCCGAAAGCATAACACGTGCAAGCCGCGGTTCGTATGCGATGCGCACCGTAATTCCGTCATCGCTCGCTTCCTTCATTGTGTAGCTGTCCACGATTTCGCCGAACACGGCAATAGACTCATCGATAGGGGTTCCCGTAAATCCGCAGTATGTAGCATTCGGAAAACTCCAACGTAAATACTGTGCAAACCCGTATGTGTTTACAATACCTTCGTCGGTCTTCTTAATTTTGCCGCCTATGCTCAACTGTGTGCGGTGCGCTTCGTCGGATATACAAAAGATGTTGTCTCGCTCGGATAAAAGCCCCGTTTCTTCGCAAAACTTTTGAATAGTAGTAATATAAACACCGCCGCTCTCGTTGACAATCAAAGTATCGCGTAAATCTTTTCGGCTTACCAAACTCCGCACATTTTTATCGCATAAAAATCTTTTTGCGTTTTCAAATTTCTTTGTTGTTTGATTGTCCAAATCCTCACGGTCTACCAAAATAAGCATTGTGGGATTATTGAAAACGACACAATGATATTTAGCAAGCATACGGCACAAGAAAAGCATCGTGTACGTTTTACCGCATCCGGTAGCGCCGAAGTATATACCACCTTTACCGTCACCCATAGGCTTTTTGTGTTCTTTGAGATTTTGCAACATCTTGTTTGCCGCAAAATATTGCGGATAGCGACATACAATTACTTCGTTCTTTTCGCTGTTGTCGGGGTAGAGCACAAAATCACGCAATATGGAAATAATGCGGTCTTTTGCAAACACACCTTTAATCATTGTAAATAGCGAATTTATCCCGTTGCTAACCTTATCTTGTTCATTCGCTTTGTTCCACGCATAATAAAACTCATACGGCGTGAAGATACTGCCAAGCCTTGTATTTGCTCCGTCCGAAATAACCGAAAGAAAACAATACTTCAATGCGTTTGG
>CAMWMZ010000069.1 GCA_947175485.1 uncultured Clostridia bacterium
TACAGTTTTAAAAGCGGACGGCTTGTATCGCCCTTTGCTCTTTCAATAAGAGTTTCAAGCGTTGTTTTAAGATATATAATTTTACCGCTGTTTTTTAAAAGTTCTACGTTTTTTTGCCTTAAAAGACAGCCGCCGCCCAACGATATAACCGCGTTTTCGAGAGTACAGACTTCCTTTACCGTTTCAGTTTCTTTATCGCGGAAATATTCTTCGCCGAACGCTTGGAAAATACCGTTGATTTCTCCGTATTTTTCAACGATTAAAGCATCCGTGTCCACTACTTTGCAGCCCAATATTTTGCCAAGTTCTTTTGATACCGTGGTTTTGCCGCTGGCAGGCATGCCCGCAAGAATTATATTCATAATTTAAAGCTTTCACCAGCTAATATATAGCTGTTTTTGCCAAAGCCAAGCACCACGCCTTTACACACCGCGGAAAGAACGGATACGTGCCTGAAATCTTCCCTGGCGTGTACGTTTGACATATGCACTTCAACCACGGGAATTTTAACTGACGAAATCGCGTCGCGTATGGCTATACTGTAATGCGTATAAGCGCCCGCGTTAAGTATTATTCCGTCGCATTGCGCCGACTGGATTTTTGCGCAAATTTCACCTTCTATGTTGCTTTGAAAAAACTCACATTCGTCGTTTTTAAAATGCCGTGCGATTTCTGTATTTATTTGTTCCAAGGTCTGAGAGCCGTAAACGCCCTTTTCCCTTGTGCCTGTCATATTGATATTTACGCCGTTTATAAAAAGAAGTTTCATATCCGCTCCATTGTAAATTCCGTGAAAAAATCTTTTGCCTGCTCTTCGTCGGGCTTTAATCCGAACCAGATGCATTGGGCATAATAAGCCTGATAAAAAAGCATTGCCAATCCGTTGACAGTTTTTTTACCGAGAGAGTTTGCAATTCTGAGAAACTCGCTTTCAATCGGAACGTAAATCAAATCTATAGCGGCTTCACAATTTTTTAACAGCTCCGCACCCGCCGGAGATAAGCCCTCGGTTTTATGCATTCCCACCCCGCTTGCGTTAATCGCGGCATAGTATGGGGTCAATTCCAGATTTTCGAGCGCTTTGACCCCTTTGAATTCATTCTCGACGGTTTTTGCATTTTTAATATTTTTATCATATATATAAACTTCGGCGCCGCCGTCGGACAGCTTTTTAGCCACGCTTCTGCCGGCGCCGCCTGCGCCAATGACGAGAAATTTTTTGCCTTTTATCTTTATTCCGTTATTCTTGAGCATGAGCATAAACCCAAGCCCGTCTGTGTTGTTTCCGGATAAATCTTTGCATTTTACGGTATTAACCGCACCGAAAGCCGCGGCATCACCCGTTATAGTTTTCAAGTGCGTCATCACTGAAAGTTTATAGGGAATTGTAATATTAAGCCCGTCATATGCTTTAATTAAACCGTCTATTGTTCTTTCAAATTCCTCTTCCGGAACGGAGATTTTATCGTATTCAACCGATTTATTAAGCTTGCCTGCAATAAACAAATGAATTTGAGGGCTTATGGATTTGGAAACGTCTTTTCCGATAACAGCAAACTTCATTTACTCCCCTTTTAACTCTTTGGAACAAGCTATTAAATAATTTGTATATTGAGAAAGACCGAGCTTTATTTCAGTGCATTCACCCTCTGACACAGGCACAATGAGCGATATTTTATCATCATTGTTCTTTTTATCGTGTAAAGCATATTCTGCCGCAGAAGCTATATCCGCGAAAGACGGTATTTCGTTTATGACGCTAAAAATAAGTTTTTTTAATTTTTCCGCATATTGTGCCGCACATACGCCGAGCTTTTGAGCGATATAAAGCTCGAACAACATACCGATAAGAACGTATTCTCCGTGCGATTTTTCACCGTGATAAAGCTCAAGCGCATGCCCTGTGGTATGCCCGAGATTTAAAGATTTTCTCAAACCGTTCAAATCATGCTCGTCGTGTTTTACCACCTCTGTTTTGTGGGCTATGCAATCGTAAATAATTTCACTGAGAAAATCAAAAGAAAACAAATCGTCTGTTTTTAAGAGTTTGTTTAAAATATCCTTGTTTAATGCACCGTATTTTACTATTTCACCCAAACCGCAACGCAGCTCTCTATCGGGCAAGGTTTTCAAAAACAGCGGATCGGCTATTACCTCTTCGGGCTGATAAAACGCGCCTATTACGTTTTTTACGCCGTTCATATCAACCGCGGTTTTACCCCCGACGGAACTATCTACCTGTGCCAGAAGAGTTGTGGGCATCTGTATAAGATGCGTTCCGCGCATATATAACGAAGCGGCAAGCCCGGCAATATCTCCGACGACTCCGCCGCCCAAAGCGATTACGTAACAATTTCTCCGCATACCGCTACCGAGCATTGCTTCAAGAATTTTTAAAAGATTTTCGGGGTTTTTACTTTCTTCCCCCGCAGGAATAACGTAGTCTTTATAGTTACCGAACGTTTTAACAAGCAAATTTTTATAAATGGAACAGACGTTACTGTCCGTAATTACAAAAATCTGCTTACCGACGTATTTTTGCGTATACCTTTCAAACGAACCGCTTCCGCAATGTATTACACTCTCCGACGACGCGGTTTTAAGCAAAATATCTTTCAAGCTTTTACCTCAATGCGAAGTAGCGTTCCGTTACTTCTTTCATATTATCACCGCCCAGTCTTTGTGAAACGACGTCTGCAAGAGCGGTTGCAACAACGCTTTCCAAAATTATTTCCGCGGCGCAAACCGCAGCCACGTCGCTCCTTTCCCCTGCGGCTTTTGCAGACTGTTTTGTAGCTATATCTATGGTATCCAAGCCTTTCATAAGCGTAGGAATGGGTTTCATTGCCGCGCGGAGAATTATATCTTCCCCGTTTGACATACCGCCCTCTATTCCGCCTGCTCGGTTGGTTTTACGGCGGTAGTTGCCGTCGTAATAAATTTCATCGTGAACCTTACTGCCTGCAAGACGAGCCGCCTCGAAGCCTATGCCGATTTCTACGCCCTTTATCGCCTGAACGCTCATCACGGCGCCGCACAGAATTGCATCGAGCTTGGTTGAATACTGCATACAGCTGCCGAAGCCGCTTTTTAAACCTTTTACACGGATTTCTATTATTCCGCCGGCAGTATCGCCGTTTTCTTTCAGCTTATCCAAAAGAGCCACAGCCTCTTTTTCCGCGTTGCCGTCCAACATAAAAAGCGGATTGTTTTTTGCGTGGGAAAGCTCTTCAAACGTATATATATTGGGGTCTGTTATATTACATACGCTTTTAACGTATCCCGAAATTTCCACACCGAGCACAGAGAGATATTGTCTGGCAATCGCACCAGCAGCTACACGCACGGCTGTTTCCCTGGCGCTTGCGCGTTCTAAAATATTGCGCGCGTCTGCTTGTCCGTATTTTAAAACCCCCGTTAAATCGGCGTGTCCCGGGCGAACCGCGGTTAAAGTTTTTTTACTAACGTCACAGCCTTCAGGCGCCATATAAGCGCTCCAGTTGCCGTAATCTTTGTTTATTATGCAAAACGCGAGCGGACTTCCCAAAGTTAATTTATTTCTTACTCCGCTCAAAATTTCGATTTTATCGTTTTCTATTTTTTGCCTTGCGCCTCTACCGTAACCGCTTTGACGCAAAGCCAGATAATGATTTATAAGTTTGATATTTAATTCAAGGTTAGACGGCAAACCCTCTATTATTCCTACAAGAGCTTTGCCGTGTGATTCGCCCGCCGTGGTTAATTTCATTTTTTCTCCTTTTCCAATACAAAGCTCCCTGCGCTCACGGTAACCGTAAGCGTACCGTCCTCGTCGGTACGGTAAAGATTTCCTCCCGAAGCCTGATACGCGCCCGAAAGGGCTTGTACGCTTGGACATTTATAACCGTTTTCCCCGACTGAGATTATTGACGCTTCGGGTTTGAAAAAATCATACAATTCGCCGTAAGCGGCAGAAGCGGAACCATGGTCGGGAACTTTGAGCACGGCGCATCCCGCTATATCGAGCGTTCTGCCGTCTATTTCCACGCCAAGCTTTGCGGATTTTATTATTTTGCGTTGAACGGCTTCTCCGCCGTTACCCATAAGCAAAAAGCCGATACCGCCGTATTCCAGCCAGGTTACCGCGGAAGCGTTATCCGCGTTTTGCTTTGTATGATTTTTGTTGAATTCACTGCCCTCGCTTGAATCTATCAAGTGATTCGAGGGAGACAGAAAACAAAAATTGTAACCGTATTCGTCATTGAAAATTCCCGAACCGTATTCGCAGATTTTAGGCTCGATATTATTATCGTATAAACGTTTTCTGAAAGAATAATATTCGGAATTGTAATAGCGTATGGGGAAATACGGAGCGAAAATTTCCGAAACGGTTTTGAATTTCATAATCTCGGCAAGACCGCCGCACCTTTCGGGACAAGCTGACGTACATACCAGATAATCTATATTGTTTATACCTCTTTTGTTCAAAGCCTTTAATATTTTAAGATTATTAGGATAAGTTCCGTCTCCGCCGTCGATTAACGCGGTTTTTCCGTCAGGAAATTCAATTATCGTGCAATCGCCGTAACCCACGTCAAGAAAACTGACGCGCATTTGACCGACAGCGTTTTTATCTGCTGCGACAAGATATGCGGAAAGATATTTAAGAGGTATAAAAACATTGACAATGATAAGAAAAACCGCCGCAAGACATACAAGCACGCCGCAAACGATTGCAGCCCATTTACCTTTACCGAACCTTTTCTTATTTTTCGTCATTTGCTTACCGGATAAAATTTATCTGAAAAACTCGCCGTAAATTGCGCGGATACACTTTTCATAATCGTCGTTTCTGACGCCGACTATTATATTAAGCTCGCTAGAACCCTGATCTATCATTTTTATGTTTATATCGGCGGCGGCAATCGCGTTAAAAAGACGCGCGGATGTTCCTACCGACGACGACATACCGTGCCCGACCGTTGCTATAAGCGCGATATTTTCAATTACGCGTATTATATCGGGCTGTACCGCCGTATTTATTTCTTCAAGCACGCGTGAAAGAGTGACTTCGGGAAGCTGGCAACTTTCAATTACAAGCGACATAGTATCTATCCCCGACGGAATATGCTCCACGGAAATACCCTCTTCGGAAAGCACGTTCAAAACTTTGCTTATAAATCCGACTTCCGAATTCATATGCGACTTTTCTATAAAGATAACCGTGAAATTTTTCTTGCCTGAAACGCCTGTTACAACATTACCGCTAGCAACGTAACGCGAGCTCGGTAAAATCAAAGTGCCCTCGTCCTGCGGGCTGAAAGTATTTTTTATACGAATGGGAATATTGGCTTTACGCACGGGAAAAATACTGTCGCTATGCAGAACGTTCGCACCCATGTAACTTAATTCCCGCAATTCTTTATAAGAAATGTTTCTGATTGCCTTAGGGCTGTCAACTATTCTTGGATCGCACGCCAAAAAGCCCGAAACGTCAGTCCAGTTTTCATAAACGGAAGCGTTTACCGCCCTTGCCACTATCGCGCCCGAAATATCCGAACCGCCGCGCGAAAAGGTTTTTACAGCCCCGTCAAAGCCTTTACCGTAAAACCAGGGCAACACCGCCTTTTCCTCGTTATCGAC
>CAMWMZ010000070.1 GCA_947175485.1 uncultured Clostridia bacterium
CATATTTTTCCCGAATTTATGCGTAAAATTACTGTTTATCGTACAATCATTATAATAAAACCACAATAAAAAAGCAAGAAGAGATAGAATATCTGCTCCTTGCTTTTATCCCTATGAAATACAGCGTTAACCTGCGTCTTTTTCAAATTAATTATTTACTTTTTATCATTATCAGCCGTTTAACAGCTCTTTGCTGAGCGCTATGATTTTGCCGCCGTACTTTTTCTTGCGCGAATTCAAAACCGCTTTATAAATAAAATAATTAGCCGCGCAACAGCCTATACCCGCGCATCCGACAATCACGCCTACGGCCATGGAAGCCGCATACGGCATAACGTCCGCCCCGATAACACGCATCGCAAGGCACATTCCAACGCCGAGAATAAGCGCGGCAACCGTCCCGAACGCGTAAGCAAAAATCAAAGCGGGCGTTCTTACTTTCTTGTCAAGCTCTTTGAGCTCGTCTAATTTTGTACGTTCATGCGGAATATAGCTTTCTCTTACTTTCGCAATATAATTGTTTTGATTTTCCATAATAAAATCTCCTTTTTGAATTTTGTAATTGCAGTATAATACCGCATTGTTTGCGTTTCGCTAAAATATTGTTAACAACCCGTAATTATTTTGTAAATTATTCGTTAACGCTTTAAAAATAAAAGGTATCGCTTTAAACGATACCTTCTGTCATTGTCTGTTAAGCAGCTCGTTGCTTAAATCAATAATCTGCTTGCCGTACTTGCGTTTATTCCGATTAAGCGCCGCCCTGTATATCGGATAGGCAACCGCGGCAACAGCCGCCCCCGCTATTCCGACCGTTACGCCCCAAACCATAACGCCCCACTCCATAACCATAGCCATACCCAATCCCATAATAAGCGTACCCGCTATTCCCGCCGCCAGCCCTATAACCATAGGCGGCAGATTAACTTTTTTATTAAGCTTACGCAAATTTTCAAGCCTATCCTCTTTCTTTTCCGAAACAATATATTGATTTTTTATTCTTTCTATTTCGCGCCGCTCCTCTTTGGTAGGCGCGGTATAAGAATATTCGAATTTATCTTTATCGTTCATTTTCGCATTCTCCGTTAAAGGATTTTAATTTCTTTTTCGCACGTATAATCATAAACGCCGCCATTGCGATAATTGCGGCGCACGCAACAAAGCCTACTGCAGATTTCAGATATTGCATAGCTTCCGAGCTTGCGCTGTCAAATGTGGAAATCATAAGAACGGTAAGCGATACAACCGACATACAAGCGGCGGCAAAATTCAGGTTGCGTAACGATTGTGTTACCGGATTGCTGAATTTATGCGCCTTGATTAAATTATAAACAGCCGTTATTGTTTTATAAAAAGTATAAGCGGCGGTCGCTATCGCCATAATTTCGCCGCTTTGCGCAGGTCTTTCCGATAACGTCATCTGTGTCACTGCGGCACTCATCGCAAGCTCGAGAACAATCAAAAAAGCCCCGCCCGCAAGATAAATCCGCCACTTGCTTTTTTCGTATTCTTCCGCTCTGTCCGCATACTTTTCCGCACACTTTTTATAAGCGGCCAATATCCCGCCGCGGAGCACTATCAAAACAAAGTAATACGCCGCGACAGCGCCGTACCAAATCAGGCGGTAACGTATCGCGCCCGCAAGATTTACAGCCGCGAACGCTACCGTTGCAACGAACGATAAAAACGCAAGCGCCGTCGTCTTAAAATCGTAGCTTCCCAAAACGTTGGCGGTAAGCTTATTAGCTTTTAATTTTTCCGTAATTTTACGCTTCGCCGCAGGAACTGAAACAACTAAGGAATAAACCGTATAGCCAAGCGTCACCGCCGCAAGCGCATAAAATATATAAGCAACAAAGCCATAGCTTGTGTCCTGACCGATAATAGTGAATAAAATCGCCCCCGCAATACAGCCCGCCGTAAATACATAAAACACAACAAGCGTCGGTCCGTGCGGATGTTTAATCCAATCCCGCAGCTTTTTTAACATTATTGCCGCACTCCGGTTTTCAGCCTTATAGTAAACGTCGTTCCTTTTCCCGCTTCGCTGTTTACGTCAATCGTTCCGCCGTTTATATCTATAACTTTTTTAACAAGAGCAAGTCCCAGTCCGTTTCCCTCCTGCGAATGGGAAGTATCTCCCTGATAAAATTTTTCAAATATATGCTTGCCCGTTTCCGCCGTAATCCCGCACCCCGTGTCCGTAATTTTAACTACCGCGTGTCCGTTTTCATTCTTCAATGATATGCTTATCTTACCGCTATCCGTAAATTTTACCGCGTTTGACAAAAGATTGTTCCACACTATTTCCAGATACGCCGGGGAAGAATAAATTTTTACGTCGTCGTCAAAATCACAATCCAGCTCCAAGCCCTTGCTTTCTATCAAATCCTCATATCCGAGCACTGTTTCGGCAAGAGCTTCCGTTAAATTTATTAGCTCGTTTCCGGGCTTTATCTCCTGGTTTTCAAGCTTATTCAATTTCAATATGTTGGTTATAAGCGCCGTAAGCCGCTTTGCCGCGCTCTCAAGCGTTTGCGCATATTTATTTCTCGTTGCTTCATCAAGATTTTTATTTTGCAAAGAAGCCGCATAATTCTGAATAACCGCAAGCGGCGTTTTTATTTCGTGGGAAACGTTTGAAATAAAATCGGTATGCAAAACCTCCGTGCGGCTTAACTCTGCGGCCATTTTGTTCAGGTTTTCCATTATATAATCGAATTCGTCGTAACGGCTAACACGGTGCGTTATTTCAAGCCGCGCAGAAAAATCTCCCGCCGCGATTTTATTTGTCGCTTCGAGTATTCTTTGTACGGGCTTATCTATCGTTAACCGTCTGCGTATAACGTCTATAATAGTACAAACCGCGGATAAAACTATAATTACCGCAAGAATAACGCCCGCAATAACCGCTCTGTTTCCGTCACACGCGTCTTCCACAGCGTCGTAAATTACAATAGCCGAAGATACTATCACTCCAATCGTGATAAAAAAAAGCAACGTCCCGATTACTGAAGCCCTGCGGCTGTTTTTTTCGTTCATTTCAGCACCGCCTTATAACCGAGCCCGTGAACGGTAACTATTTCAAAGCCGTTGCAGGCGGCAGTCTTTTCCCTTAGCTTTACTATATACACGTCAACCGTACGTGAAGTCGCCGAGCTGTCGTAATCCCAAAATTCTTCCATTAGCTGCGAACGCGTAAACGTCCTTTTAGGGAAAGAAAGCAGCTTGAATAACAAATCGAATTCCCTTACGGTAAGGCTGAGCTCTTCTCCGTCGGCGTATGCGGTATGCTCGTCCTTATTCATTCGTAAATTCCCCGCCACAAGCTCACGGCTGCGCTCTATATTCGCCCTGCGAAGAAGCGCCCCCACGCGTAGCATTAACAAATCGCAATCAAACGGTTTGACTACGTAATCGTCGATACCTATTTTATATCCGAGCTGTTTTGAAGGCTTATCGTCAAGCGCGGTCATAAACAATATGGGTATTTGTTTATCCCTCTCCCGCACTTTGGCGGCTAACCCAAACCCGTCAAGCACCGGCATCATAACGTCGCTTATAATTAAATCGAAAGCTTCGCTCTCCATAACGTCAAGGGCTTCCTTTCCGTTAAAACACGCTTTATAAGAATAACCGCTGTCGCTCAGATACGAACAAACCAACGAATTCAAAGATTTGTCGTCCTCAACTACAAGAATTTTAACCATAAAAGCTTTTACTCCTTTTACCTCTTTAATTTTAATGCACGCTTATTTGCAAATTGCTAAAAAATTGTTAAAATTTTGTTAAAAGTATTATACTGCACCTTTAACGGATTTGCAACGCAACTTAATTGTACGCGTTTAATAACGGCACTGCCTTTTTCGTCGTAAAAAATAAAAATTTTCTGTGTTTGATTGTACAAGCGTCGCATAGCAGTACAAAATTGCATAAATGTTGCGGTAATAAAGTAAATTAATCAACAATATCTACACATTGTTATCTGTAATATTATATATTGCTGTAAACAACGCCTCGTTTTTGTTCGGCACAGGCAAGACACTTACTCTCATTGTTTTAGCATGCAAACAAGGTTTTTTTCACATATTGTTACTACTATGTTAATAAACTCACTGGGCATAACCAAAAGCCGTCTATATACAACTGTTTTTCAACCGCATATATCCCGTTATCTAAAAATAAACACACAATAAAAAAGCACCCATACGTGGGTGCGTTTCATAGGGATTAAAGCAAGGGCGATAATCAGCCCTTGCTTTTTTAGTACGGTTATGCTATAATGAAACTACTATAAACAGTAATTTAATGTTTTTATTCGATAAACAAGTTATGGGGTACAATAAATTTATGAATATACGAAAAACAGCTTTCGGTGATTTGACTATCGTTTCGGAAATTTATTCGTTTGCCCGTGATTTTATGAGGAAAAAAGGGAATCCGAAGCAATGGAACAACGGTTATCCAGACGAAGAAATTATTATTTCCGATATAAAAAAAGGCGTTAGCTATGTTATAGAAAATAATAATGAAATCTTCGGGGTTTTTACATTTATTGCAGGGAATGACCCGACTTATGAAATTATACAAGGAGAATGGTTGAACAACAAGCCGTACGGTACTATACATAGAATCGCAAGTAGCAACAAAATTAATGGGATACTGAATTATTGTTTAGACTTTTGTAAATTAAAAATAGATAATATCAGAATCGATACACATAAGGATAACCTTATTATGCAACATTTATTAGAAAAGAACGGGTTTATTAAGTGCGGTATCATTGTTTGCGACGACGGTACGCCGAGAATTGCATATCAAAAAGATTTTTCAATAAACGAAAAAACCGATTTGTTTGAGTGATAAATTTCAATTTATCGTTATAATCTTTTATAAAGTATAGCGCACTATACTTCGCAAGCGAAGATAGTGCGCTGTTTCTTTGTCCACAAAGAAATCCCTATAACAGACACCCATACATGGGTGCTTTTGTTTTTTGAAATCCGGCAACTACCTTATCTTGCAGGGTTAAAACCCAACTACATTTGCGCCACAGTATTAAAAATTTTAATAATAAAGTGCGCAAAGCCTCACCTTTGTTCGGCACGGGCTGCATACGAAATAACTTAGTTCGCTGGCGTAAGCCCGCGGCTTAGCCCAATGCACTTGCTTTACCCAAAAAACAGCGCATAAAAAAACAAAAGGCACCCTATGGGTACCTTCTGTTTTTTGAAATCCGGCAACTACCTTATCTTGCAGGGTTAAAACCCAACTACATCGGGCGTAAACGAGCTTAACTTCTGTGTTCGGTATGGGAACAGGTGGATCCTCGTTGCTATCGTCACCGGAATGGCTCCGCTTGTAGGACTTGAACCTACGACACTTCGGTTAACAGCCGAATGCTCTACCGACTGAGCTAAAGCGGAATAATGATGTCGGTTTGTGCGTTATGCGAAAAATACTGCATAGTTAAGAAAGTGGATAAAAAAAGCTAAAAAAGGGCTTTAAAGTTGCTCGTTAAAAATGTAGCTAATCTTT
>CAMWMZ010000071.1 GCA_947175485.1 uncultured Clostridia bacterium
CCGATGTAGTTGGGTTTTAACCCCGCAAGATAAGGTAGTTGCCGGATTTCAAAAAGCAAAAGGTACCCATAGGGTGCCTTTTGTTTTTTTATGCACTGTTTTTTGGGTAAAGCAAGTGCATTGGGCTAAGCCGCGGGCTTACGCCAGCGAACTAAGTGATTTCGTATGTAGCCCGTGCCGAACGTAGGTGAGGCTTTGCGCACTTTATTATAAAAATTTCTGATACTGTGGCGCAAATGTAGTTGGGTTTTAACCCCGCAAGATAAGGTAGTTGCCGGATTTCAAAAATAAAAAGCACCCATGTAAGGGTGCTTTTTTATTGTGTTTTTATTCTGAGGTAACGGGATATCTGCGATTGAAAAACAGTTGTATATAGACGGCTTTTGGTTATGCCCAGTGAGTTTATTAACATAGTAGTAACAATATGTGCGGAAAAGCTTTGTTTGCATGCTAAAACAATGAGAGTAAGTGCCTTGACTGTGCCGAAGTAAGCGAGGCTTTGTTTACAGCAATATATAATATTACAGATAACAATGTGTAGATATTGTTGGTTATTATACTTTATGCCCGCATCGTTTATGCAATTTTGTACTGCGATGCGACGCTTGTACAATTTTATTAATTAAAATGCTTATAAAGTTGCATTAATTGTTATAAATATAATTGTTATTTCTTTATAAAAAAATTTAAAGTTCAACCGTTAACTTATACAAAAATCCTTTGTTATGGTAAAAAGTTTTGTACGCAAAGCAAAAAATGTAATAAATTAAAATAAAACGAACATAAATTTCATTTTTTCTATTGTCATTCTTTTTTCTTCATAGTATAATAAAAATACAATGTAACGGTAAACGCGCCGAGTATTTTCTATACTCGGGCAGAGGGAACTGCATTCCCTCTGAAAAACATTAACTGTTGCAAACATGGAGGAAGAGATGAAAAATAAAAAAATTTTAAAAGCCCTTACCGCATTGGTAATGGGCTCGGTAACCGCGCTTGCCGGTTTTGCCGCCGCGTGCGACCCCGTTGAAGATAACGGCGGCGGGCACACGCACAACTATACTTGGGTAGACGATGAAAACGGCACTACGCATCACGAGCATTGTACCGCGGACGGTTGCGACGCTCCCGACAAAGCGGCGGAAAACCATACATGGAACGGTGACGAGTGCAGTAAGTGCCACGCAGTTAAGGTTAATCAAACAGACAATGCGATAGTTCCCGAATACAAGGGCGAAGCGGCGGGGCCCGAAGCGGGTGAAAAAGATATTACTTCTTTGTTTAAGGCTTCGGACTTGGAAAAAGGCACGCTTAGCGAAGCCTGGACTAACGGCGTAGTTTCGATTCCCGGCGGCACGGAACTCCGCGACAGAAAAGATACTACTAATAAATATACCCGTTCGGTGAAAAACGGCGTAATAACCATAAACGTTCCTGCAAGCGGTACGTTGAAAATCTCTTTTGCAAGCGGTTCTTCTACTATAGGAAATGCGGGATATAAGCTTACGAAAGCAGATAACACCGTTGAAGAAGTTGCCATAAACACCGGCGACAAAGTGCTTAACGATTTAGAGTTGGAAGTAGTTAAAGGCACGTATAAATTCCAGGCGGCTAAGGGAACTGTAGACGTTTTTGCAATCGAGCTTAAATATAAGACAACGGCTGCTCCTATAGAGGAAATCGAAATTACGAGCGCAGGCACTACCGACTATCTGGTAACTCAAAAGGTAGACTGTACCGGAGTTGCTTTGGTTGCAAAAGACGCAAACGGCGTGCTTACCCCCGTAAAGCTTGAAAACTGCAAATTCGATACTTCTAAATATAATCCCAAAGCTTCTGGCGAGTATGAAATAAGCGTAACGTATTTCCTCAGCGACAACCTCGACAGCCAAACAAAAGAGTTTACCGCTACCTATAAAGTAAAGGTTTATATGGTGGATTCTATCGAGCTTAGCACGATAGGATTAAGCTCCAATAAACAGGTTACGGTACAGCAGGCTTATTTGCCTGACGGAAGCTTCAACAGTAACAGCCTTTCCGTAGTTGCAAATTGCAGCTTCGGCGGCAATACTATAAAACAAAAGTTAAAAGACAGCTGGTATACGGTAACAGCCCCCAATCTTGCCGAAGAAGGCGCTAAAACCGTAACTGTTTATGTGGATTCTTTATATACCGTGGGCAACAAAAGCGTGAGTGCTTCTTATGAGGTAGCTGTAAAAGCCAAGAAAGCCGTTGCCGAAAACAAGGTTGAAGTAACCGTAGGCGAAACCGGAGAGTTTAAAACTCTTACACAGGCGGTTCAATACCTTAAAGCCTGCAACTACGAAAGCGGCGTAAATAAGGTTATAAAACTTCAGGCGGGCACTTATACCGAAAAGGTATGGCTCGATATCGATAACGTAACGCTTGTCGGGCTTGGCGAAAATATCGACGATACCAAGCTTAGTTATTCACTTGTTGAGGGCGACGCGGACGCTTTGAGCGGCAGCTTGTGGGCGCTTAACTGCGCGACTCTGCACGTTACGGGTAAAAACTTCAAGGCTTATAATCTGGCTGTCCGCAACGACTTCGATTATATGAAAAATTCCGGCAATTATTCGGGTACGCAGGCGGCTCAGGGCGTAGCGCTTACGCTGGACGCCGACGGCGCCGTGCTTTATAAATGCCATCTGTACGGTAACCAGGATACGCTTTATATGAAGAGCGGAAGATCGTACTATTATCAGTCGCAAATCGACGGTAATATCGACTTCATTTTCGGCGGAGAAAACTCTCTTGCTTACTTTGACGATTGTAAGATAGTTGCAATAAACAGGGAATCGAAAACAAGCGATAATCCCCAAAACGGCTATGTTACGGCGGCAAAACATACAACAGACAAAAAGCCCGATTACGGATATATATTCAATAATTGCGAATTGACCGACGACGGAAGCGTTAACGCGGGCGCGATGTCGCTCGGCAGACCTTGGGGCGAAAAGGCAACGGTTGCCTACATAGGCTGTTCGTTCAGCGACGCATATTCGCAGGAAGGAACAGACGGCTCGCATAAAATTCACCGTTGGAACGATTGGAGCACAACGGTTACCGCCGCAAGTGCGGATTTCCGCGAGTACGGCTCAACCGATGCGCAAGGAAATCCCATAATGCAAACGGCTGTTGCGGGGGGCAGCGTACTCACCCAGGCTCAGGCGGCTAATTATACAAAGACTAATCTGTTTGGAACTGCCAACGGCAAAGTCGGATACACAACCGAATTTGACAGCGATACGGAATATTCCAAGCTCAGAATACTTGCAGGGATTGACTCGGGAGAACTCCCCGAAGAAACCAAAATTACCGTAGATTTGCAGGACGCGGCGCTTCCGAACGGCAGTTGCGTTGAAGCTATTAACCAAAAGTATTCGGAATATATTACTTGGACTGGTACGGGCGTTTTCGAGGCTGCAAAACCTCAAAACGGAGTTAAAATCGGAACGGATACCGTAATTACCGTTAACGTGGTTGGTGAGGTTTCTCTTGTGGCAGGCTATGAATTGCCCGTAAGCGACTACGTGATTTCGTATAACGAGGGCAAAGCCACTATAAAGGTGATTTCAACTACGGGAACGTACGGCAGTTATATCGGAAGTATAATTATCGATACTTCAAAAACACCCGAAGATACGCAGACGGTAGACATTACCGTGGATTACAACGACGGCGGTGCTACGGTTGACGGCACACTGACGGCGATAGTCGGTTCGCCTTTGGCAAAACCCGCAGACCCTGTACGCGAAGGCTATAAATTCGTCGGTTGGAAGGTTAACGGTTCGGATTATAACTTTACCCAAAACGTAACGGAAGCGTTTACGCTTGTCGCGCAGTGGGAAGTAGCCAACGATTTTGACCTTACCTCGGGCGGCACGGTAAACTTATACGAATTTACAACCGGTCAGGTGCAGGGTAATACCGCTGTTTACCGCGGTATAATAATCGACGCAACGGCAAGCGGAGCAAAATTTGCGCCCAGAAGCAACGACGTTCAGGTCAATGCTGGCGTTAAAATCAAGTTTAAAATAAATGCAGGCACAACTGCGGATAAGATTTCCGTAAGCTTCACCGCGGCGGCGGGAGATTCATATATACCGACGGTCACCGTTGACGTTGAAGCTATCGACGGCAGCGAATATGCGGTAATAACGATTACGAACAACAGCTATCCTTCAACCATGACGGTAACGATTAACGCATAATTTTTACAAAAAACAAAAAACGGCGGGCGCAAAGTCCGCCGTTTTTACTTGTTGCAAAGGAAAAATTTTTATGCTAAAATACCGGTATGTTATTGGACGAAGAGTGCAAAGGCTGCCTCTATAACAGTCAGCTTAAAAAGGTTGAAAAAGAACAGGGCGCGGGAGAAAGGTTCGAACGGTTCAAACGCGGCGTAAAAGCTTTATGCCAAAATCCGCCCGCCGAGTATTGCGCGCCCCTTTTAATGCGCGATATAGACCGTGTGCACCGTGAAATTTTCGGGGGCGGAATAGATTATTCCAAAGAAAAGCACCTTTTTAACTCCTTGCTGTTAAATATGGAAAGAGAGCTGTTCGCTCAAACAAAAGCCTCCGCAGACCCGCTTTGCGAAGCGGTAAAGCTTGCAATGGCGGCAAATTATATAGATTTTGCAAGGCTTGCGGATTTGGACGGGGGTGCGGTGGATATCGTGCTTGAAGCCGCCACCCGAGCAAACCCCAAAAAAGACGTTTTGCAAAGCCTGAAAAACAAGCTTGCAAAAGCGAAAGCTTTGTTATATCTCCACGATAACTGCGGAGAAATAGTTTTGGATAAGGTTTTAATCCGCATAATAAAATCGCTTTATCCGCAAATATCCGTAACCTCCGTGGTTCGAGGCGCGCCGATAATAAACGACGTTACGCTTGCGGACGCGGAAGAGGTAGGTCTTTTTGAATATGCAAACGTGATTGCAAACGGCTCGGACGCGCCCGGCACTTATTTAAAGGAAATTTCCGAGGAAGCGCTTGAACTTCTCGCGTCGGGCGATGTGATTATAGCAAAGGGGTTGGGCAATCTGGAAACGCTTTACGGTGAAGGATACGATATTTTTTATTTGTTTACATGCAAATGCGGGCATATCTCCGCGCGTTTCGGCGCCGCGCCGTGGTCTGCAGTAATAACGGAGGAAAACATATGAAAGCTACAAGCTGGGATTTAATGAAATTGGCGCAAGCGTTCGACGGAGAATTCTGCCTTTCGGACTTTTCGCCCGATGAGCTTGACGAGCTTTTGGGCTTACTCGACGATAATATGACCGCGGAACAAATCCGCGAAAGATATTTCGAGTTTTACGACGATATAAAAGACAGAACGCTTGAAAAGCATAAATGGAGCGATTGACTTTTTTGTGAAAAACAAGCCGCGCCCGCGGTTTTGC
>CAMWMZ010000072.1 GCA_947175485.1 uncultured Clostridia bacterium
ATTTGTAGAGAAATTGCAAGAAAAAATATCGTCGTTTTCATTATAAAACAAGTAGTATAAATTTCAATTTATCTTTCTGAATAATTTGCAGTTAAAAGCTCTCGAACAAAATGTTCGAGAGCTTTCTGTCATTTCTTAATGATTTAGTTTTTTAATTCCCTATTGGAAGTGCGCTTTACGCTTTTTGTTTTTATAGAGGTTAAATTTCCGCTTCTGGCGGTTGTTGTTTTTTCAGTTCGAGCTTGGGTTTTAAAATCTTTTCCCACAGGGCGAGAAGCCCGAGATTGCTTAATATGAGAAAAGGGTCTACAACGTACCAGGTGAGGAACGTTCCCGGAATGAGGGGAGCGAAGATATACATTGCCTCGGTGATGTTTCCGTTTGAAAAATCGAGAAGGAATATTCCGTATACCAGTAAAAAGCAATAGCCGAGCGGGAACGCGTAAAACTTTTTCAGGCTGAGCTTTACATAGCCCTTCATTACCATTAAAACGGATAAGAACACGCTTATTCCGTGGTGAATCATGCCCGATATCGTGGGCTGGTACAAAAAGTAATCCGCCTGCCCTATGAAAGTGGGATAAACCGTTGCGACGATACCGCCCCAGAACGCAGTGTAAACGCAGAAATGAAAGACGATATTATCGCGCTTTAAAAATAACGCGCTTATTCCGAAAATAAGACTGGTGGTTCCGCAGACGGTATTAGGAATCAGACCCCAGACCGAATTATAGTATTCTATGAGGGTAATTCTGTTCCAGATTATCGAGGCGAGCAGGACGCCGCCTACGGATTTTACGATTATATCGGTTGTTTTTTCTTTTTTGACTTTGAGCGCGATGAATACAAGCGCGCCGACAGCCAGTGCAATGTAGACCGCAAGATAAACGAGATGCTGCCAGCCGAAAATGCGGGGAGCCTCGGGTATAGGCGGCAATGGCTTGGGAGGCATAATGTTCCTTATTTATTCCAGAGTGTGCTTTCTATATCGTTTAAAGTGTAGTTGAGAGTGCCGAGGCCGAAGCTTAAAGGCGCGGTTTGCTTGAGCATTGTAGCGCGTCCCGAATTGTTGCGGGGATTTGCGATCGCCGCGAAATAATAGGTTTGGGAAACCCCGCTTTGCTCGCCGTTGAAATTGACGGATACGGCGGTTACGAAATCCGCCTCTTTACCCTCTGCGTCGAGAGGGGGATTGTAAAGACCGTTCTTTTCGAGAAGGGATTTTACGGCGGGTTTTTCTTCGTCGGTTAAGGTTGAGGAAGAGCCTGAAAGCGTGAAGCTTTGCAAGCCGCGCGCGGGGGTGTTGACGCTAAGCGTCTGTGAAAAATTGCCGTTGAGCTTAGTCGCCCTTGCGGCGATATCGAGATAAGCCGCGTCTACCACGGAGTTTTCCGCGTTTTCAAGCCCCGACAGCGTGCGCGTTTTTTCTTCGCTGCCGTTTTTGATTAATGTTATGGCGTTGTTGCCGTCGTAGCTGTAATAGCTTGTATATTCACAGTCGATTTGCCTGTAAGCGCTATCGATTGAGTTAACCTGCAGC
The DNA here is from genome assembly GCA_947175485.1 of uncultured Clostridia bacterium. Taxonomy (GTDB): domain Bacteria; phylum Bacillota; class Clostridia; order Christensenellales; family Borkfalkiaceae; genus Coproplasma. Next base: position 1,541 of record CAMWMZ010000072.1, read on the forward strand.
TCCGCGGGGGTGGTCGATTTGATTTTGGTATAAGTGTAAAGGGGTTGGAGACGGTCCTGAACAGAGAGGAAGAAGCTTAAGGTTTCGACTTTGTCGCCGGTGAAGGACCTTGTTTCTTCGCCCATTATGAAAGTTACCTCTTTGATATCGAGCAAGGTTTTATAGCAGTAAACCACGGGCGCGGCTTCGGGATAGCCGCTTTTGAAATCCGCGTGGGCGTAAGCTTCTTTATCAAAAGCCGCGGCGTAAAATTCCGTGGAGTAAACGCCGGGGGCGTAATTTACCTGATACGACTTGTTTGTGGCGCGGCTGCCGTCAAAGCTAACCGTGTAAGTAAGCTTTTCGCTTGAAAAACCCGCTTCGTTCCCCAGAGTAAACGTGGGCTGTATTTTTTTATAAGCCGTATTCGCATACCAGTTCGAAGAAAAGTCGGCGATGTTTTTATTGGAACCGTTACAGCTTGCACAGCCGCCGCAGCCCGAAAGCAATACGGCGCAGCCGAGCCCGAGCGCGGCAACGGCGATTCCGGAACGTTTTTTCATATAAATTCCTTTTATTGAAAATTAATATGTGTAATTATATCACAGTATTTCAAAATTGTAAAAACTTTTACGGTGAAAATATTTAAAACGCGCGCGTTATTATGGTATAATGCGGGTATGATATATTCTTTTAACTGCACGGCGCTGCCCGTTGCGCTTGAAGAACTGAAAAAAATAATTTCTGAAAATGAAAAACGCGGCGTTAAAACCGTGATTTTTTGCGAGGACAGACTTACCCTTGCCGCCGAGCGCACTGTTTGCGCCGCCGTAGGGGGAACGTTTTCCACCTCTGTTTTTACGCTTGCAAGGTTTCTGGCGACAAAAAAGGGGAAGCCCGAAAACGTTTTGTCGGGGCAGGGCTCCGCAATGGCGGTCAGAAGGATTATAGAAGAGCACAAGGGGGAATTAAAGCTTTTCAGAAAGCTTTCCGCCCCGCAGTCGGCACAGGCGGTTTACGACACGGTGGCGCTTTTGTATTCTTCCCGCGTTTCCGCGGAGGAGACGGCGGAGGCGGCGAAAAGAGGGGGGCTTCTCGGAGGCAAGCTGCACGATATATCGATAATTTACGCCGCGTATGAAAAATATCTCAAAGATAACGGCAAGCAGGACAGAAACGGATATTTGAGGCAGTTGCCCGACGTTATTCAAAACAGCCCCGAGATTATAGACGGCGACGTAGTGTTTTTGGGGTTTCAGGCTTTTACGTGCATGGCGGCGGAGTGCGTGAGGGCGGCCTGCCGCGCGGCGAAAAACGTTTACGGTATGTTTTTGGGCGGGAACGAGGATATTTACGTTAACGAGGCGGGCGCGGCGTTTTCGGGCATTGCGCAGGAGTTCGGCGGACTTAAAAACGTGCCTGCGGAAAACGTGCTGGGAAGGGAGGCGGATATTTTAAGACGGGCGCTTTTTAACCCCGAAAGCTTTTACGGCGACCCGCAGCCCGCGGAAAATATAGGTATTTTCGAGGCTTCGGACGGGGAAGAGGAGCTTGAATTTATTGCGGCGAGCATAAAAAAACACGTTATAGATTACGGCGAGAGGTATGCGAAAATATCCGTTATGCTGCCCGACATAGAAAAGCACGAGAGGGCGCTTGCAAGGACATTTTCACGGTTTAAAATCCCCTATTATGCGGACAGGCAGTTGAGCCTTTCGGAGCACCCTTTATGCGCGTTTGTGGTAAATTATCTTTTATGCGCTTCGGCGGGGTGCAGATTTGCCGACACGGACGCGGTTGTTTCTTCCCCTTATTTCCCTGCGGAGAACGCGGATAAAGATATATTCCGCAATTATATGCTGAGGCTTGCAAACTATCGGGGAGGGGTAAAACGCGAACCGAAAAAAGAGATAGCGGAAAATCTGGGCTTTGACCCGGACACCGTGGAAAGGGTAAGACAGACGTTTTTAAAGGGGCTTGCGTTTTTGACTGTGAAAGGCGGAAACTCCGCTATATGCGAGGGGATACGCTCGCTTTTAAAGGCTTTTAACGTGCAGGAGACGCTGAAAAATACGGCGGAACGGTACAAGGACGAAAGACCTGCGGCGGCGCAATTCGGCGCAAGAGCTTATGAAAGCGTGTTGAACGTTTTAAACGAGGCTGAGCTGATTGCGGGGGACGGAAAAGACGCGGGCGAGTTTATAAAAATACTTAAAAGCGGATTTGCCGCAACGAAAATTTCGCTTATTCCGCCTAAGGCGGACGCGGTTTTCGTGGGGGATTTGGGCGCGACCGCGAACACAGGCTCTAACGTGGTGTTTGCGGCGAGGCTTACCGACGGAGTGCCCGACGCAAGCCAGGATACCTCGCTTCTGACAGACAGGGAGATAACCGCGCTTGAAAGCGTTAACCTCAACATATCCCCTAAGATACGGCAGGTTAACCTGAGAAAAAGAGAGATTTGCGCGTTAAACGTTTGCGCGTTCAGAAAGCGTTTGTATCTGACTTATCCCGCAAGGCTTAACGGTGAGGAGTGCGGCGCAAGCGAAATAATTTCTTATGCGCGCGCCGCGTTTTGCCTGAAAACGGGAGCTGCGCTGGCGCCCGTAAGCTTAAGAAAAATAGAAAAATCGGGCAAAGCCGCGCCCTATTATTGCAGTGAAAAGCTGCCCGCGCTCAAGCGGCTTGCAAAGTATTTTAATTCTGCGGAGGCTTCTTCCGTTTACGGGGTTTTAAAGCGCAACGGCTTTGAAAACGAGGCTTTGAGCGTTTTGGAAAAGCCGTTAAAACGCGGCATATCCTATGGGAAACGATTGTATTTCGGCAGGACGGCGAGCCTTTCCCCCACTGCGTTGGAGGGATATTTTGCGTGCCCTTACCTTAATTTTATGCGGCAGGGGCTTAAGCTCAGGGAGCGCGAGGAAGGCGCGGTGCGCGCGGTTGATGCGGGTAACTTTATCCATTCCGTATTGCAGGATTTGGCGGGCGAGATAAACGGCATAGACGACGCGGGGATATTGGAGGAGCGCGCGAAAGCCGTTGCCGCGGATAAGCTTTCAAAGCCGCCGTATTCCGCGCTTGCCGACAGTAAGAGCGGACAGTATGCTTCCGGCGGGCTTATAGAAGAGGCGGTAAAGGTATCCCGCGGAATGTTCGAGCAGCTTAAAAATTCTTCTTTTAAGGTTTTGAAAGCCGAGTGCCCGAGCGAGGTATATCTTTCCGGCGGGGTTAAAATTTACGGAAGAATAGACCGCGTTGACGAAAGCGGAGAGCTGGTAAGAATAATAGATTATAAGACCGGCGGGTTCGACAGCACCGCGGCGAAATATTATACGGGCGCGAAATTGCAGCTGCCGTTATATTTGTTGTCCGTTTCTAAGGGCAAGCGCGCCGCGGGAGCGTATTACTTCCCCGCCGCCGTAGAGTACAGGGAAAAAGAGGACGGCGTTTTCCGTTTGCAGGGCTTTATGGACGGAAGCGACGAGGTTGTCAAGGCTTCGGATACGGCTGTTGAGCCGAAGAAAAAGAGCGGATACGTTGAAGCCTATTATCAGGGGCGCAAGGTTGAAAGCGCAATGCCTGCGGAGGATTTTACGGACTTTTTGCAGTATTCGCGTCTGGTTGCCGACGGCGCCGTAAAGGAAATGCTGGCGGGGAATATCGCGCCTTCGCCTGCGGAGGGCGTTTGCAAATACTGCGGGGCGGGCGGGAGCTGCGGGCTTACGCTAGGCAAAGACGGCGA
>CAMWMZ010000073.1 GCA_947175485.1 uncultured Clostridia bacterium
CGCTTGTAAGCGCGGGCGTTTTTGCATAATTATGAAAATTTTGGCAAAAATAAGTATATGATTAAAGTTAATTTATCCATAAATTCGATTAAAGAGGCGGTGAAAGCGCTCAGCGGAAAAGACGTTACCGTGAAGCTTAACCTTGGCAGAAACAAGTACGTGACGTTCCCCGCCGTAGTTAACGGGATTTATCCTTCGCTTTTTACCGTTGACCCGTTTGATAAAAACTTTTTGGGCAAGACCGCGTATTCCTATTCCGAGATACTTTGCGGCAGAGTTAAAATACAGGAAAAACAAGCCGCGGGCGGAAAATAAAAAAACAGTCATACGGCGGAGGCGCGCAGCATATTATACCTTGTAACAGCGAGGTGAAAATATGGCTTTAAACGCACAATATCAAAACGGATCATATATGCGGCAGTCGGCGGCTTTAAGGGCGCAGTCAATGGTGGAAATAAAATTTTCCGCACAGGATGCGGGCGAAGTCGTGGCGGTGTATCCGCAGATTTCTTTAAATTCGTGCGAGGTGTCTTCGGGAAGAGTAAATTACGGCGGCAGACTTATTGCCACGTTGGTTTATATAGGCGAAGAGGGGAAGCTTTGCCGTGTGCAGAAGGGCGCGGAGTTTACCCACTTTATCGACGACGATAATCTTGCCCCCGCTCAGAGAGGGGAGTGCAATCTTTCATGCGTAAGGCATCAGCTTAAACGCGACGGCTCGTCTTACGTTGTTGCGGTTGTGGTTGACGCGCAGATTACCGTTTACGACGCGGCTCAGAGAAATTATCTTACGTCTTTGGAGGGCGCAATTTGTAAAACGGAAAGCGGAAAGCTGTTTTCCCCCGTTAACTTCACGGGAGAAAGCGAAGTAGACGATGATTTCGATTGCGTGGCTTCCGACGTTCTTGTTCCGGCGGCGCAAGCGCTTGTTTTAGATTGTAATGTGCGTGCGGGCGTTGTTGAGGCGAGCGGCGAAATATATCTTTCTTTGCTTGCCATACGCGACGGCTCTCCCGTCAGCCTTGACAGAATTATACCCTTTAAGTGCGAGATATCCTGCGATGAAGCGCTTTTCAGCCAAAGAGCGTTCTGCCGTGCGGAAATAAAGTCCGTTAGCGTTAATTGCAAGGTTAATGAGGATAAGGGCAAATGCGACGTTGAGTTTAACGCTGTTTTAGGGCTTTCTGGGCATTTCTATGAAGAAGAGGAAATTTCATATATAGCGGACGCGTTTTCAAGAGATTGCGAAATTTCTTTGACGAGGGCTGAGGAGCAGACGTTGCTCGATACCGAAACGAAAGTATATACCGAAAGGGTTAACGGACTTTGTGCGGCGAAAGCGAAGCTGGATTATACTTGCGCTTTCCTTGCGGCGGCGTTGCCTTGTGCGGAATACGCGAGAACTGCGGACGGAATAGAGGGCAGTGTTTCGGCTACGCTTTTGTATGAACAAGGCGGCGAAATCCGCTCGACGGAGGTTAATATGCCGTTTACGGTTAAGCTTGCGGGGCTTTCGCAAAGCTGCGGCGAAATATCCGTTGCGGTGTGCGGGGTGAGCCTGCGCCAGCGTGCCGAGGGCGAGTGCGAGGGTGAAGCGGTGCTGAAAATTACCGCCGCCGACGGTGAAGCGAAAACAATAAGCTATGTGACCGAAGCGGCGGAAAACGGAGAGAAGCAGCTTTCCCAAAGCGCGATAAGCGTATATATTCCCGCGGCGGGCGACGGACTTTGGGAGACGGCGAAAAGGCTTTCCGAAAGCCCCGAAAACATTCAGCTTGCAAACCCCGAGCTTACTTTCCCTTTAAGCGGCAAAGAAAGAATACTTATATACAGACCTAAAACCTGAGCTTAGGCAGAAAGGTTTTAAGGCGCGCCCCTTTCTTTTAGAAAGGGGCGCGCGTTTGTGTTAAAAGCGTTTGTTTGATTGAGCGGGTTTATGGTTAGAGCGTTTTGCCGAGCGTGCCTGTATGGGGAGAGTTTGTTTTCGGATTTTGATTGCGGAGCTTTTTTATTTTGCGCGGCGCGTTTTTAATAAAATAGATTGAAAAGCCGTTTGCGGTGTGGTATAATGCTTTTATGGAAACGCGGGTAAAGGCCTATGCAAAACTTAATCTGACTTTATCCGTTACGGGCGTGCAGGACGGTTATCATTTGCTTGACAGCTTGGTTTGCACCGTGGATATGTTTGATTTAATCAAATTGCGGCGGAGAAAGGACAAGCTCGTATCCGTTGAGATGCACGGCAGAAATACCGAGGCTTTGCCTTATGAAAATAATAACGCGGTGAAAGCGGCGGAAGCTTTTATAAAAGCCTTCGGCACGGGCGGCGTTGATATAAAGATATTCAAAAATATCCCCGTCGGGGCGGGCTTAGGCGGTTCGTCGGCGGATATATCGGGGGTAATCAACGGAATGGCGCGCCTTTACGGGGCGGGCGGCGAAAAGCAGTTAAAGGAGCTTGCGGACAGCCTTGGCAGTGATACGGGATATCTGTTAAACGGCGGATATGCGCGCCTTTACGGCCGCGGAGAGATTGTAAAGCGCATTGATTTAAAGGACAGGCTGCATTTTTTATTGCTTGTGCCGAAAAGCGGAGTATCGACAGCGGAATGTTACCGCTTATCCGACGCATATGCGCGGGGCAATTGCAATTCCGACTGCGCGGTTTCAGCGCTTTTATCGTGTGATATAGCGGGGTTGGGGGCAGAGCTTAACAATGATTTATATGCGCCTGCGGCAAAGTTAAATCCCGACGTTGAAACGGCTTTTAAGGAGCTTTCCGCATTTGCGCCGTGCGGCGTAAATATGACCGGTTCCGGCAGCGGGGTATACGCGCTTTTCGAAAGCGCGGAGATGTGCGCTTATGCAAAGAGCAGATACCGCGGAAGGTTCGAATGTATTCAGTTAAAATCGGTTGTACCGAAAATATAAGGAGCTAATATGGCTGAAGAAAGATTGATTGACGACGATAAGGACAGAAAGTATAAAATCCGTATAAACGAGGACGGCGAGGAGGAGCTTGTTATAGACTCCGCGCCCGAAGAAGAGGAAGAAAGCCGGGAAGAAATAGAATTCGAAGTTCCCGACCTTGAAACGGACGACGAGGAAGCCGCGGTAATGACGCCCGAACAGCTTGCCGCCAGGGAGCAGGCAAGAGCCAGGGAGGAAGAAAAGCGTTTGGGCAAGCTGGCGGAATATTCCGCACAGGCTAAGCGGTTTATTTCGGAAGGCAAGTTCGGCGAAGCGCTTTATGTGCTTGAAGAGGCTGAAACGCTTGGTAACGACGGACTTGTGTCCGCTTTGAAATTGCAGGCTCTTACCTGCGGATATACCGATTTTTCAAGGGTGGAGGAATGCTCCGCCGCGGCGGACGTTGTTTCCGTTTACGCCGATAAAGAAACGAAAGCCGAGCACGCCGCATACGCCGCCGACATCGCCGTCCGCGCTAAAGAGCTTGGCAAACGTGTTGAAGAATTGAACTCGCAAAACGAAGAACAACGCGCGGAAAGGCAGGTTAAATTTCTTGAAAAGCGCAAACGCGCTTTGATATGGTTTGCGGTTACAGCCGTTCCCATGCTTGTTTTTGCCGTGCTTTCGATTTATTTCAGCACCATAATGCACGCGCAGATGGACCACAAGAATATGATTTTATGCTTTGTATTCGCGGGGGGTGCGGGCGTGTTCTTTCTTGCGTCGCTTTTTACCGCACACAAGCTTTGGGAGAGCGTAAGGCTTTTGAAGCTCAATGCGAAAAACTCTTCAACAAAGCTCGGAAGAGAATACGAGGAAAAGAAAGCGCAATACGAGCTGATGAATAAGATTATGGAAGCTTTGAAAGAAAACGTATGATTTATTTGGATAATGCGGCGACGACGAGAATCGATGAAGAAGTATTAGCCGTTATGACGCCGTTTTTAAGAGAAAATTTCGGAAATACGCAGTCGCAGCATTCTTACGGAAGAGCTGCGGCTAACGCGCTCACGGAGGTGCGTGATAAGATAGCCGCGCTTTTAAGCTGTAAACCAGAAGAAATTTATTTTGTTTCCGGCGGAACGGAAGCGGGGAATACGGCGCTTAAAGGCGTATGCGCCGAGCGCGGCAAAGGACATCTTATAGTTTCTGCTATAGAACACCCAGCGCTTTTGGAAAGCGCGGAGGATATGCGGAAGCTCGGATTTACGGCAACGTTTTTAAACCCCGATAAAAACGGACGGATAGAGCCTGAAAGCGTAGCCGCGGCAATCCGCGAAGATACGGTATTTTGTGCCGTAATGGCGGCAAATAACGAAACGGGAGTTATCCAGCCAGTTAAAGAAATAGGTGAAATATGCAAAGCCCGCGGCGTTTTTTATTACGCCGACTGTGTGCAGTCTGCCTGCACACAGCCTTTGCCGACGGGGTATTGCGACGCGTTCGGGATTTCCGCGCATAAGTTTTACGGGCCCAAAGGCGCGGGCGCTATATATATAAAGAGCGGTTCGAAAATTTCTCGGCTTATATCGGGAGGCAGACAGGAAAGGGGATTGCGGGGCGGCACGGTGAATACCGCTGCGGCAATAGGATTGGCTAAAGCTTTTGAGCTTGCCTGTAAGGAACGCGAAAACTCCGCCGCTTATCTTGCAAAGCTGAGGGATAAATTCCTTTCGCGGGTTTTTGCGGAAATAGACGGAACGCATCTTAACGGCGGAGGGGAAATTCTTCCGTCGCATGCGAATATCTCTTTCGACGGCTGCGAGGGGGAAAATATTCTGTTTTATCTGGATTTGAACGGAGTTGCCGTTTCGACAGGCTCCGCCTGTTCCGCGGGTGCGGTTACGCCGTCGCGTGCGCTTATGGCGGCGGGACTATCGGAAAGCCGTGCAAAATCTGCGGTGAGGTTTACCTTCGGGAAATACAATACTTTTGAAGAAGTTGATAATACTGTTGAAATTCTCAAAAGGGCGGTTGCGGCGATAAGAAAGTAAAAGAATAATCTGCGTTTTTATGTTTTATAAGCGCAGATTATGTTATATTGTGAATTATTTTCAAATTTTGTTAGGGCGAATTAACATAAATTATTTTAAAAATTTGCATTTCATATGTTTTACATTTAAGAGGAATTGTATATAATTTAAAGTGTAAACACGATTTAAAGTTTACATATATCA
>CAMWMZ010000074.1 GCA_947175485.1 uncultured Clostridia bacterium
GCATACGAGATTCGCCTTAGTCGCGTGGGCTCGGATATGTTTATAAGAGACAGGCCAAATCCTCAGCGGTGGCTTCTTCGGGAGCCGCCGTTTCGGCTTCGTCGTCGCGTTCCGTTACCGCAACCGTTGCCACGGCGCCGTCTTTAAGACGCATTAATCTTACGCCGCGGGCGCTTCTGCCTATGCGGGAAATATCGGAGCAGTGCATTCTTATTATCGTGCCGCCGTCGGATATAATCATTATATCCTCTTCTTCGGTAACTTGTTTGAGGTTTATAAGACTTCCCGTTACCTCGTTGAACGTGCCGGCTTTAATGCCTTTGCCCGCTCTGCCCTGAACGCGGTAATCTTCTATCTTGCTGCGCTTGCCGTAGCCGCCCGTTGTGACGGTTAAAACGTCTTTACTTTCGTCAACAACGAGCATATCCACGAGAGCGTCGCCCTCGCCTATCTTCATTGCCTTAACGCCTGCCGTACCGCGCCCCATAGAGCGGACGTTGCTTTCATCGAAGCGGATACACTTGCCGCCCTTTGACGCAATCATAAGCTCGTTGTTGCCTGTTGTGAACTGTACGGAAATGAGGGTATCGTCGTCGTTGAGTTTTATTGCTATTTTTCCGTTTCTGTTAATGCGGGCGAACTCTTCGATTTTAGTCTTTTTGATAAGTCCGCCGCGGGTTGCAAAGGCTATATAGCCTTCCGCGTCCTCTTTTACCGGAATAATCGTAGTGATTTTTTCATCTTGTGCAATCTGGACAAGGTTAACGATAGCTCTTCCGCGTGCCGTACGCGCCGCTTCGGGGATTTCGTAAGTTTTAATTCTGTAAACCCTGCCGCGGTCGCTGAATAAGAGAAGATAATCGTGCGACGAGCATACGAACATCTTTTCGACAAAGTCCTCTTCCTTGGGGCGGTGTGCGGTTATGCCCTTGCCGCCGCGATTCTGAGCGTGATATTCGTTAACGGGCAATCTCTTTACGTAGCCGCTGTGCGTCATAGAGACGACTACCTGTTCTACGGGGATTAAATCCTCGTCCTCTATTTCTCCGCTGAAGTCGACGGCTATTTCCGTCTTTCTTTCGGAGGGATATTTACGCTTGATTTCAAGGAGGTCGTTCTTTATAATTTCAAGAACCCTGCTTTCGTTTGCAAGGATATCCTTGTAATCGGCGATAGCCGCTTCGAGGTTTGAAAGCTCTTCGTTAAGCTTATCGACTTCGAGGTGTGAAATTCTGAAAAGGCGCATTTCCGCAACGGCGTTAGCCTGCCTGTCGTCGAGAAGGAAATTTGCCATAAGCTTTTGAACGCAGTCTGTTTTATCTTTGGAATTTTTACAGACCTCTACGACCTCGTTTATGCTTGCCTGAGCGATTACAAGTCCGCGCAGGATATGGGCGCGTTCTTCGGTTTTATTTAAATCGTACCTAGTGCGGCGGATAACTACGTCTTTTTGATGTTCGAGGTAGTAATACAGACACTCTTTGAGGTTTAAAACCTTGGGCGTGCCGTCAACGAGGGCGAGCATTATGATACCGTCGGATACCTGTAAATTTGTGTGCTTGTATAAGAGATTTAAAACTACCTGCGCGTTAGCGTCCTTTTTGATTTCTATTACGATACGCATACCGTCGCGGTCGGATTCTTCGCGGATATCGGAAATTCCCTCTAACTTCTTGTTTTTAACAAGGTCTGCAATGTTTTCGACAAGCCTTGCTTTATTGACCTGATAGGGGATTTCGGTTACGATTATGCGGGTGCGGGTTTGCGAACCGCTCTGATATTCTTCTATTTCACAGCGGGAGCGGATAATTATACTGCCGCGCCCCGTTCTGTAAGCCTTTTTAATACCGCTTCTGCCCATAATGAGCGCGCCTGTGGGGAAATCGGGAGCGGTTATATATTCCATAAGACCGTCTACGTCGATATCGGGGTTATCTATAAGCGCGATAACGCCGTCTATACACTCCGCAAGGTTATGGGGCGGGATATTCGTAGCCATACCGACGGCGATACCGTCGGAGCCGTTTACGAGCATATTGGGGAACCGCGAGGGTAAAACCGAGGGCTGCAAGCCCGTATCGTCGAACGTGGGGTAGAAATCGACCGTTTCTTTATCCAAATCGCGGAGCATTTCGGAAGAGAGCTTGGACATTCTCGCTTCGGTATACCTCATTGCGGCGGCGGGGTCGCCGTCTACCGAGCCGAAGTTTCCGTGGCCGTCTACGAGCGGGAAATTGATTGAGAAGTCCTGTGCAAGCCTTACCAAAGCATCGTAAACGGAGCTGTCGCCGTGAGGGTGGTATTTACCTAAACAGTCACCGACGATACGCGCACATTTCCTGAAAGGCTTATCGTAGGTTAAGCCGAGCTCGTGCATGGAATAAAGTATTCTGCGGTGAACGGGCTTTAAACCGTCTCTTACATCGGGGATTGCGCGGGAAACGTTTACCGCCATAGCATAAGCTATAAACGATTTTTTAAGTTCTTCGTCCACTTCTCTGTCGAGAAGTTTGGTCATTTCAAGCGTGCGTTTAAATTCTTCGGTCAGCTCGGGGCTGCTGTTTTGCTTTTTTGCCACTTTGCTTTCCTCCTTTAAATATCCAGCTCGGCGACGAGCTTGGCGTTATCTTCTATAAACTGGCGGCGGAGCTCGGGCTGTTCACCCATTAACAGAGAGAAGAGCCTGTCCGCTTCAACCGCGTCTTCAACCTTCATTCTGACCAACGTCCGCCTTGCGGGGTCCATAGTCGTTTCCCAAAGCTGTTCTTTGTCCATTTCGCCAAGACCTTTATAGCGTTGGAGTTCGAGTTTTGTTCCGTATTGCTTTCTGAAATCTTCCAGAGCCTTATCGTCGTAAAGATATGTCGGCGGAATACCCTTGCCGGAAGCCTTATAGAGAGGCGGCTGCGCGGCGTATACATGGCCGTTTTCAACGAGCGGGCGCATATAGCGGTAGAAAAACGTTAAAAGAAGTATTCTTATGTGCGAGCCGTCTACGTCCGCGTCGGTCATAATTATGATACGGTCGTAACGGAGCTTGCTTTCGTCGAAGTTTTCCTGTATGCCGCAGCCGAAAGCTGTTATCATTGCTTTGATTTCCTCGTTTTCGAGAACGCGGTTTATACGCACCTTTTCAACGTTGAGAATTTTTCCGCGAAGGGGCAAAATCGCCTGAAAGCGTCTGTCGCGCCCCTGCTTTGCCGTACCGCCTGCCGAGTCGCCCTCTACGATGTAAATTTCGCAGAGCTCGGGGCGCTTATCGGAACAATCGGCAAGCTTGCCGGGAAGCTTTGTGCTTTCAAGAACGCCCTTACGGTGGGTTTCTTCCCTTGCGAGCCGCGCCGCTTCCCTTGCGCGCTGTGCGGTTATACAGCGCATTATAAGCTCTTTTGTTTCGGCGGGGTGTTCTTCAAGGTACGTGCCGAATTTATCCACTACAGCTTTTTGAACGAAGCCGCGCACATATGTTGAGCAAAGCTTTGCTTTGGTCTGGCTTTCATACTGCGCGTCCGCAATCTTTACGGAAACTACGGCGGTTATACCCTCGCGCACGTCGTCGCCTGAAAGCTTTTCGCTTTCCTTTAAGATATTGAGCCGTTTGCCCGCATCGTTTATAACCTTTGTTAACGCGGCCTTGAAGCCGTCGAGATGCGTTCCGCCGTCGGGCTGACGGATATTGTTCGAGAAAGGGAAAATCTGTTCCGAATAGCTGTCGTTATACTGAATTGCGACTTCGAGGAACTTATCGTCGCCCTCGGAATCTTCAAAATAAACGGGCTTTTCGAAAAGAACGTTTTTGCCCTTGTTGATATCTTCTATAAAGTGGACTACGCCGCCCTCATAGCAGAAGCTATCGCTCCTTTCCTTTTCTCCGCGGAAATCCGTAAGAGTGAGCTTTAACCCTTTGTTGAGGTAGGAAAGCTCACGCAAAAGCGTTTTTAAAGTATCGTAATTGAAGTCGACCGTTTCAAGCATTGTAGGATCGGGGTGAAAAATAATCGTAGTGCCGGTTTTATCGGTATCACCGACTATTTTGAGGGGTTCTTCGGGTACTCCGCAATGGTAGACCTGACGGAAAACATGTCCGTTTTGGCTTACTTCGGCAATAAGCGTATCCGAAAGCGCGTTAACGCACGAAACGCCGACGCCGTGCAAGCCGGACGAAATTTTATAGCCGCCCGCTTTGTTGCCGCCGCCGAACTTACCGCCCGCGTTGAGGTTGGTGAGCGCAAGCTCTACGCCGCTTATACCCGCATCTTTATTGATACCGGTTGGAATACCGCGACCGTTGTCCTTAATGGAACAAGAACCGTCCGCGAGAATAGCGACTTCGATAGTATCGCAATATCCCGCCAACGCTTCGTCTATGGAGTTATCGATAACCTCGCGCACAAGCGTATGCAAGCCCTTTTCATCGGTAGGCCCGATATACATTCCGGGATGCTCGCGAACGGGTTCAAGACCTTTGAGCGCACGGAGCGAGTTGGCATCGTAGCTGTTTTCTATTTTTTCAGGCATAAAAAAGCCCCCTTTTACAAGTTTTTTGCGGCGCGCGGATTGCCGCCGCTTTTATACTTTTTTATTATACCATATTATATAATGGATTGCAACTTTTAAACGAATTTTTTATAATTTTCGGCATTATTTTAATTAAATTCCGCATACTGGTTTTATGGAAAAATGTACCTTTTTGAACGAAAACGAAAGCAACCTTTTGGATAACTTTTTCGAGTGCGGAAGCTGCGGCAACCACGTTTGCAAGACGCAGGCGGAAATATGGAACAGAGTTTGCCCGCACTGCTTTGGAAAATTATACAGAATAAGCTGAAGGTTTATTCCGAGTGCAAACGGATAGTTTCGGGATACCTTGAATACTTTGGTATGCTTCGGGATATTTAGGGGATTTCGGATTACAAGAAAGCGCTTGGGAGCATTGCGGGGCGCTTTGGAGGCGCTTGAACAAGTTTTAAAATAACCCCCCGCCCGCCCCATTTAGGGGGGCGGGGGGGTTTTTTT
>CAMWMZ010000075.1 GCA_947175485.1 uncultured Clostridia bacterium
TTCGCTTGTCGTGCCGTCCGCAAATTCGTATTTGATTTTTTGCATTTTGAAAACCTCTCCGATTTTGATTTTTGTTTTGAAAAATCGCTATCGGCAGTTTTCGCCGTATAAAGAAAAAACCCCGACAGCGTGCAATACGCCGACGGAGTGCAGTAGCCCATAAATGAAAAAAGACCGAACGAAAGCAACCCTTTTAAGGCGGTATTGCTCCGTTTCGGTTCTTATCTTTTTTCAGATTACAACTCTAAAACAGTTTTATTTCGTTCGGGCGCGACAGTTTTTCAATAGAAAAAAGCCTATGCAAATAGCAAAAAATGCGCCTATGCAGAGTGTAGCAGAATTGTGAAAGTATAAAATAAAAGCCTTTGTCGATTAAAGGCTAAATATAAAAAGAACGCCCATTTTGAGCGTTCAGTTATTATGATTTTGTTTTTGTTGTTACAGTTCCGTTGCGAATAATTATGTGTATGTAGTTATCGCATTTCGGACATTTTATGTAGCCGTCCATACCGTTTTGCGCTTGCACGAGTACGGATTTGCAATGAGGGCAACACGCATAATAAAGAGTTTTAGCCGTTTTTAGTTCTTGCATTATTTGACCGATTTGTTTTGAATATAGAATAGTTGTATTTTTTTCTATAACCGACAAGGAACGCTATGCTTACGATTATAGCCAAACTTTCGGAAACTAATATTGCACACCAAACACCGTTCAAATCGAAGAAGATAGGCAATACCATAACCGCAGTAATTTGGAATATTACAGTTCTGATAAACGATATTGCAAAAGAGGCAAACCCATTATTAAGAGCGGTAAAGAAAGCCGATGCAAATATGTTAAAACCGCATATTAAAAAGCAACCCACATATATACGCATACCGTTTACCGTCATATTGCATAAACCATCGTCAGAGCCGACAAAAATTTTAGTTAAAGGGTATGCAAGTGCTTCCGACAGTCCCGTCATAATAATGCCAGAAATAAATATAATCACAAGACTTTTTCGCAACACATTTTTCACTTCTAATTCATTTTTTGCTCCAAAGTGATAACTGATAATAGGCGAACAACCGATAGCATAACCAGCGAAAATATACATAAATATTGCTGCTATGTAAGTTATTACGCCGAAAGCGGCAACGCCGTCATTTCCAACCAATTTCAATAATTGAAAATTATATAATAACGTTACCACCGACGCCGATATATTTGTTAAAAATTCCGACGAGCCGTTTGCGCAAGTTTTTAATAGTGCTTTTATATTCCAAACAGGCTTTGCAAATCTTAAAAGACTATTATTTTTAGACAAGAAATACACTATCGGAATTACGCTGCCAACTACTTGACTTGCGCTCGTTGCAACCGCTGTGCCGACAAGTCCCCACTT
The DNA here is from genome assembly GCA_947175485.1 of uncultured Clostridia bacterium. Taxonomy (GTDB): domain Bacteria; phylum Bacillota; class Clostridia; order Christensenellales; family Borkfalkiaceae; genus Coproplasma. The sequence continues at coordinate 1,389 of CAMWMZ010000075.1, forward strand.
AAATGCTAAAACGAACAATGCGTCCAAAACAATATTCGTTAATCCAGCGCATACTGTTATAATTAAACCTAATTTTGCTTTTTCGGCGACAACAAAAAAACCTTGAAATGTATTCTGCAACATAGAGAATATCAAAGAGCCGAGTACTATTCTTCCGTACAGCATACAGTATTCATACGTTTCTTCATTAGCACCTAATAAAACTGCGATTTGCGGTAAAAAGATTTCGCCGATAACCGTACATAAAATGCTCGAACAAACAATAAAGCAAACCAGCAAAGAAAAAATACGGTTTGCTTTTTCCCGTTCGCCTTCGCCGATAGCTTTTGCCACCAACGCGCTACCGCCAGCACCAAACATAAGACCTATTGCACCGAGTATCATTATAAACGGCATTATTAAATTTATTGCGGTAAACGCCGATTGACCTACAAAATTTGAGGCGAACAAACCGTCAACAATGCCATAAATCATTGTAAACAACATTGTTCCAATAGTAGGCAATACAAATAATAAAAGTTTTTTATATGTAAAATGTTCAGATAACTGTATTCTCATACTTGATTTCTCCTATATAGATATAATATGAAATCACACTATTTTTGTCAAGCAAAATAATGTCTTTTAACACTATTTAATTTAATCCAATTCTTGACTTACAGACCTTGAAATGATATAATCTAATTATTATATCAGGCGGTGGTTATTCTATGAAAACAGATAATAAAATAAACTATTTCAATCTTGCATACAAAATCGTAGAAGACGAATACGGAACACTTGCAAGTAATTATGGCATTTCAGATTGTACGCTTTGGATTTTATATACATTGTATACATATACCGACGAAAATTTAACGCAGACAGATATAGCGCATATCTTACATCTCAACAAGTATAGTGTCAGTTCAGCCATAAAAAAACTTGAAAAAGACGAATATGTGGTTTTGGAAAAAACAACTGAAAATCAAAAGAATAAAATATTGCGATTAACTGAAAAAGGAAAGATTTTAGCCGAAAATACAGCGGGCAAAATTATAACTACCGAACAACAAATTCTTGAATGTTTCAGCGCAAAAGAACACGAAATGTTCAAACGACTTTTAGATAAATATGTAAAAACTCTTAAAGAATGTTTTAATCAACTAAAACAAAAATAATAAACGTATGATAGTTTTTTTGTGTTTGATTTTGCTTATCGACTTAAAACCTATATTTGAAATAAGCGTTTATAAGTAATTATTCGACAATTTAAGTATTTTTTTAACAGCATATACAAATAGCACGATATATTTACCGTGCTATAATTTTTATGTATGATTATAATTTTTTCAGTAAGAATTTTATAGTTTTTGTGTCGCTTGTGCTTACCGTCTGGGAACGGAATACGCCGTCTTGCCAAATTGTAAAGGGCGACGATTTATCTCCCGTTAGGCATAAAACCGTCGTCGCCTACGGCGCAAACCCTTGACAATTTGTCTGCGGCGGCATTTTTTGCTGGTTAAGACGGTAAGCACCAAAGCGAACACAAAATTTTTTAAGCCGCAGTCCGACCAAGACCGCGCAAAGGAGCAGACAATGAAAAACGCAGTTATCTACGCACGGAGCGCAAGCCCCGACAAGCAAGCAACACACGCCCAGCTTGAAATTTGCCGCGAGTATGCCCGCACACACGGCTATAATGTCGTTGCGGAATTTTCGGACAACGGCTATTCGGGAATGAATTTTGACCGCCCCGCATTTACCGCTATGAACAACAGCCGCGACAAATGGGCAACATTGATTGTGTATCGTTTAGACAAGTTATCGCGCAATCACAATGATTGTTGCAAGTATAGAAAGGCTTTGCGCGACGAGGGCAAGCAAATTGTGTCAATAGCCGAGCCGCAATCGGACGAAATCTTTGCAATATTAGAGGGTTTGCAAGGGTTATGCAATAATCACAAAAGAGAGGTACAAAGCAAATGAAAAACGCAGTTATTTACGCCCGTTTCAGTTCACACGCACAGAACGAGCAAAGCATTGAGGGGCAACTTGCAGAGTGCTACGCTTTTGCACAGCGTAGCGGCTTGCGCATTGTTCACGAGTACATAGACCGCGCCTTGACGGGTACGACGGACAAACGCCCCGAATTTTTGCAAATGATTGAGGACAGCAAGCGCAAAGGCTTTCAGTTTGTCGTTGTCTATCAATTAGACCGTTTCGCCCGTAACCGATATGACAGCGCGACATACAAAGCCAAGTTAAAGAAAAACGGCGTTCGCGTACTTTCGGCAAAAGAGAACATAACCGACGACGCCAGCGGCATTTTAATTGAGGGTGTTTTGGAAAGTATGGCGGAATACTATTCGGCGGAGCTGTCGCAAAAGATAAAGCGCGGCATCGCAATATCAGCCTCGAAATGTAAGTTTTTCGGCGGGAGCGTTCCGCTCGGTTACAAAGTGAGCGAGGACAAAAGTTTTATCGTCAACGAGGACACCGCGCCCATTGTCAGAAAACTGTTTGAAATGTTTGTCGCGGGCTACAATTACGCCGATTTAATACGCTATATGAACGAGCGCGGAATACCCACCGCAACGGGCGGCAAGTGGAACAAAAGCAGTTTTCACCGCATTTTCAGCAACCGCAGATATTTAGGCAAGTACATTTTTCACGACGAGGAAATCGACGGCGGTATGCCGCAACTAATCGACGACGAACTTTTTGCAGAGGCGCAAAAGGTGTTAGCGAAATATGCCGCCGCGCCCTCTCGCGGCAAAGCAAAGGTCGAATATCTTTTGTCGGAAAAATTGCTATGCGGCAAGTGTGCGCACAAAATGACGGGTATATCGTCAACAAGCAAAAGCGGCAAAATACACCATTATTACAAGTGCGTAGGCACGACAAAAGGCATATGCGACAAACGGACAGTCCGCAAGCAGTTTATTGAGGACGAAATTGTTTACGCCATTGTAGGCAACGGCACGGAGCAAAACCCGCACGGCGTTTTGACCGACGAATTTATAGATATGGTCGCGGCAGAAACCTATATGTTGATACAAGCGGAGCGCAACGACAGCGAGATAAAGCGGCTTGAAAGCCTGGTTGCGGACAATCAAAAAGCAATAAACAACCTTATGCAAGCGTTAATGCTGGGCAAAATTGCCGATACGATTTTAGCGCAAATCGAAAAGTTAGAGAGCGAGAACAAGGAACTGAACGACACCATAGAGAGCGAAAAGGCGTTGCAAATCAACTACACCTATGCGGACATTCGCAAGTGGTTACAGCATTTTAGAACGCTGGACTATTCAAAGACCAAAAACCGCAAAGACCTAATTGACACGTTTATTTATCGGGTATTGCTTTACGACGATAAAATGAAAGTGATTTTCAATCTGAAAGGCGGGCAGAAAAACGAGTTGCTTTTGAACTTGATTTTCCCCGATTACCCCGACGGAAACGGCGGCG
>CAMWMZ010000076.1 GCA_947175485.1 uncultured Clostridia bacterium
GTTTTATAATTACAAGCGAAGATATAAACAAAAATACAATGACTTGGAATAAGTAAGACACTAAAAAGTATGAAAAGTAATTAAGTTGAAAATTACTTGCCTTTTATGGTATATTTAAAACACGAGATATTAATTTGCGGAGGTGAAATATGTTTAATGAAATATGTATATATGAAGCGAAACTAACCAAACTTAATGAAATTGAAGAGCTAATGAAAGAAGTAGCGGAATTTTATTTGAAACAAGACGGAGTTATTGACGTACATTATATAAAACGTACTCACCGACAAAAAGATTTCAATGCCGTTAAAAAAGGAGAATTACCTGTTCGCCTTACAAAAAATGTAGGGAAGGTTGTATATGTCTTATATTGGGTATTAGAGAACGAAGAGGCACATGCAAGAGTGTCCAAACTCGGTGTGGAAAAATTTTATAAACGCTGGAATAGATGTTTAACAACAATGCCTAAAATAATTTTAGGTGAAAATATTGTCTGACTGACAGCTTACTGTTTATCACACAATCATTATAGCACTTTGCCGCTCATATTGTCACAGTATTGCATAGACAGAAAGTAAAACGGCACCGTGACAGGGCTTGGATAAACGAGCGCTTGCCTTTACCGCACTTAACGTTGAAAACGTTTCAAACAATATTGCCCATAACCGCATCGCGCCGGAATAAATATTCCGGCGCGATTTGATTCGATGCTATTTCAAAGCCCTTATAAAACTCATTCTTTCGTCAAACGCTTTTTACAATACCCGCGTTTGCCGCAATTCGGGCACTTCAGTTTTCTCTTCGTCAACGTATGCGCGCCGAATATATACCCTTTCAAAGTCGGAACAAATCTTTCCCCGCAATTCGGGCACTCATAAACTCCCGCTTCTCTGTCAAGCACACAAGCCAGTCCTATTCCTGCGCAGGCAATTATCACGGCGATTGCGATAAGCAAAACACGCAGCCAAATTTGCATCTCAAACAAACCGGCAACAACAGCCAGCGTCACGCCGGCAAGCACTGTTATTATGCATATAATTGCGCTTATTATAATTTTCTTTTTAGCTTCCGCTTTTTCCCTTAATAAGTCCATAATGTTTTGTTCTGCTTTTTTATAATATTGTTTTTCGTCAAGCCTTTCACCGGATAAAAGCTCGTTCACACTGATACGCAGCGCCCCGCACAGCGGAAGCATCAATCCGACTTCGGGCAGTCCGTTGCCCGTCTCCCATTTCGAAACGGTCTTGTCGGAAATATTAAGCTTTTCGGCAAGCTCCCTCTGCGTAAGAGATTGCTCCTTCCTCATTTCGTGAATGAATTTTCCGATTTTTACTTGATCCATAAGCAGTCCTCCTGAAAAAATTATCGCAGAAGCAACGGTGTTTTTACACTCACGCTCCGTAGAGTTTTGCAAAAATTTATCTGCGTTCCGTAGAATCGATTACAAAAATAGAAAACAGCGTAAACTTATACTATAATTTGTTAACCGTTTAATAAGAAAAAAACCGTTATCGGCTGAACCGATAGAAAATATTAAAAAAAACCCAACCGAATAAACTCTCGGAATTTTTAAATTAACAATTTTTAAAAAGAAGAACTTAAAAAAATATTTAACGGAATAAATAGGGAAAAGGCAAAAAAACCGCAATAAAATTACTCAGTTGCGATTTTGAATATTTCCCGTCATACCGATTAAGTGTTTCAGCCTCGCTCCGCCCCAAAATTTTTACATAAAAACAGCTCCATAGGCTGCCCGCTTAAAAGCAAGCCGCCGCAGTCCGAATAGCCCAAAGCCCTGTAAAAATTCTGAGCGTCCTCATCGGCGCGGGTCGAAGTCAAAACAAAATCATACCCCAAAGCAAACATTTCCTTTTCCCAGAACGCAACAAGCTCCGCTCCGTAGCCTTTGCGCCTGTACTCTTCCGCAATAAACAAAAGCGTACAAAACGGAGTGTTGTCCCAAAACAGATTATATCTTAAAATCCCCGCGGGGCGGCTGTCCGCAAACAGCACGTATCCGCGCTTATTTTTTACCTTTTCATCAAATCGGTCCGCGGATATATGCTTGTCAAACGACATCCAGAACTCTTTGTCCGCCATACAAACGCAGCGGATATTAACGCCTTTTTTCATAAAATTCTTTTATTTTATTTTTGAAACTCCCGATTTCACCGCCGCCTCGGCAACGGCTTCCGCAACACGCTCGTGCGCCGTCTTGTCGTAAGCGTAAGGCAAAATATACCCGCGCGAAAGCTCGTTCTCCTTCACGCAGTTCGCAATGCCGTAAGCCGCCGCAACCATCATCTCACGATTTATCGTAACGGCTCTCACGTCAAGTGCGCCGCGGAACAATCCGGGGAACACAAGCACGTTGTTAATCTGGTTGGGGTGCTGGGAAGACCCCGTCCCAACAATAAACGCGCCCGCCTCTTTCGCTTCCTCGGGGTCGATTTCCGGCACGGGGTTCGCGCATGTGAAAAGTATGGGCTTTTCCGCCATGGATTTAACCATATCTTTAGTTACGCAGTTTGGTCCCGAAACCCCGATAAACACGTCAGCCCCCTTCATTGCGTCCGCAAGCTTACCCTTGATAAGCTCTCTGTTAGTAACCAGTGAAATTTCTTTCTGCGCGGGGTTAAGCCACTCCTCCCCCTCGCATATAATTCCCTTTAAATCGCACATAGTAAGCCGCTTAACTCCGTAACCGAGCAAAAATTTCGCAATCGCAATGCCCGCCGCGCCCGCGCCGTTTATAACAACCTTTATATCCTCCTTTTTCTTTTCCGCAAGCTTCAATGCGTTTATAAGCGCCGCCGTCATAACGATTGCCGTGCCGTGCTGGTCGTCGTGAAAAACAGGTATATCCAGCTCTTCTTTAAGCCGCGTCTCTATCTCGAAGCACCTCGGCGCGGAAATATCTTCAAGGTTAATCCCGCCGAACGAGCCGGAAAGCAGCTTAACGGTCTTAATTATTTCTTCCGTATCCTTTGATTTAATGCACAAGGGATATGCGTCAACCCCGCCATATGCCTTAAATAACGCGCATTTGCCCTCCATAACGGGCATGCCCGCTTCAGGTCCTATATCGCCAAGCCCGAGAACGGCTGTGCCGTCCGTAATCACGGGCACCGTATTCCAGCGGCGCGTCAGCTCGAAGCTCTTTTCCGTGTCTGCGTGAATTGCCATACACGGCTCGGCAACTCCGGGGGTATACGCAAGCGACAAAGCCTCGCGGCTGTCTACGGGCACACGGCATACCGTTTCGATTTTACCCTTCCACTCCGCGTGCTTTTCAAGCGATTTTTCTCTGTAATTCATTTTATCCCTCCAAAAAGGCGTTTTTCTTAAGCTATAAATACATTATACAACTTGTTTCAAACAAAGTAAATAATTTTAAAATAACTATGTACAAACGCAAAAAAACGTGCTATAATCAGTCCATAATATTTTATATAAAAAGGGAGAGATGATTTTTATGGAAATGAAAGATTTCAGGCTCGACGGCAAGGTCGCTTTAGTCACAGGCGGTTCGTACGGCATAGGCTTTGCCATCGCAATGGGATTTGCAAAAGCCGGCGCAACCGTTGTGTTCAACGATATCAATAAAGAGCTCGTTGAAAAGGGTCTCGCCGCATACAAGGCGGAAGGCGTAAAGGCGCACGGCTACGTTTGCGACGTCACCGACGAAAGCGCCGTCAATGCAACTGTCGCAAAGATTGAAAAAGAAGTCGGGGTAATCGATATCCTCGTCAACAACGCGGGCATAATAAAGCGCATACCCATGTGCGAAATGACCGCCGAACAATTCAGGCAGGTAATAGATATAGATTTAAACGGTCCGTTCATCATGGCAAAGGCAGTAATCCCCTCCATGATTAAAAAGGGTCACGGCAAAATTATAAATATCTGTTCCATGATGTCCGAACTCGGCAGGGAAACGGTATCAGCTTACGCCGCGGCAAAGGGCGGGCTTAAAATGCTTACCCGCAACATATGCTCCGAATACGGCGAATACAATATCCAATGCAACGGCATAGGCCCTGGCTATATCGCAACGCCTCAAACCGCGCCCCTGCGCGAAAAGCAGCCCGACGGCAGCCGCCACCCCTTCGACAGCTTCATTATTTCCAAAACGCCCGCAGGCAGGTGGCTTGAAGCCGACGAACTGGCAGGCCCCGCGGTATTCCTCGCTTCCGACGCGTCAAACGCAGTCAACGGACATATACTCTACGTAGACGGCGGCATTCTCGCATATATCGGCAAACAACCCAAATAACAGGAAAATATGGATAACTCGCACGATTTTATAATACGCAACAAACCTTATACCCTCGTTGTCTTTACGGTTTTAACGGCTCTCGGCGTATTGGGCGCCATTGCTATAATCATTCTTACGGCAACAAGCTATATTCCCGACGACGTCGGGTGGTATTTTCTCTTCTTGCCTGCTTTTATTTGCTCTTTGTCGGGGTTTGGTATTTACGTCTATATAAAAGAAGCTTTTTATCTTAAAGACGGCGTTTTTACCTACGTTAAGGCAATCAAAAAAACACAATCGGTCAAAACGGAAGATATTTCGTTGGTATTGTTCCGCAGTAGAGGTATGTTTTATAAAATCGAATTTTACGACAAAAACGGAAACGTTCCGCTCGAATTTCTTGATGAAGGAACAGCGCTGGAAGGGCACCGTTTCATTAACGCGTTAATCCACTTCGAAATAAACTATAAATTCATTTAAAAGC
>CAMWMZ010000077.1 GCA_947175485.1 uncultured Clostridia bacterium
GACGTAAAGTCCGCGCCGCTTATATTACGGCTTTATTTCGTGTTGATTTTTGCAAGAGTTTCTATAATCAGTCTGGATAAAAGCCCTATATCGCTTTCGGTTATTTCGCTTTCCGCATTTTCCGCAAGTATCTCGGCGGCGCGTTTTGCCCCGTTGCCGGTTACGTCTTTTTCAATCGCGTCGGCGATGAGCTTTGTAACCTCTTCAACGCGGTTGGCGGGCACATATCCTTCGATTAACGTGGATATCACTCCCTCGGACGCGGTTGAGGGCTTTTTTTCGCGCACAAACTGTTCGTATAAAACGTATAATAGGGTTGCCACCGCTCCCACAGAAATACCGTGTTCGAGAACGGAAACGTATTCCGCCAAAAGGTAGTATACGCTGAGATTTTTCGCGGCGGCGTAAGCGGCGTAAAACGCCGTGCCGAAAATAAAGGGCAAAAATGTGAGAAGCTTTCTTTTTATCCTTTTTAAAAAAGTAGCTTTGCAAATTTGTACGGCGGCCGCGGTGATGGCGGCCAGCAGTATCACGTCTATGCCGTAAAACGTGAAGGTGTCGATAATTCCGATTATTGTCAAATTTTTCTCCTTTGGTGCGCCCGACGCTCCGCAGACCTCAAAATTATTTCACCCGACTACTTTTAAATAACCGCCGGCGCAAGGATTAAACGCAAAACGCGCAAATAAAGATAAAATATTTCCGTAACTTTGTCACACGGTTTGCAAACGCGGCGGCGATATGATAAAATCAAGATATGAGAATGCATAAAAAAAGCCGCCTCGAAGAGCGGATAGAAGAATGCGGCGATATAGTAACCGTTGCGGATTTAACTGACAAAAACATGAAAAGAGCGGCTTTGACCCCCGAATATCTGCCGTTTAACCGGATTTTCGGCAATGATAATCCCGTGCGGCTTGAAATAGGTTGCGGTAAGGGTAAATTTATCTGCGAAACGGCTAAAGCAAATCCCGACGTAAATTTCGTGGCGGTGGAAAAGATTTCCAACGTTTTGATAGAAGCGCTTGAAAGGGCGAAAAGCGAAAATATAAAAAACCTTTATTTTTTAAACTGTGCGGCGGAAGTGCTTGAAAAATATTTTCGTGAAAGCTCGGTTGAGCTCATATATCTGAATTTTTCTAATCCGCTGCCCAAAGAGGGATATAAAAAGCAGCGGCTTACGCACCCGAGGTTTTTGGAAATTTACAGGCGCGTTTTGAAACGCGGCGGGCGGATTATCCAAAAAACGGACGACAGGGACTTTTTTGAGTTTTCGTTGGAAAGTTACCGCGGGGCGGGGTTTAACGTTATCAGCGTTTGTGAAAATTACGATAAGCTTGAAAACGGCGACGTTGAAACCGAACACGAGAGAAAGTTCAAGCAGATGGGTAAGCCGATATTTCGCGCTGAGACCGAGGTGGACGGTTGATTTGGATTTATGTTGTTTCTGGCATAGTTGCGGCCGTATTGCTCGGCTGGCTGTTTGTATGGCTGAATAATTCCTGGCTAAAAACTACGCGGTACAACGTTGATATGGGGTTGGAAAACGGCGTTAAAATCGTGCATCTTTCCGACTTGCACGGCAAGAGCTTCGGGCGTAAAAACGCGCGGCTCATATCAAAAATCCAAAAAGAAAAGCCGGATTTTATTGCAATAACCGGCGATATTATTCATTTGTACCGTGAAAAAGACAAAAGAGTTGCGTTAGAGCTTGTGAGCACGCTTTGCCGTATTGCGCCGGTTTTATACGTTTCGGGCAATCATGAAATGAGAAACAAGGGTTACCGCTTTTTCCGCAGGGATTTAATAGAGGCGGGTGCCGTTGTTTTGGATAATTGCACCGCGGATATATGCGGGGTAACGGTTACGGGACTGAATTGTGCGTCGCTGAAAAACGACACTATAGAAAAGATAACTCCCGATTGCAATCCGAAAATTCTGCTTGCGCATATGCCGCATTTTATAGATAAATATTCGGCGGCGGGTTACGGTCTTGTTTTGTGCGGGCACGCTCACGGAGGGCAGTGGCGCATACCTTTTACGCATATAGGCGTTTATGCGCCGGGGCAGGGAATGTTTCCTAAGCTGACTGCGGGCGTGCATACAAGGGGGAATACCAAAACGGTTATCTCCCGCGGGTTGGGCAATTCGCAATGTCCTTTGAGGCTGTTCAACCGCCCCGAAATAGTTGTGATAAACGCGGAATAAAGCGCAAAAAAATCCCCGCGGAAGCAGTTCGCTTCCGCGGGGATTTTTATTTTTTATTTTATTAAAAGTGCGAGTACGGATTTTATCGTGTGCAGTTTGTTTTCTCCCTGCTCGAGCACGATACTGTTTTTACCGTCGATAATATCCGCGGTTACTTCCACTCCGCGTTTTGCGGGCAGAGAGTGCATGAATAATGCGTTATGCGCCGCAAAAGACATTAATGAATTGTTGACCTGATAAGGCAGAAGGATTTTCTTTTCCTCGTCGGAAGCTGAAGAGTGGTAATTGTAGCTGTCGGTATAAATAATATCCGCGCCGCGAACTGCTTCCGCAGGGTTTTCCGTTACCGTTAAGCTTCCGTATTGGCGGGCGTTGTCAAGAAGGGATTTTTTAATTGCAAATTCCGCGGGGGTGGCTACCGATACTTCCATTCCGCATTTTATCGCGCCGGTGATGAGCGAGGCCGCGTTTGCTGCGCCCTTGCCCACGTATGCGATTTTCAAGCCCTCTAATTTGCCGCGTTTTTCCCAGATGGTGAAAAGGTCGCAAAGCGTTTGCAAAGGGATACCGCTTTCGTTGGTGGAATTTATTATTGAAATTTCTGAAACGGCACAAAACTCTTCAAGCTCTTTTTGTTCTATGCCGCGCGTTACGAGCGCGCCAACTCCGTAGCGGGAAATTACGTTAACTATGTCTTTTACGTTTTCGCCCGCGCGCATATCGTTTTCGCTGTAGGGCAGGTTTACGCAGACGCCGCCGAGCTGGCGGATACCGATTTCAAGCGCGGAGCGCGTTCTTAAGGAAGTGTCGCCGAATAAAAGGGCAACGGTGACCCCTTGCAGAATTCTGGTGTCTTCGTGGGCGGCGAATTTGGCTTTAACCGCCTTTGTAGCGTATAAAAATTCAAAAATCTCTTCCGTGGAAAAGCCGGCGATATCTATCATGTGCTTACGGCTTATTCCGTAGGAGGGGGAGTATCTGTTAATATCCATTTTAAACCTCTCGGTTGATTATAACACGCGGCGCGATATATTTCAACCGTTTTTTTCCTTTTCGCAGTTATTCGGCTTAGCGCGTTTTGAAAATACGCAGCCGCAGTAATCCTGACGGTAAAGATTGTGCTTTGCGGAAAGCTCGGTGCTTCTTAAAAATCCGTTCTTTTTTTTAAAGTCGGAATAAAGCCATTTGTCTCCGCCGAGCCGTTCGCCTATTTCGTTGATGGCGGTTGCGTTTTTTAACGGGCTTATGGTAAGGGTGGTCGTAAAATAATCGTAGCCGCGCTCTTTTGCGACGCTTGCGGTTTTTGCAAGCCTGAGCTCGAAGCATTTTGCGCATCTTGCGCCGCCCTCGTTTTCGTTTTCAAGACCTTTCACGGCTGAATAAAATTCGTTTGCGTCGTGTCCGCAATCGATAAAGTCCGCCCAGCCCGTTTCCGAAACGAAACGGATAAGCTCGTTTTTGCGCCTTTCGTATTCGCCGTCCTCTATGTTCGGGTTGTAAAACAACACGGTTATTTTGAAATAATCCTTCAGCCTTTCAAGGCATGCGGAAGAGCACGGCGCGCAACAGCAATGCAACAAAAGGGTTTTGCCTTGCCCGCGTTTTATCTGTTCTTGCATTAAGCTGTCGAAATTGCGCCTTTCCATAACCGCATTTTAACACAATAAATCGCAAATTGCAATTTAAAGCCGGCAATCTTTTGATTGACCTTTTTTACTTATTATGGTAAAATCTTAACATATAATTTCGGAGAACGGTATGGCAAGTTTGAAAATAAAAGGTTTGAATAAGGCTTTTCCTTCCGGCGAAACCGCCCTTTACGACGTAAATCTGGAGGCGGCGGATAAGGAATTTCTTGTGTTTCTCGGCGGAGACAGCAGCGGCAAGTCAACTCTTTTGCGCATCGTCGCGGGGCTTGACGACGCTACGTCGGGCACTGTTGAAATAAACGGAAAAGATATGACCGACGTAGAGCCTAAGAACAGGGATATCGCAATGGTATTCAAAAACAACACTCTTTATCCCGCGTTGAACGTTTTCGACAATATGGCTTTCGGGCTGAGGTTGAGAAAAGCGCCCGAAGCGCTTGTGCGCGAGAGGGTTAAGGTCGCGGCGGAAATTCTGGGATTAAACGATTGCTTATACCGCAAGCCCAAGGTTCTTACGGCGGCGGCGAAACAACGCGTTGCGATAGGCAGGGCGATTGTGCGTGAACCTAAGCTTTATCTTTTTGACGAGCCGCTTTCGGGTCTGGATGATAAATTGCGCTTAGATATGCTGAACGTAATAATAAATTTGCAGGCGAGGCTTGAGGGAACGTTCGTATACGCAACCAAGAATTTATCGGAAGCTTTAACGATAGGCACGCGTATCGTCGTTTTAAAGGACGGATTTGTTCAGCAGATCGATACCCCCGCGAATTTGTACGATTACCCCGCGAACACTTACGTGGCGTTTTTAATCGGTTCGCCTACAGTGAACTTTATAAAGAAGGTTAAAATAGTTTCTAACGGAAACGGTTATTTTGCGGA
>CAMWMZ010000078.1 GCA_947175485.1 uncultured Clostridia bacterium
TGAAGCGCGGGACGGACGGCGTAAGAGGCGTTAACATTGCTGTTGTTAAAGCCGCCGGCAGACGAAAGGTAGTACGCATTGTTCGTATTATTATTGTTGCCGGAGCGCAGCCATCGGAAGATACAAGACCCCCGCCCTATATAAAGAACGGCATATATACCGTGCTTTAACGAAAATAATTATCGAGTTCAACCGTTTTTATGAGTGAAGCGCGGGACGGACGGCGAGAGAGCCGTTGACATTACTGTTGTTGTTACCGCCGGCAGGCGAAAGACCGTTCGCCCAATTCGTATTATTGTTGTTGCCGGAGCGCAGCCATCGGAAGATTCAAGACCCCCGCCCTTATAAAGAACGGCACATATACCGCACTTTAACGAAAATAATTATTGAGTTGACCGTTTTTATGAGTGAAGCGCGGGACGGACGGCGTAAGAGGCGTTAACGTTGTTACCCGAGTTGCCGCCGGCAGGCAAAAGATAGTTCGCATTGTTCGTATCATTGTTGTTGCCGGAGCGCAGCCACCTAAACATACAAGGCCCCCGCCCTATATAAAGAACGGCACATATGCCGCACTTTAGCATTATTTAGGCTTTCTTTTAGTGGCTTTGACCCAGCCGTTCAAAAGCTTTCTTGTTTCCGCAATCTGGCGGGCGATAATGGACATTTGCCTAATATTTATCGCCTGCTTGGTGCGAGCGGTTTCGGTATAGAAATCGAGGATACTCAGCGCGACGCCCGCGTTTTTCTGATATTGCAGGCGGGCTTCTTCGTCGCGCTCGAAGTTGGCGCGGTAGAGGTTTTCCACAATGTCAACGGAAGCGTTTTGCAGCCTTGTGGTTATGCTCCAACGGAATTTTTTGGGGGATTTTTCGGTTACCACGAAAACGTATTCGGAAAGCTTTTTAGCGTGGGTGAACACAGCCATTTCTTTATCGCGCGGGCAATCGAAATCGCTTATGCGGAAGGGCTTGCGTGAAACGCGGTCCTCCTCCGTTCCGTTTTTGTTTTGGGGGAGCTGAGGCGGCTCGTAGCCGAAGCCTTCGGGCAAGCCGAGCTCCTTTTCTATTTCTTTTTGTAAATCTTCTATTGTAAACTGACGGTCGTCTGACATAATTCACCTATTAATCTTTTGCGCAGTCGCGGAGTTTTAAAAAAAGCTCGCGTTCGAGTTTGTAGCTTTTTGCGTGTTTGAGATGTCCGTGGAAGGCTGCGAGGGACTGGCGGACGCGTTCGGATTCTATAATTCCGTCTAAGTAAGCCTTTTTTAAGAGGCGGGCGCGCCAACGGAGGCGCTTTTTAGATTTCTTTTTTACGGTTTTAACGAGCTTGCCTTCCGCCGTTACGAAATAGCGGAACCCGAGATAGGTGAAGCCGTTTTTGAGGGGAAATATCTGTGTTTTGGAATTTAAGGTTAAACCGAGCGTGTGGACGAGGTTTTGGATTTCCTTTAACAAAGACTGCAAAAAAGCCTTGTCTTTATGGACCATAACGAAATCGTCCATATAGCGGGAATATACCTTTACGCGGTATTTTTCCTTGACAAGGCGGTCTACGGGGTTTAAATAAAACATACCGAAAACCTGACTCGTCTGGTTGCCGATGGGAATTCCGCGGCCGCTGACATCAGGGTCTTCGCCGACGGGCTTCACGCCGTAAACTTCGAGATAGGAGTTTTCGGTATTGTAGCTATCCACAACCTGCGCCACGAGAGCTTTTAAGCGTTCGTCGCGGATTTGCGAACAGAAAACATCTTTGAGCTGCCTGTGGGGGATTGTGGGGAAATATTTCATTATGTCGCATTTAAGGACATAACCGTTGACGCCTTCGCTTGCGACGAAGGCGCGGACTTTATCTTCAAATCTGCGCAACGCAAAATGGGTCCCCTTGCCTTTTTGACAAACCGCGTTATCCGTTATGGCGCGTTTTGAAAAATAAGGCATGAGGACGTCGTCGCACAGTACGTGCTGGACTACGCGGTCGCTGTAATGCAAGGTTTGAATTTGGCGGCGCTTCGGCTCGTAAACTACAAAGCTGCTGTATCCTTTGAATTTGAAAGTGCCTGCTTTAAGGTCGCGATAAACGTTATACACGTTTTCGAGCATGCCCATTTCAAACCGGACGAGCGGCTTTTTGTCACGCTTAGACAAACGCCCGCGCAAATGCCCGCGAAATAGTCTTTCGTAGGTGAACAGTTCGTCAAATTTGGTATTTATCATTGGTGCGGTAAATGATAATCTTAAAAAGCTGTATTATCATTTTACCAACACGGAATTTGACTGTCAACGGTTTTCGGGATAATTTTTGCCCGAACCGCCTAATTCGGCGTTTTGTTCTTTGCTTGTTTTGACAAAGTCAAGGTACAGGTTGTATTCCTGCTCGAGCGTGAGCCCTTTGAAAAACTCCGCGCCCATTTCCGCAAACACTTTGCCGAGCTTGTTCATCATAGCTTCTTTATGGGGCATAAGCGCGTGAGTATAGCGTTTGAGCGTGAGCATGGGGTTTTCGTGACCCATAATTTCGGAAAGGGCTTTTGCGTCTATCCCGCACTCTATCGCACGGGTTGCGAACGTGTGCCTCAGCGAATGGAAGCCGCGGTGCGGAATACCGAGCTTTTTCTGCAAGCGTTCAAAAGCCTTTTGATAGGAACGCACGGTTACGCCGTTGCCCTTTTTATCGCAAACGACGAAGCCCGATTTGCTCTTTTTTTTGAACACCCTTGCCACGGCGAGGAACTGTTTGGGGAGCGGGATAACGCGCACGGACGACGGCGTTTTGGGGGTATCGAAAAGCTTTTCGTACTTGCCGTTTTTCCAACTGTCGCGGCAGGTTTTATAAACCGAAATTCTGCCGCGGCGCAAATCCAAATCGGACCATTCCAAAGCGAGGAGTTCGCCTATTCTCAGCCCCGTATAAAGGCAGAGCTGAACACCGAAAAGCTTTGCGCCGCCCTTAGCCATAATGTACATTTCCATTTTGCGCTGTTCGGCACGGGAGAAGCACTCCACCTCTTTTTCTTTAGCTTTCGGGGTTTGTATACGGTCGGTATTACGTGTTTCGGTTATACCGAGAACGTGAGCGCGCTTTAAAGAGCATTTGACGATATTAAGGATATTGCTCACTGTGTTGGGGGCAAGCCTTGCTATAAGTCCGTTTGCAAAATTTTGCAAAACGCGCGCAGAAAGCTCTTCCAGATGATAGCCGCCGAGTTCGGGGATAATCAAACCGCGGGTCAATCTGCAATACAGGTCGTACGTGCTGGATTTGCGCATGGGTTTTACGCAGGTTTCAAGCCATTCGTTAAGCCAGTCTTTGTAGTACATGAAATTTATAACCTCTCTTGATTTTTGACAAAATGCCGCGCGTTCAAAACCGCACGCACGGATTTTGTTTTTTCTGTTGTGGAAATAATGATATATCACCCAAAAAAACGCTTTTAAACACAGCATATTACGGGGTCAAACATAAAAAACAGCGGGGTGTGGAAACCGCTGTTTTTTATGGGTTTTCAGTTTTTAATACATTTCTATGCAAGCGTCTCTTTCAGCGCCGACGGAAACGTATTTTATTTTGCAGCCGCAAAGCTTTTCCAAAAGCCTTATATAATCGAGAGCGGCTTGGGGTAAATCTTCTTTTTTTCTGCAACCGGACAAATCGCAATGCCAGCCTTTGACCTTTTCAAATACGGGCTTGCAATCGTCAAGAACGTCGGTGAAAGGGAACTCGTCGATGACCTTTCCGTTTAAAAGATAGTGAGTGCAGATTTCGATTTCTTCATAATCGTCTAAAACGTCAAGCTTGGTCAAAGCGATTTCATCGGCGCCCTGACAGCGTATGCCGTAACGGGAGGCGACTACGTCGAACGGCCCTACCCTTCTCGGTCTTCCCGTAGCCGCGCCGTATTCGCCGCCGAGCCCGCGGAGCCTTTCAGCCTTTTCACCGAAATATTCGCAAGTGAAGGGACCCGCGCCGACACAGCTTGAATAAGCCTTCATAATGCCTATAGAATTATCGAGCTTTAAATTGGGAACGCCTGCGCCTATCGGAGCGTACGCCGCAATGGTGGACGACGACGAAGTATAGGGCACGATACCGAAATCGATATCGCGGAGAGCGCCCAGCTGGGCTTCGAACATAATGTTTTTGCCCGCCTTGTTCGCTTCGTTAAGATAAACTCCGGTATCCGTTACAAACTCCGCAAGAGGTTTGCCGTAGGTTTCGAAATACTCAATCATCGCTTCAACGGTTACGGGGGTAAAGCCGTAAGCCTTGATGGTCATATTTTTCCATGCGACGATATCGGGCAGACGTTTGTATAAAAGAGCGGTATTCAAAAGTTCGCCCATGCGGAAAGCCTTTTTCATGTACTTATCTGCATAAACAGGCGCTATGCCGCGGCGGGTTGAACCGTAAGGTTTACCTGTTGCTTTGGTAAGGCGGTCTTCTTCCATTTCGTCCTGCAAAACGTTATAAGGCATTGTGATTATAGCTTTGTCGCTTATTTTGAGATTTTCGGGCGTGATTTTTATACCGCCTTCTCTCAGCCTTTGCATTTCGCCGCAGAGGTGCTTTATATCGATTACCATACCGCAACCGAGAACGTTAACCACGTTTTCGCGAAGTATGCCCGAAGGCAAAAGGTTTAAAATAAATTTACCCTTTTCGTTGATTACGGTGTGCCCCGCATTGTTGCCGCCCTGATAACGGCAGACGATATCGAACTTTTCCGAAAGAAG
>CAMWMZ010000079.1 GCA_947175485.1 uncultured Clostridia bacterium
TCGACAACCGTAAAAGCGGCGGTCGTCGACGGAAATAACAACGTTTTATATTCGGCCTATGTAAGGCACTTTGCCAAGGTAAAGGAAACAGTCCTCTCCGAGCTTGCGGTTATAAAGGAAAAGTTCGGCGGGGATTTCAGCACGTCTATTACGGGCAGCGCCGGTTTGGGGCTTTCGCAACGCAGCGGGATTAACTTTGTTCAGGAGGTTCAGGCTGCGTTTATCGCTATACGCAAAATACATCCCGAAACGGACGTTGCAATCGAGTTAGGCGGCGAAGACGCGAAAATTATCTTTGTTACAGGCGGAACGGAACAGCGCATGAACGGTTCCTGCGCGGGAGGAACGGGCGCGTTTATCGACCAGATGGCTACGCTTTTAAACATTTCCGTGGAAGAAATGGACGAAATAGCTTTATCTGCCGAAAAGATATATCCTATTGCTTCCCGCTGCGGAGTTTTTGCAAAATCGGATATACAGCCGCTTTTAAACCAGGGCGCGAAAAAATCCGATATTGCGGCTTCTATTTTTCAGGCGGTCGTAGACCAGACGGTGTCCGGACTTGCGCAGGGCAGAAGAATAAAGGGGAACGTGCTTTTCCTCGGCGGACCTTTATATTTTTTAAAGGGGCTGAGAAAGGCTTTTGTAAACACGCTTAAGCTTGACGAAAACAGCGCGGTATTCCCCGAAAACGCACCTTGCTTTATGGCTATCGGCGCGGCGCTTCATTCCGTAGGGGTTGCCCCCGAAAGCATAGAAGGCTTAATAGAAAAAATACGCAACGTAAAAGACAGCAACGAAATTGTTACGGGGAAACGGCTTTTCGAGAATAAAGAGCAATACGCAGAATTTGTAAAGCGCCACCGCGCTACGGATATGAAATTTGCGGATATTGCAAATTATGAAGGAGGCTGTTATTTGGGCGTAGACAGCGGTTCGACAACAACTAAGTTGATGGCGATTACCCCCGATTGCAGGATACTTTGGTCGCATTACCAATCGAATAACGGACAGCCTCTCGACATAGTAGTTTCAAAACTGAAAGAATTTTATTCGCTGACCGGCGGACGTGTAAAAATATTGGGGAGCGCGGTAACGGGCTACGGCGAAGACTTGATAAAAAGCGCGATTAAAGCGGATTTCGGAATCGTTGAAACGGTTGCGCATTACAAAGCCGCTTTGCACTTTAATCCCAACGTCGATTTCATAATCGATATCGGCGGGCAGGATATTAAATGCTTTAAAATAAAGAACGGTTCTATCGACAGTATTATGCTGAACGAAGCGTGCTCTTCGGGCTGCGGTTCGTTTATCCAGACCTTTGCGCGCGCAATGGGAATGGAAATAAACAAGTTTTCGGAAAAAGGCTTGTACGCGCAAAATCCTGTAGAGTTAGGCTCTCGCTGTACCGTGTTTATGAACAGTGCGGTTAAGCAGGCGCAAAAAGAGGGAGCTACTGTTGAAGATATTTCCGCGGGGCTTTCTTCTTCGATTGTCAAAAACGCGATATATAAAGTAATCAGAGCGGCAAGCGCCGACGAGCTTGGCGAAAACATAGTAGTACAGGGCGGAACTTTCCTTAACGACGCTGTTTTGCGTTCTTTCGAGATGGAAACGGGTAAAAACGTAATCCGTCCGGATATCGCGGGGCTTATGGGCGCGTTCGGCGCGGCTTTGTTCGCAAAGGAAAATATTTCCGGCGAAAGCACAACGGCAAGCGCGGAAGAGCTGGAAAGCTTTTCCTATAAATCGCAGTCTGCAAATTGCAGGGGATGTACTTCCAACTGCAATATAAACGTAATCCGTTTCAGCGACGGAAGGCGGTTTATTTCAGGCAACAAATGCGAGCGCGGCGCAGGGCTAAAGCCCGCGTGTACGGATTTGGACATATACGCATATAAGCAGGTCAGGCTTCCTGATTGCGTAGAAGGCGTCCGCCATACGCATATCAAAGGAAAAGTCGGTTTGCCGTTGCAGTTGGGCATGTATGAACAGCTTCCTATTTGGGCGGGATTTTTTGAAACGCTCGGGTTTGAAGTGGTTTTATCCGAAAAATCCTCACGCGAGCTGTATTTTAGAGGGCAGCACACTGTTGCAAGCGATACGGCTTGCTACCCCGCAAAGCTCATTCACGGTCACATAGAAAGCCTTTTGGACGCGGGCGTGGATTTCATTTTTATGCCTTGCGAAAGCTATAATTTAGACGAGCATTGTTCCGCAAATCATTATAATTGCCCCGTAGTTGCGTATTATCCCGAATTATTAAAGGCGAACAATGAAAGGCTTACGGAAGAAAACTTTATAACTCCTTACATAGATTTGAATATGAAAAAACCTACCGTAAAAAAGCTTACGGAGGCGCTTTCAAAATATCAGTTTAAAAAAGGAGAAATCGAGGCGGCTTTGGAAGAGGGATTTGCCCGCCTTGAAAAATATCACGCGGACGTAAAATCAAAAGCCGATGAAATTTTGTTCAAAGCCGAGCTGGAAAACAGACAGATTATAGTTCTTGCGGGCAGACCTTATCACCTTGACGGTGAAATAAACCACGGCATTAACAAGCTTTTGACATCTTTAAATCTTGCGGTTTTGTCGGAAGACAGCATTTTTGAAAAGGGCGATAACGTAAAGGTGGACGTGTTAAATCAATGGACTTATCACGCAAGGCTTTACCGCGCTGCGGATTTTGCGGCGAAACGCAAAAACGTTAACCTTGTTCAGCTTGTTTCTTTCGGGTGCGGGCTAGACGCAATAACAACCGACGAGGTGCGCGCTATTCTCGAGAAAAACGGCAAGCTTTACACGCAGATAAAAATCGACGAAATAAACAATCTCGGCGTCGTTAAAATACGGCTCAGAAGCATGCTTGCGGCGATTGAAGAGGCGGCGAAAAATGAGCGATAAGATAAAAGATTATTCAACACCATATCCCAAGTGGGATAAATCAATGAAAGCCACGCACAAAATCCTTGTGCCCGATATGCTTCCGTGGCATTTCCTTATTATAGAAAAGGTTCTCCGTTTGGAGGGCTACGATTTGGAAGTGCTTAAAAACGAAACTCGCGCCGTTATCGACGAGGGGTTAAAACACGTTCACAACGATACGTGTTATCCTTGCCTTTGCGTTGTAGGGCAGTATATAAACGCGCTCAAAAGCGGCAACTACGATTTGGAGCATACCGCGCTTATGATGACGCAGACGGGCGGCGGGTGCCGAGCTTCTAATTATATGCCTTTGATAAGAAAGGCGCTTGCGGCGGAATTCCCCCAAATCCCCGTTATTTCAATTAACTTTTCTGGGTTGGAAAAGGATAACGCTTTTAAAATAGGTATAAAGCTCTTTTTAAAGCTTGCATACGCGATATTTTACGGCGACAGCATTATGTGGTGTTACAACCAGACAAAGCCTTATGAAGTAGCCGCCGGCGATGCGGACAAGGCGCGCGGACAAGCCGTAGAGTATGTTGTAGGGCTTTATGAAAAGGGCGGATACAACAAATATAAAAAGGTAAACAAAAAAATTATCGAAATTTTCGCCGCCGTGCCCAGAACCGAAGAAAAGAAAGTAAAGGTAGGCATCGTCGGGGAAATTTACGTTAAATATTCCCGTTTGGGTAACAACAACCTTGAAAGCTTTTTGCTTTCCGAAAATTGCGAACCGGTTGTTCCCGCGCTTATAGACTTTGTTTTATATTGCATAGTTAACGTTATCAACGATTATAAATTTTACGGACACAACAAAGGAACAGCCTTTATATATGATAAGGTGTACAAGCTTGTTCACCGTATGCAGAAAAATATTATAAAATTATTTGAAGAGGACGGAACTTTTACGCCCGTGCACGACTTCGAGCATTTGCGTAAGTGCGCGGACAAGGTTTTGAACCAAGGGGTGAAAATGGGCGAAGGCTGGCTGATTCCCGCGGAAATGGCGGCTCTTGCCGAAACGGGAGTGCCGAATATTGTTTGCGCGCAGCCGTTCGGATGTTTGCCTAATCACATTGCGGGTAAGGGCGCTATACGCACGCTTAAAAATCTTTATCCCGAAGAAAATATAGTCGCGGTGGATTACGACCCTTCGGCAACTAAGGTAAATCAGGAAAACCGCATTAAGCTTATGCTTGCCACCGCAAGGGAAAATCTGAACTAAAAGGATTTTGCCGCTTCTACGCCGAGCATTAAACCTATGCGGAAGCCTTCGGCATAGTGGCAGAAAACGCTTTCCGCGTGCTCTTTGGATTGCGCTTCGTAAACCTTATCGAATAATTCCACAAGCTCGGGATTGTTTTCAAGCTGTTTTACGATTTTCCGTTCAAGCTCGTCGGATTGTCTCATAAGCTGAAAATAGGTATCGGAACATTTGATAGTGGCGCTTAAACCTATTTCTCCGTTGAAAAGCTTTCTTATAGTTTGGTATTTATCCATATTATATACTCCTTGAAATTTTTAAATTTGAAAAACTTTCAGCCGTAATTAAAATATTTTTCTAACCGCGCCAACGGTAAACGGATTTAATTTTGGTTATTTTAACCGGTTACAAAAAGTTTTAATAAACGTATTTTATCAGCAAAAAAGTAATTTGTATCAACATATTTCCAAAG
>CAMWMZ010000080.1 GCA_947175485.1 uncultured Clostridia bacterium
CTTTCTATCATTATGTTATATTCTGCGAAAACGCGCAGGCTTTCTCCGCGTTTACACAGCTTATTACACCGTTCCTCCGCTTCGTTTATGTATTTTATGCACAGTTCTTTTTCTTCGGAATTATTTATTCCCTCTATTATTTTAATTATTTGCGTATCGTTTAACATCTTTTCTCCTGTAAAAAATAACGTTTGAAACGTTATTTTTTACATTATACAGTTTCAAACGTTAAAATGTCAATATAAAATAACATATTAATTATAAAAAAATGGTTGAACTTACTAAACTTTCTAAAAATTTAAAGGATTTACGAAAACAATACGGATATACACAGTCTCATGTTGCGGAAAGCATAGGGGTTAGCTGTTCTTCTTATCAAGCTTATGAATGGGGCGTTGCCGTACCGACTTTACAACACTTTGTTAAGCTTGCAAACTTATACTCGGTTACTTGCGACGATTTGTTGGAATAATTTAAAACGATATGAAAACCCCCGCCGGCGCTAATGCGCGGGCGGGGGTTTTATTAATTTTTACGGCGCTAATAAAATAGCGCACCTGATTTTTGCGTAATCAAGCTCACCGAAGTGAATTTGCGCAAAGAGGGCAAGCAACCCTCAGATAACGGAAGTTTTTTTACTTCTTCATTGCGTCAATCTGCTTCTGAACTTCGTCTTGCAGGTTTTCGCTTTTCTTTTCAAGGCCTTGGCCCATTTCAAAGCGTGTAAATCTTACAACCTTGAACTTGCTGCCGATAACCTGTGCAACCTTTTGGCTGTCATCCTTAACGAACGCTTGTTCCATAAGGCAGTTTTCGGAATAGTATTTGCCCATTTTTCCGTCGATAATCTTTTCAAGGATAGCAACGGGCTTGTTCTTGTTCTTTTCGTCGTTCTGCATCTGAACGAGCATAATTTCCTTTTCTTTTGCAAGAACCTCCGCTGGAACGTCTGCCGCAACAAGATAGGAGGGGTTTGACGCGGCAATCTGCAAAGCTACGTCGTGCAACGTTTCTTCGCCGCCTGCCTTAAAGTCTGCCGCTTCTACCATAACGCCGACTTTGCCGCCCATATGGATATAGGTTTCGATTTTGCCGTTCGTTTCATAGATTGCAAAACGGCGGATAGAAATCTTTTCACCGATTACAGCGGTCATGTTTGTGATATAATCTTTGACGGTTGCGCTTTCAAGCTTGCAAGCGTTGAGAGCTTCAACGTCAGCGGGTTTGTTTTCCGCAACGACTTTTGCAACCTTATTTACAATCTCGTGGAATTTTTCGCCGCGGGAAACGAAGTCGCTTTCGCAGTTGATTTCCAAAAGCACGCCTACGCCGCATTTTTCGCATACGTATGCGCCTACGGCGCCCTCTGCCGCAATTCTGCCTTCCTTTTTAACAGCCTTTGCAATGCCGCGCTCTCTCAAAAGCTCGGCTGCCTTTTCCATATCGCCGTCTGCGTCGATCAAAGCTTTTTTGCAATCGAGCATACCCGCCCCGCTCTTTTCGCGGAGCTCCATAACGTCTTTAGCAGTGAATGCCATAACAATAATCTCCTTATTAAATTAATTTCCCGGTTACTCTGCCTTTTCTTCGGCGGGTTCAGCCGCTTCGGAATTTGCGACAACCTCTTCAATGGAAACGGGTTCGGCAACCTCTTCTTCCGCGCCGGGAAGAACGGGGGTTACGCCCTGATTAGCTTCGATAACAGCGTTTGCGATAACCGCGGCGATGAGCTTAACCGCGCGGATAGCGTCGTCGTTGCCGGGGATTACATAGTCGATAAGGTCGGGGTCGCAGTTGGTATCGGTGATTGCAACGATAGGGATATTGAGCTTGCGGGCTTCCGCAACAGCGATATCCTCGTTGTGGGGATCAACCACGAACATAACGCCGGGGAGCTTGTTCATCTCGCGGATACCGCCGAGGTTGGTAACGAGCTTTTCGTACTCTTCTTTGAGCTTTGCAACTTCTTTTTTGGGAAGAAGGTCGAATTCGCCGTTCTGCTCCATTTTTTCGATTTTAACCATTCTGTCTATACGGGTGCGAATGGTTTTGAAGTTGGTGAGCGTGCCGCCCAGCCAACGGCTGTTTACGTAGTACATACCGCAGCGCTCTGCTTCTTCTTTGATAGCTTCCTGAGCCTGCTTTTTGGTGCCTACGAAGAGAACTGATTTGCCCTCTTTAACGCTTTCGCATACGAATTTGTAAGCTTCTTCAATCAAGTCAACGGTAATCTGCAAATCGATAATGTGGATATCGTTGCGCGCCGCATAGATGTATTTTGACATCTTGGGGTTCCATTTCCTTGTCTGGTGCCCGAAGTGTACGCCCGCTTCGAGCAGTTGTTTCATAGTGATAACTGCCATATTATTCCTCCGTTTACCTCCCCGAAAGCGCGGCTTTACGGCGCTTATTACGGCACTGAAAGATTTTGCCGCCACGGAGCGCCCGCCCTTCGGGTGTGAATTTACAGCGTTGATATTTTAGCAAATTAATTTTTGTTTGTAAAGCGGTTTTATATATAATTGTAAAAGAAATTAAGCTTAAAACCGCGTAACGCGCCCCGCGGCAAAATTGCCGCGGGGCGCGTATGACAGGAAGTATATAATGAAAAAATCTTTAAGCCGCTTTTAATGTTACGTTTACCGAAGCGATAGCTGTGCCCACGGGCACGGAAGGGCTGTCTGGAGCGAAGTAAACGACGTCTCCCGCTTTGAGCGTTAAAGTTACCGACCACTTGCCCATGCTGCAGCTATAAGAATAGCCGCCCTCCGTTCCGTTGCCCTTATAGGCGCTCAGAAGCAAGCCCTCGCTTGACAACGTATCATACGAGCCGTTTCCGCCCGCCATAAAGTACATATATCCGGTACCGGTCATTCTGCCCATAAGGAACGTCGAGCCGGTAATTTCTATGGTATACGTACCTTCTGCAACGTCTGCGCCGATCTCTACCGCGACAGGCGTTCCGGAAATCATTTTTACCTCGACGGGGTCGCCATCCACCGTCAAAGAGGGCGGAACTATTTTATCGCCGATAACTGCCGAATATGCGCCCTTAACGCCGTGAGAGAAGGTAAACGTTATCGGTTCGCCGGCTTTCGCTTCGAAGTTTGCCCACGAGCCGTCGATAATAAAATCTTCGCCGTTCATTAAAACCATCAGTCCGTCGGCAACGGTCATACTGAAAACGCCGTCTGCTTCGGGAACGAAAGTATAAGCATCCTCGAAAACCCCGCTGTCGGTAATACCGACTTTATTGGAACCGTATTTTAAATTTCTGCTTGCTTTTATACTCATTGTAAATTCGGGTGCGCTTTGCTGGATTAATTGTATTCTGAGATAGTGCCCGCCGTAAGCGGAAGCGTCGAAAGTGAATTTTTTGGTTTGCTTTCCGTCGTTACCGACGTTTTCAAGCGTAGCCACGTCGGCAAAGGCGGGTTGCACAGCACCAACCCGCGAACCGGACACAATTTTAGTAGCGGAATCGTCTAAATATACGTTTAAAACTAAAGCAATCGAACTGCTTGCAAAATGCTCGAAATCTATTTCGTATTGTGCCGCAGACAAATCGAGTTTTAACCACACGTAACCGTTTGTCGTTAATTTGGCAAAATAATCATTTTCGCCGACGAACTGAATTTTGTCGTTGCCCACCGCGGAGTTATCAAGATAGTAAAATTCTTTTTCGACACGTCCGCAATGCTCACAGACTTTGCCCACCTTATCTCCCGCCTGCTTATTCAAAGTGATTATGCTCGAGCTGAACAAATGCCCCGTAGCGGGAAGCGTGTTTGTAAAGTTAACCTCGACGTCGTTACCCGCGCCGTCTTTAAAGCCGATTGAATAAACCTCATGCCCGTCGTCCGTGCAGGAAGCGTGGTTGGTGCTTACCGTATATTCCTCGCTGCCGGTCACTGGCAGAACATAGCTTTCTTCGCCGCCGCAGCCCTCCACGGCGCATGTTCTCGTTGCAGAGCCTTCATCCGTGTCGGTAGGTTTTTGGACGCTCCACGAGGTCCAGTTATGCCCTTTGGCTTTTGTTTCCAAATCAAACTCGACATTTTTGCCTTCAACCATAACCGTATAATGTTGACTGCCACTCTTTGTACAGGTTGCGTCGTCGGAAGTTCTGGTATATGTAATATCGGAGGCTACTGGCAATTCCGCGGTATGCTTTTCCTCACATCCGTCATTTGCACAGCTTGCAACCGCCTCGCCCTTTTTATCGGCTTCGGGATATACGGAAACGCTCCAATCGCCCCAATCATGACCGTAAGCGGCTACGGGCTCGGTTTTCTTTTCCCCGCACTCGGGTTGCGTGCACGTAAACGTTTTTACGCCGTCGGTTTCACAGGTTGCGGCGGTTGTTACCTCGCCGCCGTCCCATACGTGATTATGTTCGGCAGGGACATCCGCACATGCGGCAAATGCGCCGGCAGCGCAGGCAACCGAGCAAAATGCAGTGACCGCAAGCAATGTCTTTTTAATTTTTTTCATATTTTACTCCTTTATTCATTATAAATTTGCATAATATAAATA
>CAMWMZ010000081.1 GCA_947175485.1 uncultured Clostridia bacterium
GATTTTCCGTCGGCGCGCTGCTTTTCACAAAAATAAAATCCCTTCCGCCTATCAAGCCCGCACCGCAAAATTCCGCCGCCGCTGCCGTACAAACCCGAAGCGCGTCTTTGCGCACATAGCTTTCTCCGCCCGAACCTCCGCAACCGCTTTCCGTTTTCATAGCGCAACCAAAGCCGTGCCCCATATCTGAAACCCGCACCGCACTCCGCAACAAAAACCGCAAACGTCGTATGCAGGCTTTCCATTTACGATACGCACAGCGCAACCGATCACAGGTATTTTACTTTTTTTGCCTTATTATTTATATTTTCACAAATTTTTTTAAACGTCACCATTGCAATAACCCCCACAATATGTTATAATTAAACATAATTTTTGCAATACGGAGTAAAAATGGCAAAGGCTTTATTCCTCAAACTAAAAGAGGCGCTGATATCGGTACTTCCCGTCACCGCGATAGTGCTGATAATATCCTTCACGCCGCTAGTCAACCTTTCCGTAACGGAAACGGTTGCTTTCGCCGTGTCCGCGGTTTTTCTCATTCTGGGGATAGGTCTTTTCAACCTCGGCGCAGACCTCGCCATGACGCCCATGGGCGAACACGTCGGCGCGGGTCTTACAAAATCCAAAAAACTCGGAATTTTAATTTCGGTATGCTTTTTGATGGGGGTGCTGATTACCATAGCCGAACCCGATTTATCGGTTCTCGCAAGTCAGGTTCAGGCTGTTATGAACAGCACCGTGCTCATAATCACAGTCGGCGCAGGCGTAGGTCTCTTTCTTGTAATCGCCGTTCTTAAAATCGTATTCCGCCTTAATCTTTCTCTGCTTTTAATGTTCTTCTATATGCTGTTGTTCGCGCTTTGCGCAATACTCATAGAATGCGGCAAAAGCGGCTTCCTCCCTCTCTCGTTCGATAGCGGCGGCGTCACCACGGGCCCTATAACAGTTCCGTTCATAATGGCTCTCGGCGTGGGCATAGCAACGACGATAGGCGGGCGCAACGCAAACGAAAACAGCTTCGGTCTTATAGCGCTCTGCTCCATAGGTCCTATGATTGCAGTTATGGCGCTAGCAATGACCTCGCAGGGAGAAATAACTTACGAGCTTGCCGATTACTCCGTGGAAACGGCTCTCGCAAACATCGGTCACATCATAGGCGAGCACACGCTCGACGTGTTAAAAGCTCTCGGGCTTATAGTCGCGTTTTTCCTTATACTGCAATTCACGGTATTAAAGCTCCCCAAAAAGAAGCTCGCCCAAATCGGAATAGGCATCGCCTACACCTTCGTCGGGCTGATAATTTTCCTCGTCGCGGTGGTCGTCGGCTTTATGCCCATAGGTTTTAAGCTCGGCAGTCAAATCGCACAGTTCAGCGAAGCTTTGCTCGTGGTATTCGGCTTTATCCTCGGCATGGTGGTCGTTCTCGCCGAACCCGCCGTGCACGTGTTAAACAAACAGGTAGAACAAATAACCGGCGGGGGCGTCAAAAAAATAGAAATGCTCCTCGCCCTCTCCCTCGCGGTCGGGATATCGATAGGCTTGTCGCTTATCAGAATGATTTTCAAATTCTCGCTTTTATATTATTTAATCCCCGGCTACATGATATCTTTGGGGCTTTCGTTCTTCGTTCCCAAAATATACACGGCAATCGCATTCGACTCCGGCGGAGTTGCCAGCGGGCCTTTAACGTCCAGCTTTATTCTCCCGCTCGCAATAGGCGCGTGCGTCGCAATGAACGGCGGCGGAACGGACGCAATCTTAACGGACGCTTTCGGGGTTGTCGCAATGGTCGCAATGACGCCTCTTATCACAATTCAGGCGCTCGGCTTCAAGGCGGTCACCTCGGCAAAAGTCCGCCATAAGATAACCATGAAGCGCATACTTTCGGCAGACGACGAACAGATTATATACTTCAAATAACTCACCGCGGTCTGCAATTTTAAACGGCGTTTTTCACCCTCGCTTTAAACGGCGGCTTTCGATAACCGCCGAGCCTGCAAAAATGTAAAAATCCCAAAAAGGTAAACATATGCCCGAAATAAAATCCCCCAAACCGCGCAAACAAAAAATCGCGGCGGTCAAAAAAGAAATAAAACAGCGCGTCGCGCAAAGAACGGCAAAATCCTCCAACACGGTCACGTCAAACAGGCTTAAGCTTTTGGTAACCGTCGTAGGAAGAAACAAAGCGGAATACTTCTGCGACCTGTTGCAATCGTTTGAAGTGAATATGCAAACCGTTCTGATTGCACACGGCACCGCAAACGCAAAAATGCTCGGTCTCCTCGGTCTTTCAGATACGGATAAATGCGTAATTTTAAGCGTAATACAGGAAAATAAAATCCCCGACGCATTGCACATGCTCGAAGTTAAATTCAACGCTATAAAAGACGGCAAGGGCGTCGCCTGCACCGTTCCCATATCCAGCGTGATAGGCGCTCTGATATACGGATTTTTAAGCAACAACAGAACGGTCGTAAAGGAGAACAAATAGCTATGGAAAACAAATACGAAATGATTTTATGTATAGTAAACACTGGCTTTTCGGAAACAGTCATGGACGCCGCAAAGGAAGTCGGCGCCCGCGGCGGCACGGTAATCCACGCGCGCGGCACCGCCAACAAAGAGGCGGAACAATTTTTCCATATCTCTATTCAGCCCGATAAAGAAATCGTCATGATATTAGTTCCGCAAGATATAAAAGATAAGGTTCTCCACGCTCTCTATCAGCACGCGGGATTAAAAACCGAAGGTCAGGGCATAGCCTTTTCCGTTCCGGTAGACGACGTCGTCGGCATAGCTCCACCGTCCGAAAAACCGCAAGCCGAAGACCGCCCCGCACAAAATCCCGATAATCTTAAATAATCAAAACGCATAAAAGCGGCTGAAAGCAAAAGCTTTCAGCCGCTTTTATCATTGCAAAACCGTTTAATATTTAAAAACTCAAAAGCTTGCTTTAAGCACGGCGCGCACGTCGTTTTCATCAAAAACCTTATATCCGCCGTCCATAATCAAAGTGCTTTTAATCATTCCGTCAAGCATCTCGGGCTTAGCGCCCAAATCCGTAAGGTTCATAACCAGCCCCGTTTTCTTCATCCAGGCTTCCATTGCGCACAATCCGTCCTCGGCAACCTCTCGCTTTGTTTTTCCTTCGGGGTTTACGTTCCATACGTTCACCGCATACCGCGCGAATTTCTCTTCGCAACAGGGCAGAATATATCTGTAATAAGGCAAAGAAACAGCCGAAAGCGTCATTCCGTGCGTCGCGTCCGTATAAGCGCCGACGGCCTGCCCCAGCATATGCACCATCCAGTCCGTAGTCTTTCCCTTTGCAACCAGCGTATTCAGTGCCCACGTAGCCGTCCACATGATATTTGAACGCGCCTCGTAGTCTTCGGGGTTCTCAACCGCGATATCCGCGCTGTGTATAAGCGAACGCAACAGCCCCTCCATAATATAGTCGCTCGTGTTGTCGTCCGTTCCGGAAAAATACTGTTCGAGTATATGGCTCATTATATCGTAAATTCCCGCAATCATCTGATATTTCGGCAGCGTGTACGTAATTTTCGGATTAAGTATCGCAAATTTCGGGTAAACGTTTTCCCCGAAAACGTGCCCGATTTTCAGCTTTTGTTCACGGTTGGTTATAACCGAGCCGCCGTTCATTTCGGAGCCGGTTCCGACCATCGTAAGAATACAGCCCACGGGTATAATTTTACACGTCGGCTCCTCGAACCTTATAAAATACTTCTCCCAGGGGTCGTCCCCGCAGTAAGCGGATACGGAAACGGCTTTGGAATAATCACAAACCGAACCGCCGCCGACAGCAAGTATAAAATCGGCTTTGGCGGCACGCGCCCTCTCGCAGCCCTCGTTCAGCTTTTCAGAAGTAGGATTAGGCATAACGCCCGCGTCCTCGGAAACGTTTTTACCGCACTCTTTGAGTATCTTTATAACTTCGCCGTAAAGTCCGCTCTTCTTTATAGAGCCGCCTCCGTAAACGAGTAAAACGTTCTTTCCGTATTTCGCAAGCTCTTCCTTTAATCCGTCAAGCGCGTTCTCCCCGAAATAAAGCTTCGTAGGATTGCAATAAGTAAAATTGCCTATCATATATATCTCCTTATCGAATTGGTTTACCGTTATCGCCGCCCGCCGCAAAAGCGTTTTCTGCCGTAAAATGCGCATATCCCGAATAATCGTCTTTACGTCGGCACGGTGTTTAACGGTGATTAAATTAAAATTTCTTATCATTTTTTATATAACCCGCAACCAAAACCGTTAAACACGTCCCCTTAGCCTATTATCCCGCAACAATCCCAACCCAAAACATACACCCCCTCCGCCACTACCTCCCTTTTTTGTCCCACACACCGCGTTCACAAATCGCCACCACCCTATCATTTATTACAATCATAACGTGTTGGCCGCCGGAACCGCTGCAGGAGGCTTTTGCCGCGCAAGCCTGCGGGG
>CAMWMZ010000082.1 GCA_947175485.1 uncultured Clostridia bacterium
CTCTTCAATACAAGCTTATATTGAAAAGTATTTGCTCAGGATTTATCTATATTTTCAAAACTGTAACCTTTACTTAAGTGACATTAAGAGTCAACCTACTTTCGCAAATCTTTTAAGTGTTTGCTATTATTTAAAAATTTTTTTATATCAGTCAGGCATATTTTTCATTTTAAATCCGTGAACGGAAAGCCAGTCGAGCGCAAGCCCAACCCACTTGCCCACATGCGCAAGCGATAAATCGTGTTGCGTTCCGTCGCTCGTTTCGGCGGTTGAAAGGCTTAATCCGTGCCCACCTTTTTCAAAAATATGCAAGGCAAACGGAACTCCTGCCTTTTTATAAGCGGAAGCAAGCAAAAACGAATTTTCCGCGGGGACGCTGTTATCCTCCGCCGTATGCCAAATAAAAGCGGGCGGACTGTTTTTCGTAATGTTGTTCTCAATCGAAAGCTTACAATAATCGATTTTTCCGCCGCCGCTTATAACGTTCCGCGTACTCTCGTGCGTCAATCCGTCGAGCATGGTTATAACGGGATAAGAAAAAATCACCGCGTCGGGGCGCACATGCGCCACACTTTTGCCAAGCGCACTAAAAACGTTATCGTTAAACAACGTCGCAAGCATACCCGCAAGATGCCCCCCTGCTGAAAACCCTACAGCCGCAACAAGCCGATTGTCAACGTTGTATTTTGCCGCGTTTTCTTTGATATACGCCACAGCCATTCCCGCCTCCAAAAGCGGCACGGGATAAGCGGTATTTATACTATATTCCAGCACGAACGCGGAAAATCCCTCCGTCAAAAATCTTAGCGCAACGGGCTCTCCCTCCCGCGCGGAAACATGCCCGTATCCGCCCCCGGGAATTACAAGCATCGCCGGTCTTAGCTTTGCCGTAATACCGTTTATAGGCGTTCTGGAGTAAACCGTAAGATACCCTCCGCAATCGGCAGATTTTCTTTTTATATTGAAATACGCGTATAAATCGATTTTTTCGCAAATCATTTATTCTCACCGCCCTGCTCTTTATCTTTTTTGGATTTTTTAGGTTTCATATCCTGCGTAAGCGGGGTTTTTATATCTTTCAGCTCCAAATCGGACATATTTCCGTTTTTACGTTCGATTTTTATTTCCCATTGAATAAGGAATGTCAGAGCCGCGCGCAAAAGTATTATCGCGCCCAAAATCAAAAGCTCGTTCCACTCCCGCACTATTACGGTGCGCAACAGCTCGCCGCCCATTTTGAACTCAAGGGCAAGAGCAATGCCCTCCGCAAGCTTCAGCCTTGTATGCCCCTGCCTTTTAATAAGCCCGATAACCGCCGAAACTATTGCATACATCAAAATTACGATTCCAACAAGCTCGACAATCAATATCAGATAATTTACCGCAATATCGAATATTTCGGAGACCTTTTCAAACACTTCCATAACCGTAATCCTTTGTGGCTTTTAACAATTATACCATGCGTTTCAAGGTTTGGCAACCCCGATTTTTACAAACGGAAAACGTTTTTGCTCAGCGGCCGCGGCAAGTCCCCCCACGAAAAAAAATCTGCTCTAATTATAAAAAAGTGCTTGAAAATACTGTCTGACGTCTTACCGAAGCACTTTCAAAATCAAGCGGTATGGAATTATTTTACAAATTGTATATTTATATTGCCGTTATTGCAATCGGCTGTAAACGATTTTTCGCCGCCGTCTTTCAAAGCCGGCAAGTTGCAATTTCCTTTTTTTATTGTGCAATGCATAGCAAAGTCGTCCCAGCCGCCGATTATAGACCCTGTTATATCACCGTTTTTTACGGTCAGATTAATAGCATTGCCCACGTTTACACGTTCGCACACGATATTGCCGTCGCCCGTCTGCAAATTAACACTATCTTTAAACGACAGCGAATTTATCGTTATATTTTCATTTGTCGTATTTGCCTTAAATGCAACAATAAGATTATCGGGCAACCTGATTTTAATTTTACGATACTCTTTCGGCGTTTTTATTCCGATATAATCCGTCCAATTTTTATTATATAACAGCTTAATTGTTAATTCTTTGCTTTCAGAAACGGTAATATCAAGGTATTCCTTTTCTCCGTCAAAATAATCGATGTAAATCTTATTATCTTCCGACGCGCTGATTTCCAGTTCCCTGTTTTCAACTTGCACGCTGACTTTTTCTATTTGGGTTTCTCCGCTTAAATAGGACTTCCCGGTAAACGTGTCGCCGTTTGAGCAACCCGTAAGCGCAAAAACCACTACGCTGACAACAGTAAGTAATAACACAGTTAATTTTTTCATAATAAAGCTCCTTAAAATTTTTATTTGACATTGCCGTAATTCAATGCCATAATAACTATAAACTTTTGTGTAACACAAAAGTCAAGAGGAATATCATAAAAAATGAAAGATTATTTTTCCATCAGCCAAGCCGCAAAAATAGTTGACATGACATCCGAAACGTTGAGGCACTACGACCGTATCGATTTAGTAAAGCCGAGCAAAACAGACGAATGGACGGGCTATCGTTATTATTCGCAACAAGAGATAGTAAAGCTCAACACAATCCGCGCGTTGCGTTGCATGGATTTAACTTTAAAAGAAATAAAAAAGATTTTGGAATACGATGATTTCAATAAAATTATTGAAACGTTGAAGCAAGCGGAAAAAAGCGCAGACGAAAAAATAGCCGAGCTCAATTACGCTAAAACGAAAATTCAGCGCGCGCGCGTTTTTTACGAAAGCAAATCGAACGGCGGACAGCATGAAAACGTTTTCATTAAGCATTATCCTCAAAGGGTTATATTATTATCTAACACTATGCAAAAGCCCGCGTTGGAAAATTTATGGAATTACCATCGGCGTTTTTATGAACAAGTATCCGATAAACTTAAAAGCGAATTTTCGTTTGAAGATTTAGCGGGTATTTACGAACAAGACGGCAACTCACGGTTATTTGCTATTTGTACGCGGTATGCAAAAACCGACGGACTGAAAATACTGCCGAAAGGCGATTATCTTTGCGCCGATTGCACGGAAGAAACCCGCGGACGGATAATAAAAAAACTTTATGAAACGGCAAAAAACAAGTATAACGCCGTGCCCGAATTTACAATTCAGTTAATTGTCCTTTCGGGAATACTGCAATGGAATTACCAAGCGCAAGTATTTATATCAAGCTGATTTATAAAAAACGTATTTACGTTATAAAAATTTTTATCCGCCGACAAACAGCCCGCAATCTTCGTTCATGAAGATTGCGGGCTGTAGCTTTTTAATTTTCACTTCTTTTTCCGTCCGTTTAAGAAAACTTCTTATAACCGACGGCGTTTATCACGTTTTTAAAAAACAAAAACGCCGCCTTGTCTATTGAACACTATCTAACCTAAATTCAGACTCAATTACAAGTATTTTATTTTTCATATCGGCAATTACCATATAACCGAATTTGTAATTATACCCATAATCATAATCGGTCATATCTTTTAACCGCGCTTTGTCATTATCAAATCCATAACGGCTATTTGATTTTTTCATCTCCACACAAAAAAGATTGTCAAAACCGTAATATTCAGATTGTCCGCGTTTATGAACTATTAAGTCAACAACTATTTTTTTATCATGCAAAACTTTCGGCGATTTGTCTTTTCCTTTTGCTCCGCGATTATATTCGACATCAACTATATATTCGCTATATCGGGATGTCATAAGCGTTTGTTGTATGTAATATGCCAGTCTGCTGCAAATGCAACGCTCGCTTAAATCATTTTTAATCAAATATTCATCATTCTCATTGAACTTGTTTATAGCT
The DNA here is from genome assembly GCA_947175485.1 of uncultured Clostridia bacterium. Classification (GTDB taxonomy): domain Bacteria; phylum Bacillota; class Clostridia; order Christensenellales; family Borkfalkiaceae; genus Coproplasma. The sequence goes on from CAMWMZ010000082.1 coordinate 3,801, forward strand.
GTTTCTAAGATATTCCTTATTTCTTCCACTTTAATTTCTCCTTAGATGGCTTAATAAATTTTAAAACACAAATTTTGCATATTCAATCGCACTAAAAGCCGCTTAATTTTAATACGGCAGAATATTTATACCTTCATCTTCAAAACGCTAAAATATTTTAAGCAAAGCTTTATACGGAATATACGCAAACACTCTATTTTGAAAATAAAAATACTTTTCGCAATATTTTTTAAACGCTTCGTATAGTCCTCTTTAAGCGCTTCTCACTTCATTATTATAACATATTTTTTGCATTATGAAAAGCCGACATCTTCTGTTTCATCAAAAAACGTCGGCTTTTCCGCTGAGGAACGGATTAAACAAATACACACTTTTCAAATGTGTGCGTATACCTTTGTTATGGTATACCGTAAAGCGATAAAAACGCACCCCGTAATATACAAGGTAACCAGACAGAATTTTGTTGCGCCGTTGACTTGCCGCTGTCGAACACCCGCTGTATGGCAAACAGTTAGCCGCAAGGAATTTACGGCTCGTTCGAGCGTCGCCGGACTTGAATAATTTATACCCGCAATCCGGGCATACGCTGTAGCAGGTCATTTTCAACTAATCATGCAGTTCAACATTAACCGCATTATCTG
>CAMWMZ010000083.1 GCA_947175485.1 uncultured Clostridia bacterium
GCGTACGGAGTTGCGGCGCCGCCTACTCCCAAAAGATTGCATGATAAATTCATGGCGAGATTTTCAAGCGCGGCTTCATTTGAGGTTTTAAAAAGACGGCGTGACAAAGGCTTTAAAGCGCGTGCGGCTTGTTTTGAAAGCCCGCTTTTTTCGGCAAGGCGGGACAGCCCCATCCATACCGCGTAAATGCAAAATAACGTAAGCGCCATTTTTGCCGAACGCTCCGCCCCGCCGAGCAGAGATGACAGGAGCTTGTCCGGAGCGATAACCGACATTACGATAAGCGACGCGATAAAGATTGCCGAAAAAATCACGTTCATATATTAAATTTATTAGCGCCCGTCCGCGATTATTACATTTGATATTATGCGGGTTTTATAAGTATTGCTTTTTATGCGGCTCCGCGCCGCGCGTTGTGAAATGCGCGGCGCGGTTGTTTATTTAAATCAGTTTACATTTTGCGGGCGGGTGTGCTATACTTTAACGGAATATTATCGGGAGAATTTGTTTTGAAAGAGAAATTTTATCTTACGACTGCAATAACCTATACTTCTGGCAAACCTCATATCGGAAACACTTACGAAAGTATATTTTCCGACGCGATAGCGCGGTTTAAGCGCATGCAGGGCTACGACGTGTTTTTTATGACCGGCACGGACGAGCACGGCTTGAAGGTGGAGCAGAAAGCGGCGGAAAAGGGCGTGACGTGCAAGCAGTTTGTTGACGGCTGTGCCGCCGAGGTAAAGCGCATCTGGGATTTGATGAACGTATCCTACGATAAGTTTATCCGTACCACAGACGATTATCACCAACGCGCCGTTCAGAAGATATTCACAAAGCTTTATAATCAGGGCGATATATATAAGGGCGCGTACGAGGGGTTATATTGCACCCCGTGCGAAAGCTTTTGGACTTCGAGCCAGCTTGTAGACGGCAAGTGCCCCGACTGCGGCAGAGAAGTTAAAGCCGCAAAGGAAGAGGCTTACTTTTTCAAAATGGGCAAGTATGCGGAAAGGCTTGTAAAGCACATTGTGACCCATCCCGAATTTATTAAGCCCGTTTCCCGCAAGAACGAGATGATGAATAACTTTTTGCTTGACGACGAGTTTATCGGCAAGAGCGACGAAGAGATTTTATCCGCGTGCGAGAATGGTACGCTGAAAACCAAATTGCAGGATTTGTGCGTTTCCCGTTCTACGTTCAAATGGGGCGTTCCCGTCGAATTCGACAGCCGCCACGTTGTTTACGTTTGGCTTGACGCGCTTACTAATTATATTACGGGGATAGGGTACGACCCCGACGGTTCTTCAAAAGATTATAAAAAGAACTGGCCCGCGGACGTGCATATTATCGGTAAGGATATAATACGCTTTCACACGGTTTACTGGCCTGTGTTTTTGATGGCTTTGGGCGAGCCGTTGCCTAAGTGCGTTTTGGGGCACCCGTGGCTGTTGCAGGGCGGGGATAAGATGTCTAAATCCAAGGGAAACGTTATGTACGCCGACGATTTGGCGGGGATATTCGGGGTTGACGCGGTGAGATATTTCGTTTTGCATGAAATGCCTTACGCCGACGACGGAATTATCACCTGGGAGCTGTTGTGCGAGAGGATTAATTCCGACCTTGCTAACGTTTTGGGAAACCTTGTAAAACGCACCGTTTCGATGACCAACCAATACCTTGGCGGGGTTGCGAAAAAGACCGGCGTAAAAGGAGAAACGGACGGCGATTTTGAAGGCGTTATCCGCGGAACTTATGAAAAGGTTGCGGCTAAAATGGAAGAATACAAGGTTGCGGACGCTTTGGATTGCTTGTGGACCTTGTTCCGCCGCGCAAACAAATATATAGACGAAACCACGCCTTGGCTGCTTGCCAAGGACGAAGCAAAGAAAGAAAGGCTTTCGGAGGTATTGTTTAATCTTTTGACGTCTTTGGATATCGGCGCGAATATTTTAAAGCCCTTTATCCCTGAAACAGCGGATAAAATTTTAAAGGAAATAGGCGGGCTTAGCAGAGATATTAACACAGAAATATGCGTTGCGGAATATAAAGTTACGGCTGCGCCGTCAACGCTGTTTGAAAGGGTTAAATTCGAGGATATTAAGCCTGCAATTGAAAAAATAGAGGAGAAGCAGAGAATGGAGGCGGCGCCCGTGAACGAAGAAAAGAAAGAACAAATAACAATTGACGACTTCGGGAAAATAGAAATGCGCGTGGGCACTGTTATTGCGTGCGAGGCGGTTAAAAAGAGCAAGCTTTTACATGAAACGGTAAGCCTGGGCAATAAAACGATATCAGTGCTTTCCGGCATAGCAAAGCACTATTCTGCGGAAGAAATGGTCGGTAAGCGTGTAATAGTGGTTTGCAACTTGCCTCCACGTGAAATGAAAGGGCTTTTAAGCGAGGGCATGATTGTGTGTGCGGAAGCGCCCGACGGCACGCTGAGCATAGTTGCACCCGAAAAGGACGTTCCCGACGGGAGCCTTTTATCGTGAGATTTATAGACGTTCACTGTCATTTAGACGGCGGACATTACGGCAATTTGGACGCGCTTTTTGCAAATATAAAGGCGGCGGACGTTGAAAAAATTATAGCCGCGGGCTTTGATTTGCCGTCTTCGGAATTTTGCCGTGATATGGCTAAACTCCATGATATGTGCTACTTTACGGCGGGGTTTCACCCGACGGAGCTGAAAAAATACCGTGACGGCGGCCTTGAAAAAATTGCCGAGCTTGCAACCGATAAAAAGTGCGTTGCGATAGGCGAAATAGGATTAGATTATCATTATCCCGACACGGATAAACCGCTTCAACGGCGCATATTCACGGAGCAATTGATTTTGGCGGATAAGCTGGGGCTTCCCGTGCAGATACATTCCCGCGACTGTGCGGAGGATATGGTAAGTGTTTTAAAGGAATATTCGGCTTGCTTGAAAAACGGCGCGTTGTTGCATTGTTATTCGCACTCGCCCGAAATTGCAAAAGAGCTTGAAAAGCTCGGGGTATATTTTTCATTCGGCGGGACAAGCACTTATTCGGGCAGTAAGCGCGCGAGAAAAAGCATCGCCGCAATCGGCTTTGATAGGATACTTTCAGAAACGGACAGCCCGTATCTGCCGCCGCGCTCTATTATGGGGCAATTCCCGAATACCCCCGCAAGCATACCCGAAATAACGGCGAATATCGCGGATATCAAGGGGGTAACGGTTGAGACTGCCGCCGAGCAAATCTGGGAGAACGCTCATGCGCTTTTTAAAAAGCTATGTAATTGACGGCGCGCCAGAATAACTTAACGGTAAATCGGTTGTGGCGAAAAACGGCAGAACCTAAATCACGAAAATTAATACATTATGTAAAGTGTTAAATTTTTTAAATCAATATAAAGTCAAAGCCCTTGCGGTTTTCCCCGCAAGGGCTTCTTTATCATAAGTTTTGCAAACGGGGTAAATCCGTTTACAATCTTAGTTTGTATTGTTATAATAGCTTTATTCATTTAAGGGTCGGCTAAAATATGGAAAACGATTTAAAGAGCGTGCTTGCGGAGTGCGGCTTCGGGTTTAAAAAGAAATTCGGGCAGAATTTTATAACGGATAAAAATCTGTTGGCTTCTATCGTGGCGCAATCGGGCGTTGAAAGCGGCGATACCGTTATTGAAATCGGCTGCGGTGCGGGAACCCTTACGCGGGCAATTGCGGAAAGAGCGGCAAGAGTAATCGCGTTCGAGGTAGATACCTCTTTAAAGCCTGTGCTTGAAAGAACGCTTTCGGGCGTGGAAAATGCGGAAGTGATTTTCAAGGATTTTTTAAAGGTAAATCTTACGGAGCTTGAAAAACAAACCGGGGAATATTGCGTTATAGCAAATCTGCCGTATTACGTTACGACACCGCTCATAACAAAGCTGTTGGAAGAGGGAAAAAGGTGTAAAAGTCTTACCGTGATGGTGCAGGAAGAGGTTGCGCAAAGGCTGTGCGCAAAGGAAAATACCCCCGAGTACGGAGCGATTACGGCTGTGATAGCTTTGACGGCAAGCGCGCAGATAATAAAAAAAGTGCCGCGCACGATGTTCACTCCCCGCCCGAACGTTGACAGCGCGGTGGTCAAGCTTTCCGTTGAACACGGACGGATTGACGTGAAGGACGAAGCTTTATATAAAAAGACCGTGCACGCGGCTTTTGCGGCAAGGCGCAAGACTTTGGAAAACAACCTTATAAATACGTTCAAGCTTACGCGCGAACAGACGCGGGAAATTTTATTGAGCTGTGATATAGATTTAAAGGCGAGGGGGGAAACGCTTTCTCCGCAGAAATTCGCTTTGCTTTCCGATAAAATTGGAGAAGCGATAAAATAAGTTTAAGTCATAAAAAACCGCGCCCGACGGCAAATAAGCC
>CAMWMZ010000084.1 GCA_947175485.1 uncultured Clostridia bacterium
GCGCAAACGCTTTTTAATTTATATTTTTATTTTTGTTTTATAATTTCAACAACGTCGCAAAGCTCTTTATCGTCCGCCGTAACGCTCCAGGCGGCGGGCACCTCGGTGCAACCGTCTTTTTTCGACAGCGCCACGTCGTGAATACATTTTCCGTTCGGCCACAAAATGCGCGCCGTCGTAAGCTTCAAAGCCTCTCCCGTAAGATTATTGCGGAAAGTCGTCTGCATAATCCCTTTGCCGTAGGTCTGCGCCGTTTTGGCGCCTTCGCCCGCCCATTCCAGATATTCCTGCGAATAATCGGAAACAAATATATTTTCGTAATCCAGAATTCCGTAGCTTACCAAAACGCCGATAAGCGCCTCCGAAGCGCTCGCCGTTCCCGAATTCGCCAGAACGTAAACCTCCGTACCCTTCGGCACAAGCATATCCCCGCTGTGTCTTTCGCAATAATAAACTTCCTTTTTACCGCTTCTGTATTCGGCAGTCATCGCAACAGAAGCTCCGCTCTGCACCGAAGATACGAAATACCCCGCCATGTCGCACATAACGCTTACGTAACCGCCTCCGTTGTTGCGCAAATCCAGAATAAGAGAAGTGCAGCTCTCCGCGTTGAATTTCTTTATCAAAACCCCGAACTCGTCCGCAAGAGTGCCGTAAAACTGGGAAGCGTTTATATAAGCCGTGCCTTCGGGCAAACAGCTTTTCGCCTTGCTCCTGTTCTCCTGTAAAGAAAGCCCTCCGTTCGCGGAAGAGCGGAATTCCCACGCAGTGTCCGCCGTCGCCATATAAGCGTAGCTCGCCTTGTACTCGGCTTTTGCCAAAGGCTTGTATTCATATCCCTCGCTGTTGACAAGCGTAAACGTTTCGCCCGTTTTGCAACCGCCGGCAAAAGCCGTAAAATCATCGCGTGAAGAAAATACAAACTCCTTGCCGTCCTTTTTGCCGGAAACTATAAAATCCCCCGCGCGTATTTCCGCCTCGTTCGCCGGCGAATTTCCCACAACGGTATTTATCAGCACGCCCTTTCCTTCAACAAAGCTGTAAGAAATTCCTATCCCGCTTTTAGACCCCGCGTTGTCCGCCTGTAAAGCCTCGTATTCCTCGCGGGTGTAATATTCCGAATATCTGTCAAGCTTGCCGTCTATGGAATAATACGAAACTCCGTTTCTGTCGAAATCATCGTAAAACAAATAATTTTTCTCTATCGTGTCAAGTATCCAGCCCAACGATTTCTGCTCTTGCGTCAGGGTTAGCCTGCTCGTCAAAAATCCCGCGAAAAACACTATAACCGCAAAAATCACTGCGCCTAAAACGCTTAAAATAATTCTGACGGTACGGCTGTCGCTCCGCCTGCTTCCTCTTTCGTCAAAGGTATAATTATCTTTCATATTTCCACCTATTTTATAAGATAAAGGCAATGCAAAAGCTTAAACGTCATCGCCATTTTAAAATTCCGCAAATCCAGCCCCGTCCGTCTTTTTATCACGCCGAGGCGGTAAATCAGAGTATTCCTGTGCATATAAAGAATTCTCGCCGTTTCCGATACGTTCATTCCGCTGTCCAAAAAGGCCTCCGCCGTCCGCATCATTCCCTCGTCCTCGAAAATCTTCGCGAATTTTTTCATATCGTAGCCGGAAATAAGCTGCTCCCTCTGCGCCTTAGGTAAACAAGAAAGCATCTCCTCAAGGTTTATTTCCTTTAACGTACGCTCCGCGTTTCCGCCGTTTGCTTCGCGCATATCGTCGGCTTTTTTAATATTTCCGTCCGTTTTCAGCCCGTCCATTTCCTCGCCTCCCCCGCGGCAAAAATCCCGCTTTAAAGGTTTTCCGCCCCATTATATCAAACGCGTAAAAACTTTGCAATCCTTTTTATTATATCCGCGCGCGCCCGCGGTAATACCGCGGTATATAAACGTGTTTTTTACGCAACATAACAAAAACGGCTGTGCGTTAAACGGCGCATATTCCGCACCCAATTTATTTTTTTGCGTATTTTTCGGGCTTTTTCCGCGCAGAAAACGTTAAAATCTTACATTTTTGTGTCGGACGGGCGGATTTTCGGCGCTAAATCACGTCAAATTCAAGCAAAAATATTATATTTATTCTTGACATATTCCGCAATTTGGTATAAAATGTTGAATACATAAACGGTAGACAAGCCTTTATTTTCGCCATTTGACGGAATAAATAACATTATACGGAGAATCTACAAAATGGGAAATGATAAAAAAAGGAAAGGTCCTAACAAAATCGTCGCGCTGATTACCTACGTAATCGCGCTTGCGGCTCTTATTCTGGGGCTCTTTTTGCCTTTCGGAAATCTTATCGGCAAAACCGGTACCGAAGCTATGCTTGCCATGCAGCTTCCCGCCGCGATAGACAGCCTTTTGAACCCTTTCGTTCAGCTTAACCTTGCCGGAACCTGGGGTACGCCTCAATTCGGCTATACGTTCAACATTCTTGCCGGTTGGTTCGGCGAAGGCGCAGTAGGCATCGATCTCGGCGCAATTGCGGTTCTTTTATACGCGCTTATTACCGTCTGCGGAATTTTCGCGCTTATCCCCGCAATCATAAACACGGTAAGCAAAAAAGCCAAAAAGAACGTGGCTTTAAGCGCGGCTTCCTTTATCGAAGTTTTCGCACTTATCCCCCTCACGATTCTGGTTGCAATCCAGCTTACCTTCGCTCCCGTAATCGCTCTCGGAGAAATCAGCGGAATGCAGTGGAGCTGGGCGCTTCTCGCGGCTTTCGGCGGCACTCTTCTCGTGCTCGTTATCCAGTCGGTTATTTACAGAAAGCACGGCTCGGGCGTTGTCAAATTTATACTCGCGCTCCTTTCGGGCTTATCCCTTTTCGTCGCAGTATTTGACATAACGGTATTTATCCCCGCGCTTTCCGATACTCTCGGCAGCTTCGGGCTCGGCTTGAACCTCTTCACCGATATGCCCGCTCTTACCCCCGTACTCGGTCTTATCATGGGTCAGCTTACGTGGGCCAGCGACAGCGCTCTCTGGGCAACCGCCTACATCGGCGCAATGGCTTTGGGCTTGCTCCTCTTCATCAACTTCATGCTCGACGTTATGGGGCTCGGCAAAAAGACCAACAGGCTCATGCTCGCGGCTAACGTTATAAGATACGCTCTCGAAGTTATCGCGGCTATTCTCGTAATCGTTATCGTAATCTTCATCGAAGGCGTAGACATCGGTCTTTACAGCATCGTAATCGCAGCGCTCGCGGCAGTAGCGCTTATCATAAACATTATCCGTCTCGTGGTTTACAAACCCCACAGGGCAAAGGCTTCCGCAAAGGTTGCAGAAGGCGGCGCCGCTGAAGAAACGGAAACCAAAAAACAGAAAAAGCAGAGAGAAAAGGAAGAGCGCAAAGCTCAGAAAGAAGCCGAAAAGGCTGCAAAAGAAGCTTCTAAAAACGCAGTCGTCGCAGAAGAAGCGGCAACCGCAGAGCCCGCAGCCGCTTCCGCTCCCGCAGAACCCGTTTCCGTCTACTCGGAAGATTCCGAAGGCAACGTGGTTTACAAGCCCATCATTTACGACGGTCCTTCCGACGACTTCATCAAGCTTTTGACCAACGAACAGAAACTAGAGTTCTCCCGCGTATTCTTAGAGCGTTCGGGCAACCCTCTTTCCTGCATACCTCAATACAACGTAGGCGGCAAAAACGACAAGTTCTTCTCCTCCGTATTCATCTATTACGGAAAGGTTCGCGACCTCGTTTCCGACGGTCTTATGAACGAAATCTACAAGCAAGTCAACGCAATGTAAATCAAATTAAAAAGCGGTTTCGCAAGAAACCGCTTTTTTTTTATTGCCAAAAAACCCGCGCCGCCAAAACACATAAATACGATGCCGCCTACCATACAATCAAATACCGCTTCAATATAACCCGTAAGTCAGCACCCGCCGCAAGCTTTCTACGCTTCCGCCAAAACAAAGTAAGCACCGCCTACCCCTTTTCTTGCATACAACCGAATACCGCTCAAATAACCGCGGCGGGGGGGGGGCACCACCCCCCCCCCCCCGGAACACCAGAAAAAAAAATAAAAAAAAACACCCCAATGAAACCGCCCCCCACGCGGCGGCAG
>CAMWMZ010000085.1 GCA_947175485.1 uncultured Clostridia bacterium
GATTTCAAATTGTTTTTATTTTGAAATTATATCAAGATAATCGTCGGGGTCCTGCATAACGTTGTTTTTGAACACCTCGAAGTGCAGGTGGTCGCCGTCTGCGTTTTCAACGCCGGTCGCCTTTGCAACCTTGCCTATAACGTCCCCGCGGGAAACTTTGTCGCCCGCCTTAAGGCTTTCAACAGGGTCTACAAATTTGTAAACGGTCGTAATGTTGTTCGCGTGCTCTATCGTAATCACTGCGCCGTAAAGCTCGTCGCGCACCGATACCGATTTAACAGTGCCGTCAACCGCCGCAAGAACTTCCGTTCCCTGCGCGCACTTAAAGTCCATACCCTCGTGCAAACGGTATCTGTCCAAAGTATTGTCATATCCGAATACGTGCGCCTGGGAAAGGTTTACGTCCTTAACGGGCACGATAAACTCGTATTGTGTCGAAGTATCGACGTGGCCGCCGTCGTCGGGGTCTTTATCGTCGGGATTATTTCCGTCGGGGTTAGTGGGCTTGTTGCCTTCGTCTATAGTGGGGGGATTGGTTATGCTGTTGTTGCGCACCGCAAAAATCACGCCCACGGTGATTCCGGCAATTACCAAAAGGCAAGCCGCCAAAATCAGGTAATACATTAAAATTTTCTTCTTGGTAGGTTTGTTTTTTTCTGTGTTTTTCATTTTTTTAACTCCTTTTTTTATTTTGTTGCCAGCCTTTCAGCTTTTTATTCAGTATCCGCCGAAAATTATCGGCGAAGCCGCTCTCGCCGTCCCGCCCCGCACGCAAATATGCAGGTTTATCTCTTTTCCGTATAAGTTGACCGAATAGGGGAGGTTCGCCTTGCAATAATAATTCACGCTGTCGGAAAGCTCTTCGATAAACACGATTTCCCCGTCAAACCGTTTTAAAAAGCTTTCCAGATCAAGGTTTTCATAAACCGCGCTCTCTCCGCAAACGTTTTTAAGGCAAAGCCTTTCAACCGCCGCATTTCCGCTTACGTCTACCGTCTTGCAGTCTTTAGAGCTCGTTCCGCAATAAAATTTGTAATCCGCGCCGTCCGTAAAGCAAAGCCTCTGCGGCAAAACGCAAAGCGCCGCAACTATGGCAAGCGTGCAAACGGTCACAAAAACAAGATTTATCGCCTTATGCATAACGTTCCTCCGTGAATACAAGTGTGTTATTGCCTTAAAATAAAAAAATAAACCGCGCGGTCAAAATTTTTTTGCATAAAAAAACGGGGGCTTCTGAGCCTCCGTATTGTTTTAACCATATTTTTATTTGCAGCCTCCGCAGGTTTTGCAGTTTCCGTTGCACTTTTTCGCGGGCTTTCCCGTGGAAGAAAACACCTCTCCGGAATAACTTCTTTCACATTTTCCGCCGCAATCGGGGCAAAAAACCTCATTATCAAACCGTTTAACCAGCTCTTCGAACGTCTTTTTGCACCGCGCGCATCTGTATTGCAAAAGAGGCATCTATTTGTCCTTCTTGTCTTTTTTATCTTTTTTGTGCTTTCTTTTCAGCCTTTGCAGCTTGCCGAATGGATTTCCCTTCACGATTATAAGCGCAATCGCCGCCGTCAGCACGGCAGTGCCCAAAATAACCAGCCAAAACCAGGCAGTCTGCGCCAAAGCAACGCCCGTTTCTCCGGGCACGGGCATATTCATGCCCCAAAATCCCGCAATCATGGTCGGCACGGCAAGCAAAATCGTTATTATCGTCAGCTTGCGCATAGAATCGTTAGAATTGTTTGAAATAACCGAACCATAGGCGTCCATGGTCACGCTTAAAATATTTTTGTAAATATTACAGGTCTCTATAGCCTGCTTGTTCTCTATGCTCACGTCGTCGTAAAGGTCTTGATAATCCTCCCGCGTCGCAACCGCCTCAACCTTGGAAAGCTTCTCATGCACGCGTTCGTTCGCGTTTAAAGAGGTGGAAAAGTATACAAGCGAATTCTGTAAATCCAACAGCTGTATAATTTCCTCGTTCTTCATCGTCCTGCCGACTTCGTTCTGAATTCGGTGGTTCTTTCTGTCAATCTGTTTAAGACAATACAAAAACCTCTTCGCGTTGTTCAGCATAAAGGTCAGGGCAAAATGCACGGGCTTGTCGCAGAAAATCCGCTCCCGCCCCGTAATAAAATTCTTTAAAACGGTGTTGCCCTTTAAGCTAACCGTGATAACACAGCGCTTGTTATATATAATGGATAAGGGAAGAGTGGTATAAACGTCGCCGTTCGCGCCCTCCTCCATAATGGGGCAGTCCACAACGAACATACTGCAACCCTCGTCGAATTCCGAACGGGCGCGTTCCTCTTCGTCGAGCGCGGCTTTAATCATATCCTCAGGCACGCCCGAAAATTTAGAAACGTCCTCGCACTCGTCGTCAGTCGGGTCAACCATGTCAACCCAGCATAAATCTTTAAAACTCTCAATCCTTCCGAGCTTCCCGCCCTCCGCGGAAAAGAAATACTTAACCATAAGCTTTCCTCAAATCTGTCAATAAAAAATGCGCGAAACAATTCCGCGCACGACAAATCCTTTGCTCTTGTACGGAATTACTTCTGTTATAAAGTTATGTTACAACTGTCCGGAACTTCCACAGTACAGCCCCTTGAAAAAATTCTACCGATAAATCAAAACCTATCAATAGTGTTTACAATATAACACATTATATTAAAATTTGCAACTTAAAGTTAAATAAAATATTTCGTATAAAATAACTTAAAACCCGCGCCTCGGCAAAGGCCGTCGGCGCGGGTTTTTATTCTCCGCTTTTAAAATAGTTTTCAATGATAATAAGTCTGTTGCGTATATCCTTTATAATAAGATAAATATCTTCCTTGTTGCGCCGCTTTGTATCTATTCTGCTTTCCCAATGCTTGCAGTCGCGCGGAAATTTCCCGCCGTCCGCCTGTAAATTGATGCAGCTCCCCGAAGTAAACTCTTTAAAACATATCCCGTCCTTAACATAAAGCTTTTCAAAATATTTGCAGTTTTTGCAGCTTTTCTGTTCCATAAATTTTAACCTCGTATAAATATAATATCAAAATTCAATTAAAATCGTAAAACATATGATATTATAAATAATATATAGCTTATATTTTGTGATTGCCGGAAAGTTCGTGAAATCCGAACTAAAAAATTTAAAGCAATAACGCGCGGTAGTGTAGGTAAACATTGCCGTCCTGAATTTTCGGCGTGCTTGTCTGTTTAATGGCGGTTGTACGAAAGTAATTATATCACTTAGATTTCTTAGTGTCAATTACTTTACTAAAAATTCTTAGTATAATTGCAAAGAGGATTATTATGTCTGTTTTTGCAAAACGTCTCAGGGAATTACGCACGGAACGCAACTTATCAATGAAACAGCTGGCGGAGCAAATCAACGCAACCGACGCGGCGGTTTCAAATTGGGAAAACGGAATTAACGAACCCAAATTATCTTATATAATAAGTCTTGCAAATTTTTTCGAAGTATCAACGGATTATCTTTTAGGTATAGAAAAATAA
>CAMWMZ010000086.1 GCA_947175485.1 uncultured Clostridia bacterium
CCACAAGATCCTTAGTCTTGCGCGTCTGCCAATTCCGCCACGAGTGCTTATCAAAAGCAAGGTAAATTCTATAATATTTCTTACTGATTGTCAAGCCAAAATAAACGGTATTTTTATTTTTTTTGAAAATACTTTTTTTCTATATTATCCAGAATTTCAAGAGTTTTTAACTCCAAATCGGCTAAATTACAACAATCATGCAAGACATAGTACTTTGTTAAGTCAAGATTATTGTAATTATATTGCTGATTTATGCGGTTTTCAACGTCTTTTTCACTAAGTCCGTCTCTTTTTACAACAGCGGCTATCCTTTCTTTAATATCACGCAATACCACGATAACAGCGTCAAACAAGCTTTCAAATCCGTTTTCAAACAGCAACGGCACTTCGCAAAAATTCAAGCCGACGCCATTTAATCGACCCATTACTGTTTGCATTATAATCGGGTGAGTTATTTTATTCAGCTTTTTCAGCTCTGCTTCATTATTAAAAACTCTTGCAGAAAGTTGAGCCCTGTCAAGCGAACCGTCGGATAAAAACACATTGCCGAATTCTTGTTTTAACGCGGCGTTAAAAGCCCCCTGCGATAAAAGTTCAAAATAAATTTTATCGCAAGACAACACCTTATAACCGCGCCCCGCGATTATATCAGACACCGCCGTTTTGCCACTGCCTATCCCGCCAGTTATTGCAATTTTTATATTTTTACTTTGCATCGTACCAACTTTTACCGATATGAACGTCAACCGTTAGAGGAACTTTCAATTCCACAGCGTGCTCCATTTCATATTTAAGAATTTCTGCCGCGCGTTCCGCCTCGTTTTCGGGAGCTTCTAAAACGAGCTCGTCGTGAACCTGTAAAATTATTTTTGTTCGCAAGCCTTCCTCTTTTAAAACCTTGTCAACGTTCACCATTGCGATTTTAATTATATCCGCGCTTGACCCCTGCAACGGCATATTCATTGCCGCGCGCTCGCCGAATTGACGCAGGTTATAATTGGACGATTTTATTTCCGGAATAACGCGCTTTCTGCCGGTTAACGTAGAAACATAACCGTTCTCTTTGGCTAATTCCACGTTTTTATTCATAAAATCTTTAACCGAACTGTAAGTTTCAAAATATTTTTCAATATATTCTTTAGCAGTTGAATTGGGAATTTTTAAATTTTTAGCTAACCCGTATTCGCTTATCCCGTATATAATTCCGAAATTTACAGCCTTTGCCGCACGGCGCATCTTGGGCGTCACTTCTTCCAAATTGACACCGAACACTTGCGATGCAGTTACGGAGTGAATATCCTCGTTATTGCGGTAAGCTTCAATAAGCTCTTTACACTCGGAAAAATGCGCCAAAAGCCGCAATTCGATTTGCGAATAATCGGCATCTATAAACACGTTGCCTTCACGCGCGACAAACAGCCTTCTCAATTCCTTCCCCTCGTCGTCACGAATTGGGATATTTTGCAAATTTGGATTAGAGCTTGAAAGTCTGCCCGTTGTTGTTGCCGTTTGGTGGAAAGTTGTATGAATTACCCCGCTGTTTTTATCTGCAAGAGGTTTAAAACCTTCAAGATAGGTGGAAATTAGCTTTTGATAAAATCTGTATTTCAGTATATCTGATATTACGGGATATTTATCCGCTAAATTTTCAAGAACTTCCGCGGCGGTAGTATATTTATCCGAATTTTTCTTTTTTACCTCTTTGATACCAAGGTTATTATAAAGAACTTCACCCAGTTGCATCGGGGAATTAATATTAAATTCTTTTCCGCAAGCTTGATATATTTTGAATCTGAAATCGTCGGCACGCTCGCGGAACTGTTTTAAAAGCTCGTTTAAAACATCGAAGCTGATCTTTACCCCTTGTTGTTCCATATCAAAAAGAACGTTAACAAGCGGTTTTTCAATATCTTCATAAAGAGAAAGAATATTTTCGGTTTTTAAACGGTTTCCGATTGTTTCAAATATTTTTTCCACACAGAACGGAGCAAACTTATAATCGAAACCGTAATATCCGCACAAATCTTTTAAGCCGAGAAAACCCGCGTCATAGTTGCAAAGATAATTTGCAAGCGCCAAATCTTCAAACGCGCAATTAAATTGAACCCCTATTCGGGAAAGAATATGCATAGCGCTTTTAGCGTCGAATATGACTACCTTATTGGCAGGATTTTCAAAAATAATGCGTAAAGCGTCGGCAAACTCATTTTCCGTTATTCCTTCGCCCAACAAGTTTTCAGTTACGGAAAGCGAATACTGCGTGTTATTTACATAAATTTCGGCGCTTGCAAAATTCAGAACTACTGCAAAGCTGTTATTTTTATATAAAATTCCTGAAATTTCTTCAACAGTATTGCAAATGATTTTATTAGGATAAATTACCGAATTATCTGCACTGTCAGCGCTTTCTTCAAATATATTTAAGGTAAGTAAGCTTCTGAATTCAAACTCCGCAAAAATTTTCTTAACTTCGGAGCCGAATTTAACAGGAGAAACACAATTTTCAAGCTCAATATCAAGGCTGCAGTTTCTATCAATTAAAGCGAGCTTATAAGAAAGATAAGCAAGGTCTTTATGAGCTGATAATTTCGACGATACCGCGGGCTTCAATTCATCGATGTGGTCGTAAATATTATCCAGATTTCCGTATTTTACCAAAAGCCCATAGGCGGTTTTCTCCCCTATTCCCGGTACTCCCGGAATATTATCGGAACTGTCTCCCATCAGCGCCTTTAAATCCACAACCTGGCAAGGTTCAAGCCCGACCAGTTCTTTAAAATTATCATTATTCAGCTTTAAAAGGTCGGCTACGCCGCGTTTAGTAAAATAAACATCGGTTTTGTCGTCAACAAGTTGATAGCTGTCCCTGTCACCCGTATAGACGTAACTGTGAACGTTGAATTTTTTCGAAAGAGTACCCAAAATATCGTCCGCTTCTATACCTTCTTTTTCACAGGTTGCGATGCGCATAGCCTTTAAAAGCTTTTTTAACGGTTCAACCTGCACGGCAAGCTCGTCCGGCATAGGCTTACGCGTACCTTTATATCCGTCATACATCTTATGCCTGAAGGTCGGAGCTTTTAAATCAAAAGCAACAACAAGATAATCGGGCTTTAAATCGGACTGAATTTTAAAAAGCAGCTTTATAAAACCGAATATCGCATTCGTAGGCATACCGTTGCTTGTCGAAAACACGGGAGTTGCATAAAACGCCCTGTTTAAAAGACTGTTTCCGTCGATTAATACGAGTTTTTTCATACTGATAAGTTTAACACTTTTACCGAATAAAATCAATATAATAAAGTTAAAATCGCTTGATTTTTAAAGTTGTATATAATATAATTATAAAGCAATTTGCCGGTGTGGTGGAATTGGCAGACGCGCGGGACTCAAAATCCCGTGGTA
>CAMWMZ010000087.1 GCA_947175485.1 uncultured Clostridia bacterium
ATATTAATGTGAATATAAAAGAACTGATAAACAAATTACAACAAGAAAAAGGTAAAAATATATGGATATGCGGAGGAGCAAATTTAGTAAATCAATGTGTAAAAGAAGATTTAATCGATGAGTATCAAATTACGACAGTTCCGATTATTTTAGGAAACGGTTTCAGACTTTTTGAAGCAAATAATAAAGGTATTAAACTGAAATTAAAAGATATAAGAGAAGAAAACGGGTTAATTATAGGAATATATACAAAGAAATAAATTTCCATTTTATCTGTCTTAATTATTTGCAGCTAAAAGCTCTCGGGCAATTTGTCCGAGAGCTTTTGTCATCGCTTGAAGCATAATTCTATAATGTTCAGTTTTTATTTCCTATGGCACACGCCCGTCAGGGGGGGTGCATAAAAAAATTTAAAAAAAACTTGTTGTAATGCTTGACATTACAACAAATCCGTGTTAATCTGTGGTTGTAATCAATATTGTTACAACAAATAACGGAGGGACTTATAATGAACAAAAACACTTTTAAAACTGTAAAACTTACAAAAGGAGAGGTGCACGTTTACGACTTCGGAAAAATAAAACTGCACGCTTATAAAACGAACGATTTTCTTGCCGACGAAGTTTTCATTTTTGAAAAAAACAACGTATGCGTCGTGCTTGAACCTCCTTGCTTTTATGATAATATTTCCGAGCTTACTCAGTATCTTTCAGATAAAGCGGTAGCGGGAATAATAGTGTCTTATCACGGCGCGGGCGCAAGCTTTTTACCTGACGCGCCAAAATATTCAACGGAAAACGCTGTTGAATATTCCAAAGCCGGCGGCGGAAAAGCGTTGATTGATAACTTTGCTTCCGCGTTCGGAGCTTTGTTCGATAATTCGGTTATACATATAGATAACATTATAGGGGCGGGCAAAGTAAATATAGGGGGCGTGGATTTTATAATTACGCTTACGCACGATGCTTTTGATTTGGAAATACCTGAAATTAACGCGGTTTATACACACATGCTCGGTCACGATTGCCATTCGATTGTAGCGGGGGCGGAACATGCAGACGCAATAATTACACAGCTTAAAAATTATATCGGGCGCGGCGTCGGGTTTATACTCACTTCGCATTATACCGCGGAAGATTTGAAGGACGCGCAAACAAAAATAGAATATCTCGAAACGCTCAAATCCGTTGCGGCTGAATGTAAAACAGCGGAAGAATTTAAAGAAAAAATCAAAAAACTTTACGGTGAATACGGCGGTGAAAATTATCTGGAAATGACTGCCTCAATGTTCTTTAAAAATTAAAATAAAAAAAGCGGGTAACAACAATTGTTGTTACCCGTTTTTTTTTGTAACCGATTTAATAACTAAACCGAAACACACAGATAAATTGTAATTTATAGCTCTATCTTTTCAATCTTAAAATCACAATAATATTCAGCTGTTTTGCCTATAAATTTTAATATGCAGTAATCGGGGTCGGTTACGCCTTGCTTATAAAATATTTTATCGCCGAAACGCCAAATTTCGTCTTTTGTTGCTTGGTCGGTACAAACTTGCATTTCGCCTATTATGGAAACGCCCTGATACTTGAATTTTCCGCGTTTATAAAAATAGATGCAAGCTTTATTGTTCGCTAAATATTGTTTGATTTTATTAGAAGAGGTATTTGTACTAAAATAGATTTCGTTGCCGTTAATTTTGCGTGGGGCAAGCATAGCTCTTATTACGGGAAAACCTTGCTCGTTGACAGAGGCAACAAATGCCGTTTTTTGTTCCGATATAAACTGAAAGATTTGCGTTTTATCCATTGTATATTTCCTCACTAAATTGAAATTAATCTGCTATGCTTTGCTTATAGGGTGTCTTATAACCGTTTTCAGTTTATCAACGGCACATTTACGCGGATCACTCAAATATATCTCGTGATGATAGCGGTTTTCATTTATATCTAACTTATAGCCGTTTGCCGCCATATACTCGTGCATAAGCGCAACCGTTTTCGGCTCGTCATCATAAGAGCCGATGTGCATACATTGAACGCAAACGCCCTCGTCATAGGTCAAAAACTCTACCTTTGAAAAGTCTGATTTTTTCTTATACGTCGCTTCCTGCACTGCCCAATCAAAGTCGGCTCTAGTTACAAAATCGGGCAAACGTATAAGCGATATAAAGTTAAACCCGTCTTTATTTGCGTAGTCTATTGTATCATAACTTTCCTGCCACCAAAAACCTTCAAGCGGCGGAACAACATATTCAAAATATCCGTTGATTTTGTGAGAGCCTTTATAACTCATTTTGATTGTAAAGGCTATTGCATACAAAAGACCGATTGAGTTTTTATACTCACCGTTCTCTTCGTTGGGATTGCCTTTGCCGCGTATTGCTATATAATTCATTTTCGGCACGGTTACAATAGACGGTTTGCTTGCCGGCATATAAAACTCTTTGTATTCTTTTTTATAGTCAAATGCCATATTTATGAAATTCTCCGCTAAATTGCTGTTTATCGCACAATTTGAATAAATTTATTATAGCACAAATAATACGGTTTTTTCAACCATATAACATCGTCAAAAGTCGAATGGCACTGTGGCTGGCGCTTGATATTATGATATAACGAGCAGCGGCGATTTTAAAAATCGACGCCGCTTTTAAACTTAAATAAAAAATCAGCCTAACCGAATACTTTGTGAAATATTCGAATTAGACTGAGATTGCTCATAACGCGTGAAAAGGATTTTTTCAAGCCGGTCAGCTTATGGGCGTTGAAAAAGTATGAAAAGCCACTTTAAAGGAATTGAACCATAGTATTTTTAAATTATCAGTCAGCTTAAGGGAATTGATTAAAAATTATAGTTTATTCCTGTAATTAAATTTTTTTAGTACTTGTTTTTTTCGGTTAGTTGTAACTTCGGTATAAATTTGAGTTGTGGCAACAGAGGCGTGTCCTAAAATTTCTTGTACGGAACGCAAATCTGCGCCGTTTGCAAGCAGATTAGTAGCAAAAGTATGGCGCAGATAGTGCGGAGTAGACTTCGTGTTTATCTGCGCCTTTTTTATGTATTTTTTATAAATATCTTCTATTCCGTGAAT
>CAMWMZ010000088.1 GCA_947175485.1 uncultured Clostridia bacterium
GACAAAAGAATTTTCTGTTCTTCTTGATTTTTAATTGTGTTATCAAGCAGTTCACGTGTTACGTTTTCATACGCCTGTAGCTTTCCGCTGAAATGCTGGAAAGCCGCCTCGTTTTCGTTTTGGCGGACGTTCAATTTGTCTTTTAGTCGGTCGCCGTATTTGCTTAAGCCGAAAAGCCTTTCTATTAGCTTTAATCTTTCACTTGGCACCGATTTTACAAACTGAGAAAATTCGCCTTGCGGCAAGGCTATGCACTTACGGAAATCTTCCGCTTCAACCCCGAGAATATCAACGATTTTTCTTTCAACCTGCGAAGCTTTATCCGCTATGCAGATTTCTTTTTCCCCGTCGAATTCATAAAGCATTGCTTTATGCGTACCGCTTTTATCTTTTTTTATTAACCTTTCGACAGTGTATCGTTTACGCTTGCCGCCGTTTAAAATATCAAAAATAAATTTTACTTCCGCCTTTTCGGAATTATAATTTATTATGTCGGTCTTTTCTTTACTGCGTTCCACGTTGCCGTAGAGCGCGAAATTTATACAATCGAGAACAGTGCTTTTACCGCTGCCGGTATCGCCGAAAATGCCGAAAATACCGCCGCGCGTCAAAGCCTCAAAGTCTATTATTGTATGCTCGGAAAAGCTGTTTATTCCTTGAAATTCCAATCTCAGAGGTTTCATTCTTCCTCCGTCAGCGAAAGAAAAAGCGCCAAAAGTTCCGGCGGAACCTCCGAACCGTATCTTAACTTATAATAGTCGGAAAAAATCTGCGAAGAGCTTTTATTTTTATTGGAAACAATCTTTTCCCGAGCAGCCGCACCGTTTATTTCCGCTTTAAGCGATATAAGATTTTCGTTTTCGTGTAACGCGTTATTTTCCTGCGGAGTAAGCGGCGCGTTTAAATTTAAAGTAAGCTCCACAAAGTAGTCTGCATTGCTTTTTAAAAGCGCCACGCCGTCTTCCACGCAATTCGCCTGTAGTTTTATAAGCTTTTTTGCGGAAGTTACCGCAATTTGTTTAAAGTTTTCAACGCCGTTTTCTGTTAAGTCGAAAACGTTAACGGATTTTTCCGCACCGCATTCGTCAAAAGAAAACTGCATAGGCGCACCGCTGTAATAAACGTTTTTACCTAACTTCTGGCGCTTATGCAAGTGCCCGAGCGCGCAATAATCACAGTTCGGCAATAAGCTGAGCGGCACTGCGCGCGCTCCGCCGAGATCTATTTCCCTTTCACTGTCGCTAACCGAACCGCCTGCAACAAAAATATGAGAAAGAAAAATCGAAGGCAGATTTTCTGTTTTACCTTTTTCACCTGCGGCAATCCAGCGGGATATTTTTTCTTCAAAGGTTTCTTCCGATTTACCCTCTTTATACCGGGCTTCGTTAGGATAAGGAAGAATATTTATATATACTTTTTCGCCTGTTATATTTTCAAAAACGACCCAACCGTTGCCTGACTTCGCAGGGTATGCGCTTCCTCTTTTTCCGCAATTTATCGCGGTAAGATTATTACCGACAATGTAAACGTTATGCTCACGCGCCAATGTTTCCGCCGCAGTAAGACGAACGTAATCGTCATGGTTACCGCTGATTATAAGCACGGCACAAACGTTTGACAAAAGATTTATTCCGCTATAGAAAATTTCTTCCGCCTCAGCAGACGGCGTGTAAGTATCGAAAACGTCCCCCGCAATTAACGCGAGTTCAACGCCGTTATTTTTACATATCGCATAAAGCTCGGAAAACACGGCGCGGAATTCTCCGCTGCGTTCCCTGCCCATTAACTTTTTACCGATATGTAAATCCGAAACGTGTAAAATCTTCATCGTTAATAAAAATTTGTGACAAAATGCGCCGATTGCTGTTGATTTTTAAAGCTGCAACAGTTATAATATTTACTACCGCTTGTCACGCGATATTGTCGCTTATAAGATTATAGTGCATTTCACACAAGAAATCAAGCGTAAAACGGGAGTTTTGAAAAATGCCATTCATTTCGGCCTCCGACGGGTTGATAAAAAAATCTACCACCACCGTTGAAAACACTTTCATAACACAGTATCTTCCCGCCTTAGAGCCGACAGCGGTTAAGGTATATCTTTTTGCGTTGTTTTTATGCCAAAACAGTTCTCCTTATACGTTAAAAGAGCTTGCCAAAGCTCTTGAAATGACTGAAAACGAAGCAATAAGCTATTTTGAGTATTTAGAAGAATACGAGCTTGTTTCTATTATTTCGCGTGAGCCTTTCAGCGTATCTGTTTTGGAAACTTCAAGTATAGGCGCCAAACCCAAAATGATAAAGCCCGAAAAATACTCCGATTTTAATAAAAGCGTTCAAAATATATTAAGCGGAAGAATGGTTCCGCCGGACGAATATCTTGAATATTACAAGCTTCTTGAGGAAAACGGCTTCGAGCAGCAAGCGCTTTTAATGATTATTGCTTTTTGCGTCGACCAAAACGACGGCAAAAAAGTAAATTTGAGTTACATAAAAAAAGTAGCCTTGAGTTATGCCGACAAAGGCAAAATTACGGCAAGTCAGGTAGACGAATATCTTGCAAACGACAGAATTCTTCTTGAAATAATATCTCTTTGCGGACTTAAACGAAAAGTTTACGATAAAGACCGTGAAAATCTTAAAAAATGGCGCGATTGGAGCTTTTCCGACGAAATGCTTTTTGAAGCGGCAAAGCTTTCCGCTGGGAAATCCAATCCACTTACCTATATGAATAAAATTTTGTCCGCCTGGAATGAAACGGGAATTTATTCGCCCGAGGAC